>NZ_JBEZBE010000006.1:121770-277611 GCF_040646935.1 Streptomyces sp. NPDC044984
GGCGGAGGCGGTTGAGCTGCATGTGTATGCCAACCAGGCCGTTCCGGGGTTGTTGCAGACGGAGGAGTACGCGCGGGCTGTGTTCGACACGCGGCGCCCTCTTCTGGACGAGAGGGTCATCTCTGAGCGGGTGGCGGCGCGCATCGCTCGGCAGGAGATCTTCGACCGGCAGCCCTTCCCGACGATCAGCTTCGTGATCGAGGAGTCGGTACTACGGCGGCCGATCGGCGGGTGGGGTGTGTGGCGTGGGCAGTTGGAGGAAATCTGCCTTCGAGGGCGGAGCCGGAACGTCGAGGTTCAAATCATGCCGACCGAGGTCAGTGAACATGCGGCGCTGGCTGGTCCGTTCACCTTGATCGAGACGGCCAGAGGCCAGAGGATCGCCTATGTGGAGGTGCAGAAGGAAAGTCGTCTGCTCCTTGAGCGGAGTTCGGTGCGTGAGCACGAGGAGCAGTACGGCATCCTCCGGGCACAGGCGCTGACGCCGCGTGAGTCGTTGCAACTGATCGAGAAGCTACTGGGAGAGAGATGAACGCCGTGGACGAAGCTAAGGCGAACGGTGAACTGGTCTGGCGCAAGAGCACCTACAGCAGCGGCGAGGGTGGCGAGTGCGTGGAAGTCGCTGTCGCTGGCGGGGTCGTCCATGTGCGGGACTCGAAGCAGGCACTGGAGCACGGGCCAGTGCTGACGGTTGCCTCGGCGGCGTGGTCGGTCTTGCTCAAGGCGATGTGAGCTGGCCGTTCCACGGTCGGTCGAGGCATATCGTGACTTGCGAGGTCGGCGCTTCTCTCAATGAAGCGCCGACCTGCGCTATGAGGAGCGGCGCTCAGGCCTTGCGGCTCCCAGGCGGAGTCCAGCGGCCAGCGGTGATCTCCTTGTCCAAGCGAGCTTGGAAGTGCGCGTGCGCGGCACGCATCTCGGCCTCACGGTCCGCCTTGACCTTCTCCCTCGGCACCGCGACCTCGGGCGACCGCGGCCAGCCGTCCTCCGCGCCCCACACATCCGCCCGCCGCGAGATCTCCCGCTCGGAGATCTCCAGCCGGCGCACGACCAGTCCCCACCAGCGGGATCGCGAACCGCGTCCACAGCTCGTGCTGGAACTGCTCGAGCACGTGCTGCGGGGTGACGACGAGGATGCGCTCGCCCCGGCCGCGGCGGATCAGCTCGGCCGGCGTGAGACCGATCTCCAACGTCTTGCCGAGGCCGACCACGTCCGCGATGAGCAGGCGGGGGCGCAGGTTGCGGCCGGACAGGGCGAGCTGGGCGGGGCGCTGCTGGTAGGGGAGGGCGTCCAGGAGGAAGGAGTCCGCGAGCCCGCGCTCGGCCTGCGGCAGCGGCGTCTTGCGCAGCACCGCCTCCAGGAACAGGCGGGAGCGGCGGAAGTTCGGGGAGTCTCCCGCACCAGGCGGGTCAGCTTCGGGTCGAGCAGTTCGATCCGGTCGAGCCTGTCGAAGAACACCGCCTCCTGGTCCCGTACGAAGTCCGACGCGCCCACCGCCTCGATCCTGGCCCCGTCGTGCTCGGTCCGCGTGGCGTTGCGCACCGGCCACACCTCGTCCCGTACGAGGATCTGGGCGCCCGGCGGGTACTGGGCGTCCTCACCGCTCGTCGCGGGAGCGGTGCTCAAGTCGGCGGTCACGAGGGGCCTCCTGGGCGATCGTGTCGATGGGGTGGACGTGGGGCGGTGCGGACGACCGGTGGCGGGGGCACGGCCGGACCGGCGGGGCGTGGGGCCGGGGGAGCGGGCGTGAGGCCCGTCCCGGCCGACCGGCCGCCGGTGTCAGAACGGGGCCTTCGCCGCGTACGCGGTACGCAGCCGCTCCGCCGTCCTGCGGGCCTGGACGGAGTGGCGCAGCGAGTGCGTCGGCCCCTTCGGCCGCTGGGGATCCGCGGGCGGGCGGCGGTCCGGCGCCGGCTGTTCGCGCCGGGACCCGTCGGGACGGTCCCGCGGCTCGGCGGGTACGACACCGGGGGAGCCGGGGACCCGAGGATCGGCGGGGCCGGGGGAGTCGTCGTCGTGGGACGGAGCGACGGCGGGGCTGCCGGAGCCGGTCTCGACCGGGGTGGCGGGGGAGACCGGCGGGGCATCGGCCGGGGCCGGTGTCTCCAGCTCGGCCGGGCTGATCTCCGTGGCCGGGGTGTCGTTCGCGGGGGCGGGCCAGGCGACGGTGGGGATGCCGTCGGAGGGTGACTCCCTGTGCCGCTGCCCCGCCGTGTGCGCGGTGAGCCTGCGACGGGCCTGGGCGATCTTCATGCCCCGGGCCTCGATCACCGAGCGGCACCGCTGCACCACCTCGGTCAGCGACGGCCGGACGGCGGCGTCCTGGGCGAGCATGCCGGTCAGCAGCGGTTCCAGCTCGTCCGGCACGCCGGACAGGTCCGGTGCCGTACCGGGGTCCGTGACCAGGTGGAACACCATGTACGGGGTGGCCGCCTCATGCGGGTAGTGGCCGGTCACGGCGAAGAGCAGCAGGGCCCCAGCGCGTACACGTCCACCGCCGCCGTCAGCGGCTTCACGCCCGCGGCCTGCTCCGGGGCCATGCAGATCGGGGTGCCGACGACCTGGTGGGGGGGGCGGTGAGGGAGACGGACGACTCGGTGAACGCGGCCAGACCGAAGTCGATGATCTTCGGGCCGTTCGGTCCCATCAGCACGTTGGCCGGCTTGAGGTCGCGGTGCAGCAGGCCCTGGGCGTGCACGGCCGACAGCGCCTCCGCGAGGACCGCGCCGAGCGCCGCGGTGAGGACGGACGGCAGCGGCCCGTGCGTCTTGGCGTGCCGCGCGAGGTCCGGGCCGTCCACGTACTCGGTGGCCAGCCACGGTTGCTCCGCCTCCGCGTCCGCTCCCAGGAACGCCGCGATGCGCGGACCCCAGATGGTCTTGAGCACCTCGATCTCCTGCGCGAACCGCTGCCGGGACTCGAAGTCCACGACCGACGGTTTGATCACCTTCACCGCGGCGGGCTCACCGCCGAGGGACTCGCCCAGGAAGACCTGGCCCATGCCGCCCTGGCCGATCCGGCCGAGGAGCTCGAAGTCACCCATCGAGGGCGGGTCCTCGGGATTCAGGGGCGTGATCTGCACGTGTGTCCTCGACATTCGGTCCTGGCGAGCGTCCGATCAGCCGCGATGCGTGCCTGGGGACACGGTAGTGGATGGGGGAGGAAGCAGGGACAGGGGTTGCGGAACGGAGATATCCACCTCTATGAGTGAGGAACGCGCGGAGGGTTCGGGCCGGTGGTGGTGCGCCGGCTAGGACCCCGCGTCCCGGGACGGGAGCAACTGCCCCCCGGGTCAGCCCGCCCGCAGGCCCCGACCGCCCGTCCCGTGCGGCCTCGCCCACCACCATCCGCGACCTGGAAGGCCACGTCGGACACGACCTCGACGAGAGCGCCGACGCCTTCGCCCGCGAAAATGCACCGCGGCCCCCTTCCGCCCCGGACGGGGAAGGGGGCCGCGGTGCGGACGCCGGACGGTTCAGGAAGCAGTCGTGGCGACGGGGCTCTCGTTCCGGTCGGAGGTGTCGACGGCCTCGCCCTCGTCGAGCCCCACGTCCTTCGTCTCCTTGCCCAGCAGCAGCGCCACCAGGGTCAGCAGCGCCATCGAGGAGAGGTAGACGCCGACCAGCCACGGCGAGCCGTCGCCGGCCTCCCACAGGGCGACCGCTATGAACGGGGCGACGGCCGCGCCGAGGATCGAGCTGACGTTGTAGGAGATCCCGGAGCCCGTGTAGCGCACGCTCGTCGGGAAGAGCTCCGGCAGCAGCGCGCCCATCGGGCCGAACGTCATGCCCATCAGCGTGAAGCCGAGCACCAGCCACAGCACCACGCCCAGCGTGCCCAGGCCGATCAGCGGCACCCAGACCAGCCCGAAGACCAGGATCCCGGCGGTGACCAGGATCAGCGTGGAGCGCCGGCCGTACTTGTCGGCGAGCGGTCCTGAGACCAGGGTGAACACGGCGAAGAACAGCACCCCGAAGATCATCATCAGGACGAAGGTGGTGTAGTCGTATCCCAGGCCGGGCACGGCGGCGTCCTCGGGGGTGCGGCCGTAGCTCAGCGAGAACGTGGTCATCAGGTAGAAGAGCACGTACGTCGCCAGCATGAAGAAGGTGCCGAGGACCAGTTGCCTCCAGTGGCCGCGGAAGACGGTGGCCAGCGGCAGCTTGCGCACCAGCCCGGCCTCGCGGGTCCTGGAGAAGACCGGCGCCTCCACCAGGCGCATGCGCACCCACAGGCCGATCGCGACCATCACCGCGGAGAACAGGAACGGGATGCGCCAGCCCCAGCTCAGGAAGGCGTCCGAGGGCTGGGACGGGTCGGCGCCCGCCGCGGACGGCAGCAGCGCGCCGATGATCAGGAAGAGGCCGTTGCCGATGATGAAGCCGAGCGGGGCGCCCAGCTGCGGGAACGTGCCGTAGAGGGCGCGCTTGCCCTTCGGGGCGTTCTCGGTGGCGACCAGGGCCGCGCCGCTCCACTCGCCGCCGAGCGCGAAGCCCTGCGCGAGCCGCATCAGCACCAGCAGCGCGGTGGCGACCCAGCCGGCCTGCGCGTAGGTGGGCAGCACGCCGATGAGGAAGGTGGCGATGCCCATGGTGAGGAGCGAGGCCACCAGCGTGCCCTTGCGGCCGAGCCGGTCGCCGAGGTGTCCGAAGACCACGGCGCCGATCGGGCGGGCGACCATCGCGGCGCCGAACACCGCGAAGGACGACAGCAGGGCCGTCGTCGGGTCGCTGCTCGGGAAGAAGAGCTGGGGGAAGACCAGGACGGCGGCGGTCGCGTAGATGTAGAAGTCGTAGAACTCGATCGTCGTGCCGATGAGGCTCGCGATGAGGACCCGGGACCGGGAGTTGGCGGGAGCCGGGGCCGGGCTGGTGGTTGGTGCGGGCATTTCACGGTCTTTCCGGGGAGGAACGGTCACCGGCGGCGTACGCCGGCGGCCCGCACGGCACCACGCGTCCCCCTCGCGGGAGGCCGCGCGAACCGTGTGGGCCGTACAACGATCTCAGACATCTCGCTGGCCGGAAACGTCGTATCAATATGTGAGACGTGGATATTGCGTGGCCCGACCTTCCGCTCCCTCCCTACACTCACCGAGCAGACGCCGCCCGTCCTGGGGCAGCGCATCCATGACCAGTGAGGGGAGACCGGCCGTGCGCGACCACGCCACCGTTGCCGCTCCCCGTTCCCGGTCCCGTCGGTCCGTGGTGATCCTGGTGTCCCGGTCCGTCCGGTGCCCACTGCGCGCCCGGCACCGGATACCCGTGACGCACGTCTGATCTTCGACGCCCCGCACATCGGGGGCGTTCGACGTCGTGCGTCGGGGACATCGCGCCGCCCTTTTCCGGATCATCCGAAAGGCCACGGGCCATGCGCACCAACCCCCTCGCCACCGTCCGCAACCTGGGCATCCTCGCCCACGTCGACGCCGGCAAGACCACCGTCACCGAGCGGATCCTGTTCGCCACCGGCACCACCCACAAGCGCGGCGAGGTGCACGACGGGACCACCGTCACCGACTTCGACCCGCAGGAACGCGACCGGGGCATCACCATCTTCGCCGCCGCCGTCAGCTGCGCCTGGGACGGCCACCGGATCAACCTCATCGACACCCCGGGCCACGTCGACTTCGCCGACGAGGTGGAGCGCGCCCTGCGCGTCCTCGACGGCGCGGTCGCCGTGTTCGACGCGGTCGCCGGTGTGGAGCCGCAGAGCGAGTCGGTGTGGCGGCAGGCGGACCGGCACGGTGTGCCGCGGATCGCGTTCGTCAACAAGATGGACCGGGCCGGCGCCGACCTGGACGCCGCCGTCGCCTCCGTCCGGGAGCGGCTGCACCCCGCGCCCCTGGCGGTGCAGCTGCCGATCGGCGCGGAGGACACCTTCACCGGCGTCGTCGACCTGCTGCGCATGCGCGCCCTGACCTGGACCGACGAGGGCGAGGCCCGCGACGCGGCACCGGTGCCGGACGAACTGCGGGAGGAGGCGCACCGACGGCGCCGGCTGCTGGAGGAGGCCGTCGCCGAGCTGCACCCGGGCGCGCTGGAGGAGTTCTGCGACACGGGCGCGCTCGGCACCGGCACGCTCGCCGCCGCCCTGCGGGACCTGACCCGCAGCGGTGACGCCGTCGTCGTGCTGTGCGGCTCCGCCTACCGCAACCGCGGCGTCGAACCGCTGCTGGACGCCGTACTCGCCTACCTGCCGTCGCCCCTCGACGTGCCGCCGGTCCGCGGTGCGCACGCGGGCGACGGCGCCGAGCAGCGGCGGGCCGCCGACCCGGCGGCACCGCTGGCCGCCCTCGCGTTCAAGGTGAACGCCACCGCCACCGGGCGGCTGACCTACCTGCGGGTGTACTCGGGAACGATCGAGAAGGGAGACACGGTGTGGGACGCCACCGCACGCCGCTCCGAGCGCGTCGGGCGCATCCTGCGCGTCCGGGCCGACCGGCACGCGCGGCTGGACCGGGCCGTCGCCGGGGACATCGTCGCCGTGGTCGGACTGAAGTCCGCCCGCGCCGGCTCCACGCTGTGCGCGCCGGACGCCCCGCTGGTCCTGGAGCCTCCGGGGGTCGCCGAGCCGGTCGTCTCCGTGGCCGTCGAGGCACTGAAGGGCACGGACACCGGGCGTCTGGCGTCGGCGCTCGCGCGGCTCGCCGAGGAGGACCCCTCGCTGGTCGTGCGCACCGACCCGGAGACCGGTCAGACGGTGCTGTCCGGCATGGGCGAGCTGCACCTGGAGGTCGCGGTGGAGAAGATCCGGCGTGAGCAGGGGCTGGGCGTCACCGTGGGCCGTCCCCGGGTCAGTCACCGGGAGACCGTCGGCCGCGGGGTGTCCGGGTTCGTGTTCCGGCACGTCAAACAGGACGGCGGGGCGGGCCAGTTCGCCCACGTCGTCCTGGACGTCGAGCCGCTGGACTCCCCGGAGTCCGGCTTCGAGTTCCGCTCGGCGGTCGTCGGCGGGCGGGTGCCGCAGGAGTACGTCCGTGCGGTCGAGGCCGGCTGCCGGGACGCCCTGGCCGAGGGGCCGCTGGGCGGTCACCCGGTGACCGGGCTCCGCGTCACGCTCACCGACGGGTCGACCCATGTGAAGGACTCCTCGGACACCGCGTTCCGCACCGCCGGCCGGTTCGGGCTGCGAGGCGCCCTGCGGGCCTGCGCGATGGTCCTGCTGGAGCCGGTCGCCGAGGTCACGGTCACCGTGCCCGAGGACGCGGTGGGCGGGGTGCTCAGCGATCTGGCCGCCCGTCGCGGCCGGGTGACCGGTTCGGTCGTCCGGGCGGGTGCCACGGTCGTCACCGCGACCGTGCCGTTGGCCGAACTGTTCGGCTACGCCACGCGGTTGCGCAGCCGCACCCAGGGCCGCGGCACCTTCACCACCCGGCCCACCGGCTACGCCCCCGCGCCGGCCCCCGCGCCCGTGCGGTAGGCGCAGCACGGCGGCCCCTCCCGCGACTCAGCCGGGAGAGGCCGCCACCGGTGCCGCAGGGGCACGCCCGACCGTCGGCGTCGGCCATGGCGTGCCCCCCGGCGCCGGGGTCAGGGGTACGACACCACCGTGGACGGCACGGTGGTGGTGCCCGAGGTGGGGGCGCCGGTGTCGTTGATGACGCACTCGTACTGCCCGTGCCCGCTCAGCGAGACGACCAGCAGGTCGTGGAAGCGCACGCCCGGACGGTCCGGGGCGGCGAAGCCGTGGTGCTGGACGATGCCCGGGTTCACGTTGTAGTAGCAGTAGCTGCCCATGCCCCAGCCCTCGTGGGTGGTGACCCGGTCGCCGACCTTGTAGGCCGCGTAGCCCTTGATCGAGCCGTTCTGGATGGCGGCCTGGTCGGGGGCGTCGTACGCCTTCTCGTTCTGGAAGAAGATCGTGCGGCCGCGCTCGCCGTTCCACTGCACGTCGTACTTGTTGAAGTGCTCGACGAACAGGCCGGTGGCGAGGACGTCGTGGCCGTTGACGACGACGCCGTAGTCGCAGCGGTTGGTCTCCCAGCCGACGCCGTCGCCGTGGTCGGCGCGCCAGACCCAGGTGTGGTCGACGATGGTGTGCCGGGCGTTGACCACCATGCTGGTGGTCGCCCTGCCGGGACCCGCCCCGCCGATCCGGATGAACACGTCCTGCACGGTGATGGGGTTCGCGGAGTGGTTCCGGGACGCGCCGTCCGGCCCGACCTCCAGCAGGACGGGCGAGTCGACCGGCCCGGCGTCGATCAGGAAGCCCGCCAGCCGTACGCCGTCGACGTCGGCGACCTTCAGGGCGGTGACGCCGTTGTCGGGGATCAGGGTGGCGTAGCCGAGACCCAGGACGACCGTGCCGGGACGGTTCACCCGGACCGGCCGGTCGACGTGGTAGATGCCGGGCGTGAGCAGCAGGTGGAGGCCCTGGTCGAGCGCCTGGTTGAGGGTGGCCGCCGAGTCGCCCGGCTGGGCGACGTAGAAGCGGTCCAGCGGCAGGGAGGTGCCGCGCGGGGTGCCGTTGCCCCAGGTGACGCCGCGGGCGTTCGTCCGCAGCGCGGGCAGGAAGACGCGGTACCGGTCGCCGTCGAGGTACAGGAAGGGCTTCTCGCGGGAGATCGGCGTCGTGGCGAGCGTGGTGTACGGCGGGTCCGGGAAGCTCTGTGCGGGGGCGCCCTCGACACCCGAGAACACCATGTTCCAGACGGCGTTGGTCCAGCCGCCGACCGAGCTGTCCCGGGTGTACCACTGCTGCTGCGAGTACGGCCCGACGGTGCCGTCGACGCGGCTGTCGGCGATGTAGCCGCCGCTCGCCCAGCCGTAGCCGGACGGGGCGAGGTCGAGTCCGCCGCGTACGTGCATCCGGCGGAACGGGGCCGCCTGAGCGACCGCCCACCGGTTGGTGCCGGTGACCGGGACGAGCGCCAGGTTCTCCGCCGAACGCCAGAAGTTCTGCGTGGCGTTGCCGTCGAACCAGCCGGCGTCGACCGTCACGTCACCGTTGATGGTGGTGTCGTCGGGGGAGAGGCCCAGTCCGGAGATGGAGGTGTAGAAGCCGAGTTGGGCGTTGAGCCCGTGGTACGTGCCCGGCTTGAACAGCAGCTGGTAGCGGCCGGTGCCGAACTGCGCCGACTCCTGCCGGGCGAACACCTCGTCGAGCCTGGCCTGGATGCCCGGCGTGGACGGGTCGAAGACGATCACGTTGGGGCCGAGATCGCCGCCGCCCTTCAGCCGGCGCGGCTTCTTGCGTCCCGCCGCGGGCGCGGCGGAGGCCGCCGAGGGCAGTCCGGCCAGGACGGGGGCGGCGGCCGCGGCGCCGAGGACGGTGCGGCGGCCGATGGCCGGCGGCCGGGAGGACGACGGGGAGTCGGACGTCATGGGGCTGGCTCTCCTGGTTCGGGAAATGAACGGCGTGGGGTGCTGGGAGCGCTCTCTCGACGCTGAATGGTTCATCCGTGGAACGGGTGAGTCAAGGGGGCCGGCGAGAGTCGGGTGAGTCCGTCCAAACCCTTGACGTGCCGCCTCCGGAGGGTTTAACTCACGTCCTAAATTAAGCCGTGAGGCGCTTTCTTCGTGCGGTGCCGTCCTGTCTTCGTGCGGCGCTGCCTTACGTACGGAGACGCCTCATGCACCCCGGAAAGGGACATCAGGAGCCATGCGCAGTATCCGAGCCGCGGCCACAGGCGCCGTCATCCTGTCTCTCGCACTCGCCGCCTCGGCCTGCGGAGGCGGATCCAGCACGGGCGGCGGGTCCGACGACTCGCCGAAGGAACTCACCTACTGGGCCTCCAACCAGGGCGCCGGCATCGAGGTCGACAAGAAGGTCCTCCAGCCCGAGCTCGACAAGTTCGAGAAGCAGACCGGCATCAAGGTCAAGCTGGAGGTCGTGCCCTGGTCCGACCTGCTCAACCGGATCCTCACCGCGACCACCTCCGGCCAGGGCCCGGACGTCCTGAACATCGGCAACACCTGGTCCGCCTCGCTCCAGGCGACGGGCGCCCTGCTGCCGTGGGACGCGAAGAACTTCGACAGGATCGGCGGCAGGGACCGCTTCGTCGACTCCGCGCTCGGCTCCACCGGCGTCGAGGGCCAGGACCCGGCCGCGGTCCCGCTGTACTCGATGGCGTACGCCCTCTACTACAACAAGCAGATGTTCGCCGACGCCGGCATCGACGGCCCGCCGGCCACCTGGGACGAGCTGGTCGCCGCCGGGAAGAAGCTGTCGAAGGACGGCAAGTGGGGCATCGGCATGGAGGGTTCGAACCCCTCCGAGAACATCCACCACGCCTTCGTCTTCGCCAAGCAGCACGGCGCCGACTTCTTCACCGCCGACGGCGAGGCCGACTTCACCAACGACGGAGCGGTCGCCGCGGTCAAGCAGTACGTCGACCTCATGGCCAAGGACAAGGTCATCGCCCCGGGCAACGCCGAGTACGCCCAGAACCAGTCGGTCAGCGACTTCGCCAAGGGAAAGACCGGCATGCTGCTGTGGCAGTCCGCCTCCGCCAACCTCAAGTCCCAGGGCATGAGCGAGGACGCCTACGGCATCGCTCCCGTGCCGGTGCAGTCCGGCACCCCCGGCCCCGGCAAGCAGGTCAACTCGATGGTCGCCGGCATCAACCTCGCCGTCTTCAAGAACACCGACAACCTCGACGGCGCCACCGAGTTCGTGAAGTTCATGACCAGCGACGCCGAACAGAAGATCCTCAACACGGCGTACGGCTCCATCCCGCCGGTCAAGACAGCCCAGCAGGACCCGGCCTTCAACTCCCCGGCCAACGCCGTCCTGAAGGACACCCTCGCCAAGAGCGCCGTCGCCCTGCCGCAGGTGCCCGACGAGTCCCAGTTCGAGACCGCCGTCGGCACGGCCGTCAAGGAACTGTTCGCCGACGCCGCCGCCGGACGCGCGGTGACCACCGACTCGGTGAAGGCCGCGCTCACCGAGGCGCAGCAGCAGATGCCCGAGAAGTGAGCCCCGACACCACCATGACCGCCACCGCGCCCGCAGCCCGGGCCGCCGTGCGGAAGAGCTCCCCCGGTGCGGCGCGCGGCCCCCGCCGCCGCCCCGGGCGGATCCGCCGCATCGGACTGCCCTACCTGCTCCTGCTGCCCGCCCTGCTCCTCGAACTCCTCGTCCACCTGGTGCCGATGGTCATCGGCATCGTGATGAGCTTCAAGGAACTCACCCAGTTCCACATCCGCGACTGGGGCACCGCCCCCTGGGCCGCCTTCGACAACTACTCGGTGTCGGTGGACTTCGACGCCCCCGTCGGCAAGGCCCTGCTCGACTCGTTCCTCGTCACCATCGCCTTCACCCTGCTGTCGGTCGGCCTGTGCTGGCTGATCGGCACGGCCGCCGCGATCTGCATGCAGGACACCTTCCGCGGCCGTGGCCTGCTGCGCGCCCTGTTCCTGGTGCCGTACGCCCTGCCGGTCTACGCGGCCGTCATCACCTGGGTGTTCATGTTCCAGCACGACAACGGCCTGGTGAACCACGTCCTGCACGACCAGCTCGGCGTCACCGACAAGCCGTCGTTCTGGCTCATCGGCGACAACAGCTTCTTCGCCCTGCTGACCGTCTCCGTCTGGAAGGGCTGGCCGTTCGCCTTCCTCATCGTGATGGCCGGCCTGCAGAACATCCCGCGCGAGCTGTACGAGGCCGCCGCGCTCGACGGCGCCGGAGTGCTCCAGCAGATCCGCCGCATCACCCTGCCCTCGCTCCGCCCGGTCAACCAGGTGCTCGTCCTCGTCCTGTTCCTGTGGACGTTCAACGACTTCAACACCCCGTACGTCATGTTCGGCAAGACGGCGCCCGAGGCCGCGGACCTCGTCTCGGTCCACATCTACCAGGCGTCCTTCGTCACCTGGAACTTCGGCACCGGCTCCGCGATGTCCGTCCTGCTCCTGCTGTTCCTGCTCGTCGTCACGGGCGTCTACCTCGCCCTCACCTCGCGCGAGCGGAGGGCCTCGCATGCCTAGCACCCCGCCGACGGCACCGGCCGCCTCCCCGATGGCCCCGCCCCGCTCCTTCCTGTGGACCCGGCGGATCTTCCTCACCCTGCTGACCGGCTTCGTGCTCGTCCCGGTCTACGTGATGGTCTCCAGCTCGCTGAAGCCGCTCGCCGACGTCACCGGCGCGTTCCGCTGGCTGCCCACCGAGCTGACGATCGACCCGTACATCGACATCTGGTCCACGGTCCCGCTGGGCCGCTACTTCGTGAACTCGCTGATCGTGGCGGGCGCCGCGACCGTCTGCTCGGTCGTCATCGCCGTGTTCTCCGCGTACGCCGTCAGCCGCTACTCCTTCCGCGGCAAGCGCGTCTTCACGGTGACCGTGCTGTCGACGCAGATGTTCCCGGGCATCCTGTTCCTCCTCCCGCTGTTCCTCATCTACGTCAACATCGGCAACGCCACCGGCATCGCCCTGTTCGGCTCCCGCGGCGGACTGATCCTGACGTACCTGACCTTCTCGCTGCCGTTCTCCATCTGGATGCTGATCGGCTACTTCGACTCGGTCCCGCGCGACCTCGACGAGGCGGCGATGGTGGACGGCTGCGGCCCGCTCGGCGCGCTCTTCCGCGTCGTCGTCCCGGCCGCGGTCCCCGGCATCGTCGCGGTCGCCGTCTACGCCTTCATGACCGCCTGGGGCGAGGTCCTCTTCGCCTCCGTGATGACCAACGACACCACCCGCACCCTGGCGGTCGGCCTCCAGGGCTACTCCACCCTCAACGACGTGTACTGGAACCAGATCATGGCCGCCTCCCTCGTGGTGAGCGTCCCCGTGGTCGCCGGCTTCCTGCTGCTGCAGCGCTACCTCGTCGCCGGGCTGACGGCAGGAGCCGTCAAGTGACCGACTTCCCCCCTCCCGAAAGGACTTCCGTGACCATCGACTACGCCGCCCTCCCCGACGACTTCCTGTGGGGCACGGCCACCTCGGCGTACCAGATCGAGGGGGCCGTGGCGGAGGACGGCCGTTCCCCGTCGATCTGGGACACCTTCTCGCACACCCCCGGCACCATCGCGGGCGGCGACCACGGCGACGTCGCCTGCGACCACTACCACCGCTGGCGCGAGGACATCGGCCTGATGCGCCGCCTCGGCACCAACGCCTACCGCCTGTCCGTCGCCTGGCCGCGCGTCGTACCGGGCGGCGACGGCCCGGTGAACGACAAGGGCCTGGACTTCTACGACCGGCTGATCGACGGCCTGCTCGAGGCCGGCATCACCCCGTCGGTCACCCTCTACCACTGGGACCTGCCGCAGACCCTCCAGGACCGCGGCGGCTGGCCCGAGCGCGACACCGCCGAGCACTTCGCCGCGTACGCCTCCGTCGTCGCCGAACGCCTCGGTGACCGCGTCACCCACTGGGCGACCCTCAACGAGCCCCTGTGCTCGGCCTGGATCGGCCACCTCGAGGGCAAGATGGCCCCCGGCCGGACGGACCTGACGGCGGCCGTCCGCGCCTCCTACCACCTCCTGCTGGGCCACGGCCTGGCCGCCCGCGCCATCCGCGCCGCGGCCCCGGACGCCCAGGTCGGCATCGTCAACAACCTCTCCACCATCCACGCCGCGAGCGACCGCCCCGAGGACCTGGCGGCCGCGGTCCGCATGGACGGCCACACCAACCGCTGGTGGCTCGACCCTGTCCACGGCCGGGGTTTCCCGGAGGACATGCGCGAGGTCTACGGCGTCGAACTCCCGGAGCGGCAGGGCGACCTGGAAACCATCGCCGCCCCGCTCGACTGGCTCGGCCTCAACTACTACTTCCCGCAGGTGGTGGCCGCCGACCCGGACGGCCCCGCCCCCCACGCCGCCTTCGTGCGCCGGGACGGGGTGCCGCGCACCGGCATGGACTGGGAGATCGACGCGAGCGGCATCGAGACGCTGCTGCTGCGCCTGACGAACGAGTACGGCGCCCGCAAGCTCTACGTCACCGAGAACGGCTCCGCCTTCCCCGACACCGTCCGCCCCGACGGCACCGTCGACGACCCGGAACGCCGGGACTACCTGACCCGCCACCTGGCCGCCTGCGCCGCCGCCGCCCGCAAGGGCGCCCCGCTGGCCGGCTACTTCGCCTGGTCCCTGCTGGACAACTTCGAGTGGGCGTACGGCTACGACAAGCGCTTCGGCCTCGTCCACGTCGACTACGCGACCCAGGCACGCACGATCAAGGGCTCCGGTCACCACTACGCGGACATCATCCGCGCACACGGAGACCTCGCGCGACGAGCGGCCTGACGTCGACCGGTGGGCGCGGACGGACAGTCCGCGCCCACCGGTGACGGCCGTACCGACCGGTCCGGTCAGCGCACGTGAGACTGCGCGCGCCACACCCGGAAGTCACTGATCCGGAAGTGGCTCCAGGTGGTCCGGAAGGCGAAGTGCCCGGCCGTGTACGGCTCCGGGTCCCGGTGGTCGAAGACGAGACGGCCGTTGTTCCACCAGCGGACGGTGGAGCCGGCGGAGACGATCCGGACGCGGTTCGGCTCGTTGGGGACGAGCAGCGGCTCGGTGTAGTCGTGGATCAGCGGGCGCACGCCCGCCTCACCGACGTACCGGCGCAACCGGGTCGTGGTGTTGGTGTTGGCGCCGTAACCGACGTAGTACGTCCGCAGGTGGTCGTACTCGGCCAGGGCACCGCCGCGGCGGGTGGCGAAGAGGTCGTGCGGGGAGCGGACGTCGGTGGCGTTCCAGAAGTTGTTGAGGTCCGAGACGCGGTCGTTGGCTCCGCCCTCGGCGACCGGCGTGGCGGTGTACTCCAGGACGTACGGCCCTTCCAGCCGCTGCCTGAACCAGACGGTCGCGCCGCTCGGCACGTCGATCTCCAGGACGCCGCGGGACGCGGTGACGGTGCCGCCGTCCTGGAGCTCGACGGCCCACCGGCGCAGTCCGTGACGGAAGTCGTCGCGGGCGAGAAGACGTCCGCGGCCGTGGTGGGCGGAGGACGCCCGTGCGGCGCCGGCCGGGGCGACGGTGGCCAGGGCGGCCCCGGCCGCGAGGGCGGCGAAGGTCCTGCGGGTGGTGGTCACGGAAGACGGCTCCCTTCGGGGGTCGTGAGGGCGGGCCTCGGGACCCGGCGGGTCTCCGTGCCGAGGTAGTAGTCGGTGTAGGTCGACTGGAGGTAGCCGCGCACGGTCCAGCCGAGGCGGTGGGCCGGGTTGTGCGCGAGGGTGTAGAGCCGGGTCGAGGTCGGCTCGGTGGTGGTGTACAGGCGCAGGGCCGTGTGGTCGGCCGTCTCGGCGAGGATCTCCTCGCGCCAGTCGCCGATCAGGTCCCCGTAGAACGGGGTGGCGTTGCGGGCACCGGAGACGACGCCGGAGGGGGCGAAGACCGTGGTGGCGGTCCCGGTGTCCGGGTCCCACTTCTCGACGTGGGTGAAGTCGAGGAGTTCGGCGGCCTTGTCACCGTCCCACCAGATGCGGAAGTTGACGCTGGGGGTGGTCGTGGCGACCTTGCCGTCGCGGACGTTGAAGACGCCCGCGCCGGGACGGGTGACGTCGGCGGTGGAGGTCCAGTACTCGTAGCCGGGGTGCCCGGGGTCGATGTCGGCGGCGTTGCCGCGGCCGACGTCCAGGTCGGCGTCGCTCACCGGGTCCGCCGGGTGCGCGCCGGTCGTGAGGCGCTCGCCGGTGGCCGCGTCGTAGTAGTACCAGGGGAAGTTCGACACGACGCCCAGTTCGGACTGCTGGATGGCGAAGCCCTCCAGGCCGGGGCGGGCGGGGTCGAGGTCGGCGATGTCGAAGCGGTCGCCGTGCCCGGCGCCGTCGATCACGTAGCGCGGTGTGCCGTCGTCGTCGACGACGTGGTTGCCGTCGGCGATCTCGTCCCGGCCGTCCCCGTCGAGGTCGACGGTGCGGACCTGGTGGAAGCTGCTCGCGCCGCTGTCGGCGGGCACCACGTACTTCCAGCGGCGGGTGAGGTCGGTGCCGTCGAAGTCCCAGGTCTGGAAGAGCGTGCGGAACGCGCCGCGCCGGGCGCCGACGCGGGTGACCAGCTTGGTGACCAGGCTGGGGTGTTCGCCGTCGAGGTACGCGATGCCGAAGTGGCCGCCGGAGGGGCCGTCGGCGGTGAAGTCGCCGGGCACCGGCTGCCGGGTGCGTTCGGCGCCGGTCGCCCCGTCGACGACGGAGACGAACTGGTCGGCGGGCGAGGCGGCGTGGACCCGGGAACCGTCGGCGAAGACGGTGCCGTCGGCGGTGTGCAGCAGCACCTCGGCGCGGCCGTCGCCGTCGAGGTCGTACACGGTGACGTTGTCGTCGTTGCGGTACCCGCCGATGGCCGTCGAACCGCTGATGGCGGCGGGCGCCGGGTCGTTGGCGCCGTTGCCGGGCGCCTGGGCGAGCGAGCCCGGCCCGAGGTCGACGCGCCACAGCCGTTCGCCGGTGAGCGCGTACGCCTCCAGCAGGTCGGTGCCGGAGCGGTCGGTGGACAGTCGGCTGACGACGAGTTCGTACCGTCCGTCGCCGTCGAGGTCGCCCGGCCAGGCGTGCTGGACGGTGTAGCCGTCGGCGGCGGCGAGCGGGATCTCGGCGTGCCCGTCGGGGAGTTCGAGCGCGGCGCGGCCCGCCCGGCGCTCCCGGCCGTCGACGACGGCCCGGACGGTGTAGGTGCCCTCGCCCCGGGTGCCGTCCAGGTAGGTCGTCGAGCGGGTGATCGGCGTGCGGTTCAGCCTGCGCCCGTTCTTGTACACGTTGAAGGCGATGTCGTCGCCCTCGTGTGCGTACTCGGTGCCGAGCAGGCGCCAGCTGAGGAAGGTCCCCTTGCCGGAGGGGACGGCGACCAGCCCCCGGTCGAGGTTCTCCACCACCCGGCGGGGGGTCGCCGCCGCGGGTGCGGCGTCGGCGGCGGGTGCGGCGAGCAGGCCCGCCAGCAGGGCGGCGGCGACGGTCGCGCCGGTTCTTCGACGGTGCGTCAGGTGCACGGCCGGTGCTCCTTCGTGAGGGTGGAGGACGGTTCCGGGAGGGATGCGAGGGGCGGACGGCGTGGGCCCGCCGTGAAGATCACCTGCGCTCACCCTGCCGCACCGTCCGCCGCTTCGGACCGTTCCGCCACAAGAGTGAAATGAAACGATCACAAACAAACGAAATCCAATGCTCGATCGTCGTGCGGGCGAGGCTGCTGCGGCAGCGCGGTACCCGCGGACCGCGCCGGCGCGTGAACACCTCGTGACAGCGCCCTCCTCGGCCCGCCTTCGGGTACCGGCCCGTCCTCCGTGGCCCTAACCTGACGCGATGCGCGCGATGACGGGGCTCAAGGAGGTGGCGGAGCGGGCCGGGGTGTCCATGCGGACCGTCTCCAACGTGGTCCGGGGCACCGGGCGCTTCTCGGAGGCGACGCGGGAGCGGGTGCTGCGCGCGGTGGAGGAGCTGGGCTACCGGCCCAACACGGCCGCCCGGCGGCTGCGCACCGGCCGCAGCGGGGTGCTGCTGCTGGCCGTGCCCGAACTGACCATGCCCTACTGGGCGGAACTGGCCGAGCACCTGCTGCGGGAGGCGGCGGCCCACGGCTGCACACTGCTCGTGGAGGTGACCGGCGGCCGTCCGGAGGCCGAACTGGAGATCGCGCTCGGCCGCACGGACCCGCTCGTCGACGGCATCATCCTCAGCCCGCTCGCCCTCGACGACCGGGCCGCCGTCCGCGCCCCGGACCCCGTACCGCTGGTGCTGCTCGGCGAACGCCTCCACGACCTGCCCTGCCCCCACATCACCGTCGACAACACCGGCGCGGCCCGGGAGGCGACCGCCCACCTGCTGGCCCGGGGCCGGCGCCGGATCGCGGTGGTCGGGCGGCAGAGCGCGCCGCACGCGGCGACCTCGGCCACCCGGCTGACCGGCCACCGCCAGGCCCTCGAAGCGGCGGGCCTCGCCTACGACGAGACGCTCGCCCCGCCCGTCGCCGCCTACCACCGGGCCGACGGAGCCGCCGCCGCGCACGCACTGCTCGACCTGCCCGAGCCGCCCGACGCGGTGCTCTGCTTCGCCGACACACTGGCCGAGGGCGTACTGCACGCGGCACGCGAGCGCGGCCTCTCGGTGCCCGGCGACCTCGCGGTCGTCGGCTTCGACGACATCGAGGCGGCCCGCTACACGGCGCCCCCGCTGACCACCGTGGCCCCGGACAAGCGGAAACTGGCCCGGCTCGCGGTGACCGCCCTGCTGGAGGTCGTCGACGGCGCCCGCGCGACCCGGCCGCGGGTGCTGCGGGCGGGACACCGGCTGGTGGTGCGGGAGAGCGGCTGACCCGTCCGCCCCGCGGTGGCCGCCGCCGTCCCTACCCCCGTACCGCCCCCGTCGTCAGACCCGCCACGAAGTGGCGCTGCAACAGGACGTAGACGACGACCACGGGGGCCGAGGCGATGACGACGCCCGCGAACAGCAGGGGGTACTGGGTGAGGAACTCCCCCTGGAAGTCGAGCAGTGCCAGCGGCAGCGTGCGGTGCTCCTGGGAGCGGATGAACAGCAGGGGGTAGAGCAGGTCGTTCCAGTCCATCACGAACAGGAAGATGCCGGTGGTGGCGAGGGCGGGGCGGGTCAGCGGCAGGGCGATCGAGCGGAACGCCCGCAAGGGTGAGGCCCCGTCCAGTTCGGCCGCCTCGTACAGCTCCTCGGGGATGGTGCGCAGGAAACCGCCCAGGACGAACACGGCCGTCGGCAGGGTCGTCACCGTGTCGACGAGGACCAGGCCGAGCAGGCCGTCGGTCAGCCCGAGGCGGTCGAAGAGGACGTACTGCGGGACGATCGCCGCCTGCGCGGGGACCGCGAGCCCGGCGACCAGGACGCCGAAGACGGCCCAGCCCACCCGGCCGGGCACGCGGGCGCAGAAGAACGCGGCCAGGCTCGCCACCACCAGGGTCAGCGTCACCGCGCCCGCCGTGACGACGGCGCTGTTGGCGAACGCGGAGCCGAGACCGCCCTCCTCCACCGCCCGCCGGTAGTTGTCCAGGGTCGGCGAGGACGGCGGGGCCAGCGGCGCGTCGAACAGCTGCGGCAGCGTCTTGAAGGTGCCGAACAGCACCACCAGCAGCGGCAGGACGACGACGGCGGCGCCCGCCGCCAGCGCGACCGCACGGAGGGTCCTGGCGGTCCTGGTCATCGGGTGGCCCTTCCGATCGCCCGTCGCTGCACCCAGGTGAGCAGCGCGATGAGCGCCATGAACACCAGGGACTGGGCGGCGGCGTAGCCGAACTGGTTGTTGGAGAACGTCGTGTAGACGCGGGTGGACAGGATGTCGAGGGCGGGGCCCGGCGGATTGCCCGCCAGGCCGAGGACGAGGTCGAACGCCTTGAACGACTGGACGGTGGTGTACGCGACGACGATGCCGGTGGCCGGGGCGACCAGCGGCCACGTCACGTACCGGAACCGGGCCAGGCGTCCGGCGCCGTCCAGCTCGGCCGCCTCGTACAGCTCCCTCGGTATCGCCTGGAGCCCGGCGATGAAGACCACCATCATCTGCCCGGCGTGGAACCACACCTGGGTCAGCGCCAGCCAGAACACCGCCGTGTCCGGGTCGCCCAGGTAGATCGACTGCAGGGAGTCCAGTCCGACCGCGCGCAGCGCGGAGTTGAACAGGCCGCCGTCGGGGTCGTAGACGAACCGCCACACGAAGGCGACCGAGACCGACGACAGGACCGTGGGCAGGAAGAAGACGGCCCGCAGCAGCGTCGACGCCCGCGTGGTGCGGACCAGCCAGAGGGCCAGCAGCAGGGCCAGGGCGGTCTGGGCGACGACGACGGTGAGGGTCAGCTTCAGGTTGTTCCCGGCGGCGTTCGCGAACGTGTCGTCACCGGTGGCGAGTTCGGTGAAGTTGCGCAGGCCGACATGGTCGTAGGTCACGCTGTAGCCGTCCCAGTCGGTCAGCGCGTACTGCACCGCCTGGAGGACCGGATAGGCGAAGAGGAACAGGTAGAGGGCGAGGGCGGGCACCGGGAAGAGCCACAGTGCCCGCGCCGTGCGCCGCCTACGACCGCTTCTGGTCGATGACACGCTGGGCCTCCTCGGCCGCCTGCTCCGGCTTCTTCCCCCCGACGACCGCCACGGTCGCGTTCTCCACGGCCGAGCGGATGTCGAGGTCGAGGAACTGGAAGCGCGGGGCGAGCAGCGTCTTCCTGGTCAGCCAGGGGGCGACGGCCTTGAGGTCGGCGTTGGTGTACTCCACGCCCTCGACGGTGACGTGCTGCCCGGTGCCGTCGGCGTAGGCGCCCGCGTTCTCCGGGTCGCTGAGGAACTCCAGGAAGGCGTAGGCGGCGGGCTGCACCGTCGAGGCGCTGTTGACGCCGAGGACGAAGGTGGTGTTGAAGACGCCCTCGTACTTCGCCTCCGCGGCGGTGGTGGTGATGGGGGCGACGAGATCGAAGGGGAACTTCGCGCCGAGCGCGCGCACGCCCGCCATCTGGAAGGAGCCGGTGGCCAGCAGACCCGCCCTGCCGGAGGCGAAGAGCCGGGTGACGGCGTCGGTGGAGGAACCGGTGGCACGCTCCTGGAGATAGGGCCGCAGGGCGGCGTACTGCTCCAGCGTGGTGAGGAACCAGTCGTCGGTGACCTTGGCGTCGCCGGACTCGATCCGGCTGAAGGCGTCGTCGCCCGGCGCGTTGTTCATCACCATCACGTTCAGCAGCTGACCCGCGTTGGCCGCGTCGCCGCCCGGCCAGGCGAGCGGGGTGTAGCCCTTGGCCAACAGGTCGTCCAGGAGCTGGAGGAAGCCGTCCCAGTCCTCGGGCGCGCCGGTGTGTCCGGCCTTGTCGAGGGCGTCGGTGTTGGCGAGCGGCATGTTGAAGACGAGCTGGTAGGGCAGGCCGTACTGGGTGCCGTCATGAGCGCCGGGGCCTATGAGGTTCTTCCGGTACCGGTCGACCACGCCGGTCCCGGTCAGCGGCGCGTACACCCCCGCCTTGACGATCTGCTCGAACTGCGCGCCCCGGAAGGCGGTGAACACGTCGCCGGTCCTCGAGCCCCGGATGCGGCGCAGGGCGGTGGACTGGTAGTCGGCGGACGGGGCGATGTCCTGCTCGACGCCCGCGTCCGGGTGCTTCTTCACGAACGCCTCGATCAGGTCGGCGAGCACCGCCTTGTCCTCGGCCCGCCAGTGCGCGAAGGAGACGGTGCCCTCCACGGTCCCGGAGGTGGCGAGGCCGGAGGGGGAGGCGCTGCTCGCGGTACCGGTGGAGCCGCCGGGTCCGGCGCAGGCGGCGAGGCCCAGGCCGAGGCCCGCGGCGCCGAACAGGCGGAGGGCGGACCTTCTGTCGAGGGAGCTGGTCATGGGGGAGTCCTTGTCTCGGGGAGGGGGTGTCGACGTGCGTCAGACGAGGGCGGGTTCGCGGGTCAGCAGGGGCCGGACGCACTCGCCGAACCTGATGGCCTCCTCCAGGTGCGGCTGTCCGGAGAGGACGAAGTGCTCGATGCCGAGGGCCGCGTACTCCTCGATCCGCTCGGCGACCTGCTCGTGGCTGCCGACGAGCGCGGTGCCCGCGCCGGGGCGGACCAGGCCGAAGCCGGCCCACAGGTTGGGGTGGATCTCCAGGCGGTCGGTGCGTCCGCCGCTCAGCGCGGCCATCGCCCGCTGCCCCGCCGACTCCGAGCGGCTGAAGCGCTCGTGGGCGGCCCGGATCGAGGCCGGGTCGAGGGCGTCCAGGATGCGGTCGGCCTCCGCCCACGCCTCGGCCGCGGTGTCCCGGCTGATGACGTGCAGCCGGATGCCGTAGGAGAGTTCGCGGCCTTCCGCGGCGGCGAGATCACGCACCCGGGCGATCTTCCGCGCGACGGCGGCCGGGGGCTCGCCCCAGGTGAGGTAGGTGTCGGCGTACCGGGCGGCGACCGGCAGGGCGGCCTCGGAGGAGCCGCCGAAGAAGACCGGGGGCCGGGTCAGCGGAGGCCGGCGCAGGCGCCCGCCCGCGACCCGGTAGTGGGCGCCCTCGAAGTCGTACTCCCCTCCGCTCCAGGCGGTGTGCAACAGGTGCAGGAACTCGCCGGTGCGGGCGTAGCGCTCGTCGTGGGCGAGGAAGTCGCCGTAGGAGCGCTGCTCGTCGGCGTCGGACCCGGTGACGACGTTGAGGAACAGGCGTCCGCCGGACAGCCGTTGGTAGGTGGCGGTCATCTGGGCGGCGAGCGGGGGCGCGATGACGCCGGGACGGAAGGCGACCAGGAACTTCAGCCGGTTGGTCTGCGGGATCAGGGCGGCCGTGGTCAGCCAGGAGTCCTCGCAGTCGCTGCCGGTCGGGGTCAGCACCGCCTCGAACCCGGCGGACTCGGCGGCGCGGGCGACCTGGGCGAGGTAGTCGAGGGTGGGCGGGCGGGTGGTGGCGCGGGACTGGAGGGAGTCGCGGGCGGTCACGCCCACCACGTCGCGGTCGTCACCGGTGGTGGGCAGGAACCAGTGCAGGCGCACGGTCATGAGATCTCCAAGGGGGTTCCGGATGCCGGAAGTTGGAGTGGAAAAAGGGGTGGGGAAGGCCCCGGCGGTCACGGACGGACGACAGCTGCGGCGTGGATGCAACGTTGAACCACACCGGCCGCACCGGGAATGAGCGAAACCGGGAGAACGGGGGAGAGGAGCCCCTGAAGGGCGCGCGGAATCAGCTACAGAGCGCTGCGGCGACCCTGAGCAGGTCGATGTGCGCGCGCTTGACGAGCTCGACGCCGGATTCCATGGGCCGGGACTATACACACCGCGGGTGACGGGTGGGGCTCAGGTCCCACGGACTGGACAACAGGGCGGGCTCGGACGGATGTTGTCCCGTGACAGGAGTGTGTCCTCGTGTTGCGCACGTGTTGCCGACGGGCGTTTCTCCCCGCCCGGTCCGCGACGGCGTCGGCGGGCACCGCACCGGGGCTCCTCCACGATCCCGACGGTGAGATCGGTGCCGGGGCGGTTCGGCCCCGGCCGTCCCGGCCGTCCCGACGGCCGGGTCCGGGTCCGGGCCCGCGCCCCGGCCCGACCGGTTCGGCGTCGCGGTCCCGGCTTCGCGCCGCACGGGCGCGGCCTCAGCGTCGTTCGTACCCCCGCAGGAACGCGCGCACCCCGGACGCGATCAGTTCGTCCCGCTCCCCGTCCGGAATGGCCAGGCCCCCCTGGTAGGTGCGGTCACTGATCTCGCCGGCGGTCAGCTGCAGGAAGTGGCTTGCGGCGCGCTCCGGGTCCGGGGCGTCGAGCAGGCCGTCCTCGGCCAGTTCGCGGAAGCGGTCCGCCACCCCCTTGAGGGCGCGGTCGGGACCGGCGGCACGCCAGGCGTCCAGGAACTCCCGCGGGACGTGGCCCACCTCGGCCCGCAACTGCCGCACGACGGCGAAGTGGTCGTGGTGCCGGTGCATCGGCGCCAGCCAGGCGTGCGCGAAGCCGATGAGGTCGGCCTCCAGGTCCGTGACCTTGTGGAGTCGCCGGTCGACGGCGTCCAGATGGGACCGCACGACCTCCTCCGAGCCCTCCACGACGACGACGCGGAAGAGCTGCGCCTTCCCTTCCGGGAAGTGGTTGTAGATCGTGCGGGTGGAGACCCCGGCCTCCTTGGCGATGGAGTCCATGCCGGCGCGGGTGTAGCCGTCGCGTCCGAAGACGCGGCGCGCTCCCCGCACGATCGCCTGCCGCTTCTCCGCCAGCCCTTGTCTCACGCGTCCTGCCCCTTCCTGTCACCGGCCACGGTATCCGGGCCGGAGTGATTACAACGCTCGTTGCATTCATTGCCATGGTCGTTGTAGTTTCTCGGCATGACCAACTCATCGGCTTCCTCTCCGCGTTCGCACGCCTCCTCCACCGCGACCGATGCCCCCCTGCGCGTCGCCGTCCTGATCGGCTCGACCCGCGAGGGCCGCTTCGCCCCGGTCGTCGCCGACTGGTTCCTGCGGTTCGCCGCCCAGTACGACGACCTCGAACTGGACCCCGTCGACCTGGCCGAGCACCCCCTGCCCGACGTCGTCTCCCCCGCGGCCCACCCGGAGGCCGCCGAGGTCACGGAGCGTCTGGCGGCGGCCGACGCCTTCGTCGTGATCACCCCCGAGTACAACCACAGCTTCCCCGCGCCCCTGAAGAACGCCATCGACCTGCACTACACCCAGTGGCAGGCCAAGCCGGTCGGCTTCGTGTCCTACGGGGGCCTGGCCGGCGGGCTGCGCGCGGTCGAGCAACTGCGGCTGGTCTTCGCCGAACTGCACGCCGTCACGGTGCGGGACACGGTGAGCTTCCACAACGCGTGGGAGAACTTCGCCGAGGACGGCTCACTGCTGCGGCCCGAGGTGCCCGAAGGGGCGGGCAAGGCGATGCTGGACCAGCTGGGCTGGTGGGGGCGGACGCTGCGGGCCGGGCGTGCCCACGCCCCGTACGGGGAGCGATGAGCACCGCCCTCCCGGCACGGACCGGGGGAGGCGGGGGTCCGTCCCTGCCCGCCGTCCCCCGGCACGTCCTGGCCCTCGCGGGCGTCGTGGTGCTCGGTTCGTTCATGACGGTGCTCGACATGACCATCGTCAACGTCGCCCTGGACCATCTGGCGCGCGCCTTCGACGCGCCCCTGTCCGTCGTCCAGTGGACGGTGACCGGCTACTCGCTGGCGCTGGCGACCGTCATCCCGGTCACCGCGTGGGCGGTGGGCCGGTACGGCGCCAAGCGGGTCTTCCTCACCGCCGTCGCGCTCTTCACCCTCGGCTCGGGGCTCACCGGCCTGGCGTGGAACGCGGGTTCACTGATCGTGTTCCGCGTGGTGCAGGGACTCGGCGGCGGCATGATCGTGCCCGTCGCGATGACGGTCGTCCTGCGCGCCGCCCCGCCGGAACGCAAGGGCACGATGATGGGCATCCTCGGCATCCCGGTCCTCGTCGGCCCGATGGCGGGTCCGGTCCTCGGCGGCGTCCTCACCGACGCGCTGTCCTGGCGCTGGATCTTCTTCGTCAACGTCCCGGTCGGCGCCCTCGCCCTGCTGCTCGGCGCCCGGGTCATGCGTGACGACGACGAGCGGACCGGCCGCCCGCTGGACCTGGCCGGACTGCTGACCCTCTCCCCGGGCCTGGCGGCCCTGCTGTACGGGCTGACGCTGGGCGGCGAACGCGGCGGCTTCGGCACTCCGGGGGCGGCCGTCCCGGTCGTCGTCGGCACGGCGCTGGTGGCCGCCTTCACCGTGCGGGCGCTGCGGGCGGACCACCCCCTGCTCGACCTGCGACTGCTGCGGAGGGCGTCGGTCGGCCGTGCGGTGGCGACCATGGTGCCGTTCTCGGCCGCGTACTTCGGCTCGATGATGCTCGTACCGCTGTACTGGCAGCAGGAGCGCGGTCTGTCCGCCACACAGGCCGGGCTGCTGATGGTTCCCCAGTTCCTCTGCAGCGGCACGGTGATGCAGATCTCCAGCCGGATCTCGGACCGTGTGGCGCCGCGCGCGATCGTCGTCCCCGGCGTCCTGGTCGCCGTCGCGGGCTTCCTCGCCTTCGCCGTCCAGGCCGGCTCCGACGCCCCGTACTGGCGCCTGGTCGCCTCCCTCGCCGTCATGGGCACGGGGGTCGGCATGACGAACATGCCCGTCATGGCCTCCGCCACGCGCGGCCTCACGGGCACCGAGGTGGCCGCCGGCAGCACCGCGCTGAACATCGTCTCCCAGGCGGCGGCGTCCGCCGGCACGGCGCTGGTGGCTTCGCTGCTGACGGCGACGGACGGATTCCGTACGACGCTGCTGTGCGGGGCGGTCCTGATGGCGCTGGCGCTGCCGATGGCGACGCGCCTGCCGGAGCGCCGGCCGTGAACGCGGACGCCGGGCGGCCGGACTCCCGGACCTGAAAGGGAAGAACGGCTCCTCGTCGCCCGGGACGAGGAGCCGTTCCATGCGGTGCGGGCGCCGGGTCAGGCGTGGCGGTGGGAGTGGCGGTCGCCGGTGACCAGGCGGTAGAGGACGAGGAGGATGACGGAGCCGACGATGGCGGCGATCCAGGTGGACAGGTCGAAGAAGCCGTCGATGGAGTCGACACCGAAGATCACCTTGCCGAGCCAGCCACCGAGAAGGCCGCCCGCGATGCCTATGAGCATCGTGATGATGACGCCGCCGGGATCCTTGCCCGGCATCAGGGCCTTGGCGATGAAGCCCGCGAGCAGGCCGATGAGGATCCACGCGATGATGCCCATGAACAGGTCTCCTACCTCGTCGTATAAAGCTTCTGTCAGTGCACCGTCTTTACCGTCGGGCCACTTCCAAACACTGTGCGCGCGACCACCTGTCGGGCCGGTGGGGGACGGGCGGCCGTCCGCCGGTGAGGGGATCGGGCCGCACCCGCCTCCACCGCGCTCGGGGTTACGGCCCCCGTCTTGATAGGCAAGTCGCCACTTGCCTATGCTGGTGGTCGTGGAAGAGGATGTCTTCAAGGCGCTGGCCGACCCCACCCGCCGCCGCATCCTCGACGAGCTGGTGGAACGGGACGGCCAGACCCTGTTCGAGATATGCGCGCGGCTGGTGACCAAGCACGGCCTGGGACTGTCCCGTCAGGCGATCAGCCAGCACCTGGCCGTACTGGAGTCCGCGGGCCTGGTCGTCTCCAGGCGCCAGGGCCGCTACAAGTTCCACGACCTGAACACCGAACCCCTCGAGCACATCGTCACCCGATGGCTCAGGCCCGACCCCCCGGAGGGCACCCCATGAGGATCCACCTCACCAGCGTCTTCGTCGACGACCAGGAGAAGGCCCTGCGCTTCTACACCGACGTACTGGGCTTCGCGAAGAAGAACGACGTCCCGATGGGCGCGGACCGGTGGCTGACCGTGGTCTCGCCGGAGGACCCCGACGGGACGGAACTGCTGCTCGAGCCCTCCGGCCATCCCGCGGTGCGGCCGTACAGGGCTGCGCTGGTCCAGGACGGCATCCCGGCCGCCTCCTTCGCCGTGGACGACGTACGGGCGGAGTTCGACCGGCTGCGCGGGCTCGGGGTGCGCTTCACCCAGGAGCCGCTGGAGATGGGCCCGGTCACCACCGCGGTGCTGGACGACACCTGCGGCAACCTGATCCAGATCGCCCACAGCGAATAAGGCGCCGGCCGGGAACTCGGCTGCCCGGAAGCCGGGACGCTGCGAGGCTTCCGCCGTGCCCGCCTTCTCGCGTCACACCGGACGGCCGGTGTCATGGTGCTTTCCTCCCCGCTCCGGCTCCGGCTGCTTCCCGACGCCGTCCCCCTCGCGGCCCCGGGCGTCTGGGACGCTGTCCGCTACTCCCACCCGCCGGAGCGGATACCGAAGCACATCGGTGTCGACGGAGTGGACGCCCGGACGGACCGGTCGATCGGCGGCGCGTTCGTCCGGGTCCTCGTGATGCACGGGCGTGACGGTGCCGATGACCGGCTGCGCCGAGTTGACCCTGTGCATGGCACCATGCGATGAACTGCTGGACACGAACAGGCCGTCGTTCGCCACCGGGTCGTCCTCGTCCGTGCTCGACGGACCCCACAGTCGTGCATCGGCACGCCGGATCGCCCGAGCCCTGTTGCCGTTCCACACGTCTACCGGCCTCACCGTCCCCGCGCGAGGAGTTCACCGTGCCGCCCCGTTTCCAGACCGCCCGCTTCCACGTCGGGTCAGGTCCCGACTCCCTCTTCACGCGGGTCCGGTACGTCCTGGACGAACCGGTGCGGCTGAGAGCCCGCGGCGCACACGTGACCGAACGGCTGGAGCAGCGAGGCGCACCCCTGGAAACGCTGACCCGCTTCGACCCGGGAAGCTGGGAGCTGGTCTCCGCCGAGGTGCGCACGGACACCGGGAAGTGGGTGAAGTCGACCTGGCGGGTGCGGGCCGACGAGCGGAGCTGGTGGGTGGTGATCGGACTGGGCGACGCGCTCGTCACCGTGATCGACGTGGACCCGCGACGCCGGGGCATGGGGGAGGACATCGTCACCGGAGGGCCCCTGTACGCACAGGTCGATGCCGTCAACATGGAGCTCATGCGCGGTACGTGAGAGGCGCACCGCCTTCCCCGGCGTCCGGACCGCACCGGTTCCCGGTACCGCCCGGGGCCTTCACGCGTCGCGGGAGACGGCCGGTGCACGAGTGAGCGACGAGGGGAACCGCTACGAGCCGGTACGTTCCGTGGGTGCCGGTGCGCCTCGGTGCGAGAAGGACACGTACCGGAGCCGCCCGTGCAAGGGCACCGGCCGCTTCGACGCCCGACGCCGGGGTGCTCGTACGGGCCGGTGCCGCTCGGCGAACAGGCGCGCGACGAGCTCCCCCGGCTGGGGACCTCCGTCTTGCCGAAGACGGCTTTGAGGCGGTCGCGCACGCACCCGGAGCCGTACATGTCCGGGACTCCGAGGAGGAGGACGGAGCGACGCTGAGGTTCGAGCCCGTGGTGGGGGACCGGTTCCTCGGAACCGTCGTTCCGCGGATCCGACCCGGACCGCTCCCTCACGGTGCCGACGGCGCGCGGGGCGTCCGGAGCCGCCGGCACGGAGGCCCGCCGTCACCCGGCCCCGGAACGAAGGCGGTACGGCATGTTCCGCTGTGGGGGACGGAACAGCGCCGACATGTCGAAGGGGACGTGCTCGACGCTTGTCATCGTCCTTCCGGCCCGGAGCCTGTTCGCCTTCCCGTGGTTCGACCAGGGCCGCGGCATCGCGGAGGCGTACACGGCAGTCATCACGTACGGGGTGCCGGAAGGGCTGGAACCCCTGCCGGCTCGTCACGGCTGAGGACCTGCCGGGCAGGTGCCGTCGGCTACGGGACGCGGGCCCGTACCCCCAAGGGCTCCGTTCACCGGTGGGCGCGGACATCGTCCGCGCCCACCGGTGCCGGCGTCAGGCGTCGCCGTCGAGCATGGCGGCGGTGAGGACGTCGCCGGCCACTCCCCAGCCCCCGTCGACGACCTCGTCGACGAGCACGACGGTGGTGGCACGGGCCCGCTCACCGTAGATCTCCGCATACAGATCGGTGGTGCGCTCGACGATCTTCTTCTTGTCCTCGGCGGTGACGGTGCCCGCGGGGACCTTGAAGTTGGCGAAAGGCATGGCTGTCCCTGAGTGGTCGGCGGTCCGGAAGGACCGGGCGTGGCTCACAACGACGGCAGGGCCGCCCCGGTGAACCGGTGCGGAACGAAGGTCGCTGGTGGTCGTGTCCTCCACCCTGCACGCCGACGGCCGGCCGAACCAGGTGATGTCGTCCCCTGGGCCGGTGCCCCGGCCCGGCACACAATGGCGGACATGGGTTCTGTGAAACACACCGAGCTGGGAGCATTCCTACGGTCGCGGCGTGACCGCATCCGCCCGGGCGACGTGGGGCTTCCGGCCGGGCCCCGGCGCCGGGTGCCCGGGCTGCGCCGGGACGAGGTCGCCCAGCTCGCCGGGGCATCGGTGGACTACTACAACGAGCTCGAACGCGGAGCCGGGTCCCAGCCGTCCGAGCAGATGATCGCCGCACTGGCGAGGGCGCTGCGCCTGACCGCCGACGAGCGGGACTACCTCTACCGTCTGGCGGACCGCCCGGTGCCCGTCCCGGGCAGCGCCGCCTCGCACGTCCACCCCGGCATGCTCGACCTGCTGCACCGGATGCCGTCGACTCCCGCGCAGGTCATCACCGATTTGCATGTCACGCTGGTGCAGAATCCGCTCGCGGCGGCACTCCTGGGGGACCACTCCCGATTCCAGGGGACCCGGGCCAGCTTCGTCCACCGGTGGTTCACGGAGGCCGACGCCCGGAGCCTGTACCCGGAGGCCGACCACGAGGCCCAGTCCCGTGCCTTCGTCGCCGACCTGCGGGCCGCGGCCGCCCGGCGGGACGCCAAGGACGCCGAAGCCACGTCGATGATCCGTTCGCTGAGGGACACCTCGCCCGAGTTCGCCGCGCTGTGGGCCGACCACGAGGTGGCCTTCCGGCGCGACGACCGCAAACGCATCCGGCACCCCGCGCTCGGGGTCGTCGAGGTCAACTGCCTCAACCTGTTCAGCGAGGACGGCCGGCAGCGGCTGCTCTGGTTCACCCCCGCACTCGGCACCGACAGCGCCGACCTGCTCGACCTGCTCGCGGTCCTCGGCACCCAGGACGTCGTCGACCCCGCACCCTGACAGGGCTCCGGCCGAGCCGGGTACTCCCCACCCCCGGGACGACATCACCTGGTTGCCCCAGCCGCGGACAGGAACACTGGACGGGCCGAAGCCACCTGCTTCTGACGGAAACCAGGCCCTGTGACAAGGAGTTCCTCATGCAGCGGCGGACAGTACTGCTCCTCGGCGCCGCCCTGGCGGTGTCCCCGGCCGTCGAGGCCCACGCGCATCCGGGTCACCCGACCTCCCCCGGTGGAACGCCCCCCGTGGAAGAAGGGCCCTACCGCAGGGGTTGGCGGCGACTCGCACCGATCGCGAGCGGACCCCGGCAGGAGCACAGCGTCGCCGCCGTCGGCGACAAGGTCTACGTCATCGGCGGCATCGTCCCCGGGGAGTCCGGCGGCGTCACCACCACCCCGCGGGTCGACGTCTACGACACGCGCCACGACACCTGGTCGGGCGCGGCACCGCTGCCCGTCGCGATGAACCATCCCAACGTGGCGGTGGTCCACGGCCGGATCCACGTCCTCGGCGGGCTGTCCGGCGGATCCGAGTGGCAAGCCCTGCGCGACAGCTTCGTCTACTCCCCGCGCGCCGACCGGTGGCGACGGCTTCCCCCCATGCCCGCGGGCATCGAGCGGGGGAGCGCCGCGATCGGCGTGCACGGGACGAGGATCCTCCTCGCCGGCGGCATGCGCGTCCTCGTGCCGGGCGCGGGCGGCCTTCAGGACACGGTGGACACCGTGTCCGCGTACGACGCCGTGACCGGCCGGTGGGAGAACCTGCCGAGCCTGCCGCAGGCCCGCGACCACGTGGGCGGAGCCGTGGTCGGCGGGACGTTCTACGTGCTCGGCGGCCGGGACCGGGGACAGGTGAACGTACGGGACACCGTCTACGCGCTCGACCCGCGCGCCCACCGCTGGTCCGAGCGGGCACCGATGCCCACCGCCCGCGGCGGCATCGCCGCCGCGGCCGTGGGGACGAGGATCTACACCTTCGGCGGTGAGGGGCGGCACGACGGCGGCAACCCGAACACGGTCTTCGACGAGACCGAGGCCTACGACACCGAGCGCGACCGGTGGCAGCGGCTGGCCCCCATGCCGGTGCCGCGCCACGGCACGGCCGCCGTCGCCGTACGCGGCACGATCCACATCCCCGGCGGCGGCGTCCGGGGCGGTGGCGCCCCGGTGGATGCCAACGACTCCTACCGTCCCGCCCACCGGTGAGCGTGCCCGCCGACACCGTGGACACCCGAGGCACTCGGAGACCGGCCCGCCGTGCCGCTCGACGACGCTCTCACCGGGCGACACGGCCGTCCGCGGTCAGTGACCGGCGAGCAAGGACGCCAGGGCGTCGGCAGTCGCAGGGTGACGGCTTGTCAGCGCGGCACCCGACGGGCCGGGACCGGCCGTCGCCCACACCCCTTCGCAGCCCAGCAGCTCCGCCACCGCGTCGCACGTCGCCGGATGCGTGGCCAGCAGCGCCACGCCCGACGCCGACGGGACGTCGGCCCGGGACCACCCCTCCGTGCAGCCGAGCAGCTCCGCGACCGCGTCGCACGCCGCCGGGTGTGCCGCGAGCAGCGTGGCGCCCCGGCGGACCTCGGCCACGGGCTTCGCGGCGAACGGGTCCGTCTCCGGCGTCCGCCACGGCGGCACCCACGCGTCCAGTGCCGCCAGCCGGCCCGGGAAGATCCGGCCGGCCTCGCGGACCATCAGCGGGGCGAGGTCCGCCGCGCCGGAACGCAGGGTGGTGATCAGCAGCGGCAGCCACGGCAGCAGCACCGGGTCCGGCAGCCGCCCGAACGCGTTCGACACCGCCTCCACCACCACGTCCGCCAGCCCCGGCACGGGCTCCAGCGCGTGCACGAAGCCGCTGAGGTAACGCGGGTAGGTGGGCACCACCAGTGGGTTGTCCAGCAACTCGTCGCAGCGGGACCGCAGTTCGGCCCGGGACAGGGTGCCGAGCTGCACCTGCGCCGCCCACAGCAGTGCCGTCTTCGACGGGTCGTCCGGGTGCGACTGGGCGACCGCGAGCTCCAACTGGGTCCGGTCGCAGCCCAGCGACAGCGCGAGGCCCTCCATGGAGAACAGGAAGCCGAGCATCGCCGCGACCTGCCCCACCGTCGCGTCCTCGTCCCGGAACGCCGTCGGCAGCAGCGTGCAGTAGTGGGCGTAACCGGTCTTGACGAACGACTCGATCCAGGCCGGCAGCACCGGCTCGCCGGTGCGGTAGTACGCCAGCAGCGCCCGCACCCGGCGCAGCACCTCCGGCGCCCCGTCGACGCTCCGCTCGGCGGCGAGCAGCTTCAGCGCGTGCGTGCCGAGCTCGTCGGCGAGCCGGCGGCCGCCCAGGTACAGGAGCGAGTCCTCGACCGCCGCCAGCACCGTCGCCGTCGTCGCCTGCGGCCCGTACGCGTCGCGCCGCAGCCGCTGCTCCAGGACCTGCTCGAGGCTGACGCCCTCGTAGCCCAGCTCGATCAGGGCCCGCTGGTGCGTCCCGAGCGCCAGGTCCCACGACTCCTGGATCGACCGCTCACCGAGCCGCCGCTCACCCATGATCGGCCGTGCCGCCCCCTGCGGAAGCAGCCGCCGCAGCATCCACAGCACATCGGAGCAGGCCCGCAGTTCCGGCCGGGACGCCATGTCCAGCAGTGCCCTGCGCACCCCGCGCTGTTCGAGCTTCAGCTCCAGCGGCGCGAGCCGGTCGTACACGTCACGGGCGAGCGGCGGCAGCGAGTCGTATCCGACCTGCCCGATCCGGTCGCCGCCCATCATGATCTCGACGAGGCGCCGCACGTCCCGCCGCCCCGGGACGCTGTCCTTCTCGATGCAGGTGACCGCCGCGTCCTGGAAGTCGTACGGCGTCGGCCTGGCCCGGTCCCGCAGGCCGGCCAGCAGGATCGACGTCTCGAAGACGGCGATGGCGTCGGCGGTCGAGGCGAGATAGCCGTTGCGCCGGGCCGCGCGCACGATCTCCACCGACCAGCCGAGCAGCTCGGCCTCGTCCAGACCGTCGAGCACGGGCGGCCGGCGCAGGAAGCCGGACAGCTTGTCCGCGTCGGCCGCGGCCGCCGGCGCCGGGACGACGGCCGTTTTCTTCGCCGCGGACTTCTTCTTCCCGGCCTGCCCCTCCAGCACGTACGGCTCCACCCGGGTCCGCCTCAGGCTCTTCGCCCACTCCGTAGCCGCGATCGACACCGACCCGGCGGCGAGGCCGAACTGCGCCTCGATCGCCGCGTGGCTGGACGGGATCAGCCCGTACTGCCAGGTGGTGGCGGTGCGCGGGGAGATCGTGAACGTGTCCGAGCCGCCGTGCACGCCGAACTCCTCCACGTGGCTGGCCGCGTGGAACGCCCCGCACACGTACAGGCAGTCCTCCGGGTCCGTGCCGGTCGCCGCCAGGTGCTCCCGCATCCGGGTCCACATGTACCGCTCGCGGTCCTCGTCCACCCGGACGCGGGACCCGTCGCCGGGGGCGAGCCGCCGGAACAGGCTGCCGATGAGGAACATGACCTGGCGGTAGGTGTCGTGGTCGGCGGCGCCGTCGCCGAGCGGGACCTCGACGTACTGGTGCCACCACTCCGACCAGTGCCGCACCCTGCCGTGGCGCAGCAGGTGCTCCTCCAGCTCGGCGAAGCGCGGCCGCAGGTCGCCGATCCCGACGCCGACGGCCTCACCGTGCAGCGCGGCCCCGGCCTCCTCCGGAGGCTCGGTGCCCTCCTGCGCCTGCTCGTCCCTCCTGTCCCACTGGAAGACGTGGTCCGCCGACCGGTCGACCAGGACCAGTTCCACGCCCGGGGTGTCCAGGGCGTACGCGATCGCCTGGTACTCGGCGGACGCCTCCGTGATCGGTGCCACCACCGACAGCGGGGCCCAGTCGGCGGGGAAGCCGTCGACGTCGCCGGCGAACGCCTGCACCGCCACCGGCAGCCGGCAGTTGCGCAGCTCGGTCAGGAGCGGCGCCATGTCCTCGCACAGCTCCAGGTACACCACCTTGGGCTGCTTCTCGCGCAGGCGGCGGGCCATGGCGAGCGCGGACGCGGGGGAGTGGTGGCAGACGGGGAAGATCTCCAGCGGCTCGCGCACCGCCCGGTCGACGTCGTCGACCATGCCGAGCAGGATGCCCTCCAGGGCGTCCGGCCCGTCCGCGAACGCGGCCGCGGCGTCCTGCAGCTGCCCGCGCAGTCCGGCGAACGACGTGCTCTCCCGGTGCCCGCTCATGACAGGGTGGCGATCGCGTCGCGGCCGCCCTCGAGGAACTCGGGCCAGGAGCCGCCCTCCTCCTTGCTGCGCGGCTCGACGACACCGTGCAGGTACTTGTTGAGGATGGCCAGGTCCTCGGGCTCGCGCCGGGTGAGGGAGCCGACCAGCGAGGAGGCCAGGGCGCGGGCGGTCAGGGTGCGCTCGCCGAAGAAGTTGCTGTGCAGGACGGCGTCCTCCAGCACACCGATCTGCTCGGCCGTCGACAGCGCGGACTCCAGCTTCTCGTCGTCGCTGCCGGCCGCGGCGGCGGACGCCCGCAGGTCGGCGAAGCTCCGCAGCAGCACGTCCAGCAGGGTCGGCGGCACGTCCAGGTCGATCGAGTGGCGGCGCAGCAGCTCCTCGGTGCGGAAGCGGACGATCTCCGCCTCGCTCTTCTTGTTCGTCACGACCGGGATGCGGACGAAGTTGAAGCGCCGCTTCAGCGCGGAGGAGAGGTCGTTGACACCCCGGTCGCGGCTGTTGGCCGTGGCGATGATCGAGAAGCCGGGCTTGGCGAAGACGATGTTGTCGTCGCCGCCCCCGCTCTCCAGTTCCGGAACGGAGATGTACTTCTCGGAGAGGATCGAGATCAGCGCGTCCTGGACGTCGCTCGTGGAACGGGTCAGCTCCTCGAAGCGGCCGATGGCCCCGGCCTCCATCGCGGTCATGATCGGCGAGGGGATCATCGACTCCCGCGACTGGCCCTTGGCGATGACCATCGACACGTTCCACGAGTACTTGATGTGGTCCTCGGTGGTGCCGGCCGTGCCCTGCACCACCAGCGTGGAGTTGCGGCAGATCGCTGCGGACAGCAGCTCGGCCAGCCAGCTCTTGCCCGTGCCGGGGTCACCGATGAGCAGCAGACCGCGGTCGGAGGCGAGGGTGACGATCGACCGCTCCACGAAGCTGCGGTCGCCGAACCACTTCTGCGACACCTCGCGGTCCAGGCCGTCGGCACGCTCGGAGCCGAGGACGAACAGCCGGACCATCTTCGGGGACAGGCGCCACGAGAAAGGCTTGGGGTTGTCGTCGATCGACTCCAGCCAGTCGAGCTCCTCGGCGTACTTGATCTCGGCGGGCGCGCGCAGCAGGTCGGACATCAGGGAAGGCCTTTCGGAACGGTGATCACAACGGGACGGACGTCTCTTGGGTGATCAGGTGAGGAACGTCTTGAGTTCGTGCACGAGCTTCTTGATGTGGCCGGAGATCACCGGCGTGCCGAGGTCCTTGAACTTCTCCCGGAACCACGGGTTGACGCTGCCGCGCCCGGAGCTGGTCACCGAACCCACCGGGATGAACTTCGCCCCCGAACGGTGGATGGCGGCCATGCTCTCGAACAGCTCCTCCGTGCGCCATTCGTAGAAGTCGGAGATCCACACCACGACGGTGTTGCGCGGCTCGGCGATCTTCGGCTGGGCGAGCGCCATCGCCACGGTGCCGTCGGTGCCGCCGCCGAGCTTGGTCCGCAGCAGCGTCTCGAACGGGTCGTGCGCCCAGGGCGTGAGGTCCAGCGCCTGCGTGTCGTACGCGATCAGGTGGACGTCCACCTTCGGCAGCCCGGCGAAGATGGACGCCAGGATGGTGCAGTTGACCATCGAGTCCACCATCGAACCCGACTGGTCCACGACCACGATCAGCCGCTGGGGTGTCGTCTTTCGGCTGGTGTGCCGGTAGTAGAGCCGGTCGACGTAGAGCCGCTCCTCCTCCGGGTCCCAGTTGGTGAGGTTCTTCCAGATGGTGCGGTCGAGATCGAGATTGCGGTAGACGCGCTTGGGCGGGACGGACCGGTCGAGCTCACCGACCGTGGCCTTCTCCACCTGGGTGCGCAGCACCTCGGTGACCTCGTCGACGTAACGCCGGATCAGCGCCTTGGCGTTGGCGAGGGCGACACCGGAGAGGTTGTTCTTGTCGCGCAGCAACTGCTCGATCAGCGACATGCTCGGCGTCAGCCGCGAGGCCAGCGCGGGGTCGGCCAGCACCTCGCGCAGCCGCATGCGCTTGACGAGACCGGCCTCGATGGAGCCGAGCTCCGGCCCGATCTCGGGAACGAGGCGGCTGAGGTCGGGTGCGGGCGCGCCGAGACCGGTGCCGGTCGGGCTGACGCCCTGCCCGGCTCCCGCGCGGTTGACGCCACCGCGTCCGCCGCGCAGCTCACCGGGCCGGCAGCCCAGCGCCCGCTCCAGCCAGCCCGCGTCGGACTGCCAGCGCGCCAGCTGCTCGGCCGTGACGTTGCCCGAGCCGGTGGCGAAGACGTTCAGCAGCACCTTCGACGCGAGCGCCGCACGCCGCACCTCGGCGGCCCGGTCACGCGCACCGTCCCCGTCCGGCTCGGGCGTCATCAGCCCGTCGAACTCGGCGGCCAGTTCCGGGTGCCGCTGCACGACGGAGTCGACGGACGCCCCCGGGTCGAGCAGCGCGGCCGGCAGGCCGACGTCCTCGACGACGGCGAGACTCGCCGACTCCAGGGACGCCTGCTCCTCGGGGTCGAAGAGCCGGGCCAGCAGCCGCCAGTACAGCACCTGCCGCCGGTTCTCGTCGGGATCGGGCGCGCAGGCCCCTTCGACGGTCTGCCCGCTCATTTCCGCAGCAGCTTTCCGGCACGCTCGCGCAGCACCTTGACGGCGTCGGTGGCGGCCTTCTCGGCCCGCACCCCGGCCTTGTCGGCCGTACCTCCGGCCCACGCCCCGGCGTGCACGGCGACGGCCTTCTTCCGCACGGTCCGCTCGACGGCGAGCGGCTGGAGCAGGAACTCCCCGGCGTCCCAGCGCAGCAGCCCGAGACACGCACCGGACGAGGCGACCACCTCGGCGGTGAGCGGACCCGCGGCCGGAACCCGGTCGGTGTCGACGGCGAGGCGCTGCCCGGCCACCCGGAACGCCACCCCGTCCTCGTCCTCCTCCACGGCGTACCCCTCCAGCAGGACGGGCACGGCGATGCGGGCCGGGTGCCGGTCGAGCGGAGCGGTCGCGAAGGCGACGGCGACGGGCAGCGCCACCCGCGCGGTGGCGAACGCCTCGGCGGGCTCGCCCGCACGCGCCCGGGCGTCGTCCCACAGCAGATCGCCCTCACCGGTGACGGGCATCGCGTCGAGGTCCACGGCACGCCCCTCGCTCACGGCGGCCAGCAGGGACATGTGCGGCCGGAGCAGCTGCCACAGCCCCGCACCGACGACGGTGTCGGGCTTCGGCGCGGACACACTGGCCCGCACCAGCCGGGCCGGGCCGCCGTCCGCCGGCTCGAACACCGCGTGCACCTGTGCCTGTACGGCGGTGGCGTGCTCCTGCACGTCGACACCGAGGGGCAGCAACCGGCCGGTCGCCCCGGTGACCGCGGGGGCGGACGCCGCGCCGGGCAGGGTCAGCAGCACGGCGCGCGACCACAGGTCGGCCCAGCGGCGTACGGGAACGTGCTCCAGGGACGCGCCGGGACAGGAGGCGGCGAGTTCGGCGGCGAAGCCGTCGAGCAGCGTGGCCAGGCGGCGCAGCGCCGGGTCGGGCAGCATGGCGGACACGACGGGCGCGGCACCGGCGACCAGCTCGTGGTCGATGCCGTGCCAGCCGGCCCGCGCGAGATCGCACAGCCAACTGCGGGCGGCGGCACGCAGGTTGACCGCGTGTTCCCCGTCGGCCGCGGCCGTGCCGCTCTCCCCGTCCCGCGCCCGCCCGACGGCCTCCTCGGCCCGCTGGAGGAGCGCGTCGTGCACGGAACCGAGCAGGGCGGTGCGAGCGGCCGCGAGCGCCACGAAGTGATCCTCGCCGGCCGCCCCGGCGGCCGTCTTCCCGGCCGCCTCGGCGACCCGCGCCGCCAGCGGCGACCCGGCGACGGCGTCCGCGAGGGCGGCCAGCCCGCTCGCCTGGGCGGGCCCCGGACGCAGCAGACCGGCGACCAGGACCTCGTCGAAACCGTCCACGGCCGCGAGGGCCTCGTCGAGCCCGTCGACGGCGTCGGTCAGCAGATCGGCGCGCATCAGGCCACCGCCCTCGTCGTCGGGAACCACTGCATCTCGGGCAACGGAGCGGTGACCGGGGCGAGTTCGAGGTAGGCGAGGTGCCGCAGGAACCGGCTGAACACCTGCGCCGCCGCCGAACTGTCGCCCTGGGCGGGCCGCGTGGCGGTCATCGCGTCGGTGACGGAGTCCGCGTCGGGCGCCTCACCGGTGACCTCGACCTTCAGGTACCGGGCCACCCGCTCGACGCCGTACTGCAGCACGGCCTCACCGACGAGCGCGCGTATGTGGTTGCAGAACCACCCCCGCGCCCCGCCGCAGGGCCGGTTGTTGTTGGTGCTGCACGCGAACGCGTACGTCCCCGCCTCGACCGACGAGACGTACACCCGCCCGATGTCCGACCCGCTGGACACCACGCCCTGCAGCCGCCCGTCGGCCAGCTCCACGAACGGCACCTTCGCGAGCTTCCGCGGCCGCGCGGACGGCACCACCCGTGCCGTGCTCGACTTCTCCCGGACCGACAACGCACCATCTCCCATGCATGCGAAAGGGGACGTCAACGCCAGAGCGGCGCAACGGGATCAAGCTATCGGGGGCCACTGACAACGCCCCCTGCCCGGGACGGGCGCGGAGACGGCGAACGGGGCGGTCGTCGTTGACGTCGTCAACGGCCGTTTTTCATTGATGCGCGGCCGGGACGCTGTGTACCGTAGCCGGTATGCCACAGACCCCGGCCACGCCGACGAACCCGTTGGTCACCGGCTCCGAGATCGCCCGTATCGCGGGTGTCACCCGCGCCGCCGTGTCGAACTGGCGACGGCGGTACGACGACTTCCCGGCACCGGTCGGCGGCGGCGCCAACAGCCCTCTCTTCGACCTGGCCGAGGTCCAGGCCTGGCTGGACAAGCAGAGCAAGGGACAGGACGTCACCGACGAGGTCCAGCTGTGGCAGGTGCTGCGGGGTGCCTACGGCGACGACATCCTCGGTGGGCTCGCGGACATCGCGCACGCCCTCGCCGCCCCCGGGGAGGAGGCGCCGGCCGCGTTGCCCGAGCAGGGGGTCCGGCTCGCCCGCCGGATGGCCGGCGGCGGCTCCGCCGCGGACGTGGTGAACGGCCTCGCCGAGCGCTTCACGGAGTCCGTGCGGCGAGCGGGCTCGGACCAGGTGACCTCGCCCCGGGTGGTCCGGGCCGTCCGGCACTTCGCGGGCGACGTGGCCGCCGACGCCGTGCTCTTCGACCCCGCCTGCGGAATCGGTACCCTCCTGCTCGCCGTCGGCGCCGGACCGGGCGCCAGGCGGTGCGGTCAGGAAGCGGACGCCCGCAGCGCGCGCCTCGCGCAGTCGCGGGCCGACCTCGCGGAACTTCCCCGTACCGAGATCAAGCAGGGCGACTCCCTGCGCGCGGACCAGTGGTCCGGCCTCAAGGCCGACCTCGTCGTCTGCGATCCGCCGGTCAGCGACACCGACTGGGGCCGGGAGGACCTCCTCCTCGACCCCCGCTGGGAGCTCGGCACCCCCTCCCGCGCGGAGGGCGAACTCGCCTGGCTCCAGCACGCCTACGCGCACACCGCGCCCGGTGGCCGTGTGGTCATGGTCATGCCTGCCTCGGTGGCCTACCGCAAGGCCGGCCGCCGCATCCGCGCCGAGCTCGTCCGCCGGGGCATCCTCACCCAGGTCACCGCGCTGGCCCCGGGCACGGCCGCCGCGCACTCCCTCCCCGTGCACCTGTGGCACCTGCGGCGTCCGGTGTCGCCGGACGACGCGGCCACCGCGGTCCGCATGGTCGACCTCACGTCCAACGACCCGGACGACCCCCTGGAGCCGCGGCCCCAGCAGATCACCGAGGTCCCCCAGATCGATCTGCTCGACGACCTGGTCGACCTCACCCCGAGCCGTCACGTCGAGGAGTCGCACCGCGACTACGTGACGGAGTACGACACCTTGCGCCAGGAGCTGACCGAACAGGTGCGGCGCCTGGCCGAACTGCTCCCCGCCCTGGTCGCCGGCGAGGGCACCGGCGCCCTGGACGGCCCCAGTGTCAGCGTCGCCGACCTGATCAGGGCCGGTCTTGTCGAGTACGCGGATCCGGAACCGGTCTCGGTCAGCGACCAGCTCGACACGGACTTCCTCCAGGGCTTCCTGCACAGCGCCGCCAACAGCCGCCGTTCCACCACCGCCAGCGGCACCTTCCGCCTCGACAGCAAGGGCGCCCGCATCCCGCAGATGGACATCACCGCACAGCGCGGCTACGGGACCGCCTTCCACGCGCTGCGCGAGTTCGAGGAGCGGGCCCGGCGGGTGGCGGAACTCAGCCGGCAGATCGCGGCACTGGCGCGGGACGGACTCAGCAACGGGGCGCTGAAACCCGGCACCTGACACCTCCGTGTCGAAAACGTGTACGCGCACCCCCCGGCTGTCTGGCACCATGAGTCGCCGCACCGATGCGTCTTCACGCGGGCCGAGCGTCCTGACCGAAGGGGATTCCATGGCGGACTGGATCTACATCCTCGATCCGCGCAAGGACACGCTGGACGGGGAGCCGTCCGACAAGGAGACGATGCTCCAACTCGCCGAGGAGGAACCGGAACTGGAGCTCTGGCTCAGCCGCCGCAACCGGATGGAGCCGGGCGACCGCCTCTGGTTCTACTTCGCGCGACCCGAGGCGGCGGTCGCCGCGGTGGCCGAGGTCGACGAGGAACCCCGCCCGGACGACGAGGACCCCGGCGTCCCCTTCCTGGTCCCCGTGACCTTGCTGACCGAGGCGACGAAGGCCCTCTACCGCGACCCGGTGAGCCGCGGGGAACTGGGCCTGGGCCAGGTGAGATCGGTACAGAAGGTGAAGCCGGAGGCCCTGCCGGTGCTGCTGGCACGGGCGGGGCTGTAGCACGGCCGACGCCTCCGGCCCCCGTCCGCCCCGGTCGGACCGTTCACGCAGCGACGAACCGCCCCTCAGGGAGCCGCCTTGTCAGCGACCACGACCGCCGTCCCGACCCTCCGCTCCAGAGCCCTGCTCGTCCTCGCCACGGTCCTCCTCACCCTCGCACCGACCGCACCGGCACGCGCCGTCACGGGGCAGGGGGCCGAGGCCCCACCCCGTTCGCCGCATGCGCGCGGCGCCGAGGTCGTCGCCGTCACCCGGGTCGCCGACCGGCAGGTCGACCTGTCGGTGAGGTCGGCGGCCCTGGGCGGCCGTACGGTCGGGGTCCGCCTCCTCACCCCCGACGGCTGGGACCCCGGCGACCGGCGCCGGCACTGGCCGACCCTGTGGCTCCTGCACGGCTGCTGCGGCGACTACACCTCGTGGACCGCCATGACCGACGTCGCGGAGACGGACAGCCTGCGCGACGTCCTGGTCGTCATGCCGGAGGCCGGCTGGAACGGCTGGTACAGCGACTGGTGGAACCACGGCGAGGGCGGCGACCCGGCGTGGGAGACCTTCCACACCGCCGAGCTGCGCCACCTCCTCGAACGCGACTGGGGCGCCGGCCGTGACCGCGTCGTTGCCGGGCTGTCGATGGGAGGCCAGGGCGCCCTGCTGTACGCCGCCCGGCACCCCGGCATGTTCAAGGCGGCCGCCGCGTACTCCGGCTCGGCCCACCCCCTCCTCGGCGACGAGTCGGTCGACCGCGTCATGGGGTTCTTCGCCGGCCAGGGCGGCGACCCGCTGCGGGTCTGGGGCGACCCGGTCGCGCAACGCCGCATATGGCAGGCTCACGACCCCTTCCACCTGGCCCGACGACTCAAGTCGATTCCCGTGTACCTGTCCTGCGGCGACGGCACCACCGGCCCCCTGGACCCGCCGGGCGGCACCAGCGCCCTCGAGGCCGACTTCAACCGCCAGAACCACGCCCTGGCCGCCGAGTTGGAACGCGTGGGCGCCAAGTACCTGACCACCCACTTCTACGGCCCGGGCACCCACGCCTGGGCGTACTGGGAACGCGAGTTGCACGCCTCACTGCCGATGCTGCTGGGCGCCCTCGACCTGAGGGGGTGACGCCCGGGTCCGGGGGCCGACCGCGGCCGGGGCCGTGTCCAGGAGGCCGAGGGCGGCGGCCCCGGCCAGGCTCCCGGTGGCACCGAGCACACGGCGTCTGCTCACAGCGGTCATGAAGTGCCCTTCCTGTTGGTACGGAGTCGGATGACGGTCAGGCCCACGGCCCGGGCCAGGCAGAGCAGCGCCAGGACCGGGAGCACGACCAGGACCGGGTTCACCCAGGCCGGGACCAGGTCGTACCCCGCATGACACTTGTCGTGCAGTGGGAACCACCGCGTGTACTCCTCGAAGTTCGCCCTGCGGTACGCCCGGTCGTAGGTCTGGCCCGCCCTGTGGCACGCCTCCTCCGGGTCCAGCGACGCCCCGGCGAGGGAGCCGATGAGGTAGCTGACACCGGCTCCCAGCAGCAGGAGCACCGCGCTCCAGGTGAACCACGCGGGACTGCGCCGCCACGTGCCGGAGAGCAGCGGGCGGCTCCAGAACCACAGGACGACCAGGAGGGGCAGGAGAACCGGGATGAGAATGAGGGCCATGGGTTGAACTCTGCAGGTTCTTCCCGGCCTACCGGGCCGCGGCCCGCTGTGCGGCCTGCTTGCGGTAGACGGCCAGGTTCTCCTTGTACTTGGCGGCCAGGCTGTTCTCCAGGCCGATGAGGGCGAGCTGACGGTCGGAGAAGCCCTGACAGAACTGGGCCGGCTTCTCCGTGTTGCCGGGAACGAGGACGTAGTCCGTCGGCAGGGCGACGCCCGCGCCCGTGATGAGCGCGAGCCGGGCCGCGTCGACGGTGACGTCGGACGGGACGGCGAGGATGTCCCAGCAAATCGCCCGCGCGTTGGTGGCGTTCTCCCACCGCCGGTCGAAGTGGCTGCGGAAGCGGGTCAGGGCGCCCCCGTTGTTGTAGTGCGCCTTCATCCAGTCGACGACGTTCCCGCCCCCGGCGACGTGCTTGGCCAGCAGGTAACCGTCGACGTCCTCCAGCATGTCCGTGTAGCCGAAGCTGGAGACGGTGCCGGGAATGGCCAGCTGGCCTGGCAGAACGTGAGCGGCGAGGCGTACTCGTCCACCGAGTTCCGCCAGTCCGCCCAGAACGTCATGAGGTCCCCGCCCCAGCCGGCGATGTCACCGCCGGTGGACTCCTTCTCGTCGGACGGGTCGGAGTTCTCCGGGAAGCCGTTGGCCGTGGCCATCAGGTGGGTGGCGTCGAGCTGGCAGCCCGTGACGGTGTCGGTCTGGCCGCACCGGGCGAAGGGGCGGCGCACGGAGGGCGCCGCCGCGGCGCGAGCGGAGAGCGAGGACCCCGCGCTGTGACCCTGCTCACCTCGGCCGGCGTGGTGGCCCGGGCCGTCACCGACCCGGTCGAACTCGCCGCGTGTCCCGTTGCGGCCGGCCCTCGCCGAACCACCCGCGCCCACGGGGTACGAGTCGGGCACCGGGGCGCCGGGGGTCCTCACGTGCGCGTGCGCAGGTACGCCTCCAGCTCCGCCGCCCCGGTCAGCATCGCGCGCGAGCGGGCGGACAGCCGCCCCTGCCAGTCGCGCAGCGCGCCTTCCAGGGGCTCCAGCCCGCCCGCTGTCCGCACCTGCCGGATCAGGGGTGCGATCTGCTCCAGCAGGTAGCCACCGCGCCTGAGTTGGTGTGCCAGCCGGGCGTCGCGTACGTCGGATTCGTCGTAGACCCGGTACCCGGTCACCGGATCCCGGCGCGGTCCTACGAGCCCTGCGTCCTCCCACTTGCGCAGCGTCGCCGGCCGGATCCCGAGTTCCTCGGCCAGTGCCCCGATGAACATGCGGCCGGACCGGGACGGCGAGGCGACGTGTGCGGCGCCGGTACGGCGGGAGAGGTCGCGCACGGCCCTCTCGACGGCCTGGAGCGTGCGCCGGTCGTCGAGCAACCGGGCGTGGCTCTCGTCGATCAGCCGGAACGCCTCGTCGTCGGCGCCCCGGTTCACCGCCTGCATGATCGCCGTCGCCGTCGGGTGGCCGTGGCCGGGCACCAGGGCGAGGAACGCGCGCAGGGCTCGTGCGTGCAGCGGTCCGAAGGTGCGGTAGCCGTGGGCCGTACGGTCGGCGGCAGGGAGGATGCCGGCCTCCTCGTAGTTCCTGACCGCCTGGGTGGACAGACCGTGCCGTCGTGCCAGGTCGATCGGCCTGAGTTTCTCACCGCTTTGAAGGTTCCGCCCCACAAGGCGGACGATATCGCGCCCAAGTCTCCACCGAAAGTTCAACGATACCGTTGAAGGCATGGCAACCGACATCAGGGACATCGCCCGTGCCGTCGAGGCCGCGGCCGTCATGGAGCTGCTCCCGGCCCGTCCGCGCGTCCTCGCCCTGGGCGAACCCACCCACGGCGAGGGCACTCTGCTCGACCTGCGCAACGAGCTCTTCCGGCAGCTGGTCGAACAGGAGGGCTGTCAAACGATCGCCATCGAGAGCGACTGTGTGAAGGGCCTGCTCATGGACGCCTACGTCACCTCGGGCGTGGGCACCCTCGACGAGGTCATGGAACACGGCTTCAGCCACGGGTGGGGAGCGTTCCCGGGCAACCGCGAACTGGTCCGCTGGATGCGGGCGTACAACGAGGACCGCCCCGAACCGGGACGGATCCGCTTCGCCGGTTTCGACGGCCCGCTGGAGATCACCGGCGCCGCGAGCCCGAGGCAGTCCCTCACCGCACTCCACGACCACCTCGCGGCCCACGTCGACGCGGACCTGCTGCCCTGCACCGCGGAGACCCTCGACCGCCTGCTCGGCGCCGACGAGCCGTGGACGCGTCAGGCGGCCATGACGGACCCGTCCCGGTCCGTGGGCCGCTCGGCCGAGGCCGGGGAACTGCGGCTGCTCACCGACGACCTGGTGGCGCTGCTCGACACACAGACGCCCCACCTGATCACCGCGACCTCGCGGGACGACCAGGACCGCGCGCGCCTGTACGGCCGTACCGCCGCGGGCCTGCTGCGCTACCACTCCTGGATGGCCGACACCTCACCGGCCCGCATGACCCGCCTGCTGGCCACGCGGGACGCGATGATGGCCGGCAACCTCCTCGCCCTCGCCGAACGGGGCCCGGTGTTCGTCCACGCGCACAACAGCCACCTCCAGCGGGACAGGAGCACGATGCGCATGTGGGACCACCCGCTGCTGGAGTGGTGGAGCGCCGGCGCGCTCGTGAGCGCCCGGCTCGGCGAGCAGTACGCCTTCCTGGCCACGGCCCTCGGCACGATCCGGCACCACGGGGTGGACACCCCGCCCCCGGACACCCTCGAGGGACTCCTGTACGCGCTCCCGGAGGACCGCCGCCTCATCGACGCCTCCCGACTGGCCACCGCCCTCGCCGACGCGCGCCCCGCTCCCCGGGTGTCCCCGTACTTCGGCTACGCCCCACTCGACCCGGCCCACCTGACCCGGACCGACGGGGTCGTGTACGTCAGGGACGTCCCGCGGGACTAGGGTCTTCGTGACACGGGGCTCGGAGGGGGAGTGACGGGAGTGCTGTCGGGCCTGGGTCTGTCCGCGGTCTGCGCCGTCGGCGCGCGCGTCGCCGCGGTGGGAGTCGTCGCGGTGGCGTTCCCCGGCCGGCCCCAGCCCTGGGCGACGCGTCCGCCGCGCCGTGCGGCGGCAACGGCCGCGTGGGCGGCCGCAGCCGTCTACTCCCCGGGACTCTTCTCCGTCCTGGCGTCGGAACAGGCGTTCGGCGACGGCGCGGACTCGATCCCCGCCCCGGCCTGCCGCGACGGCTTCGACGCCGGGACGAGACAGGGCCTGTCCCACCACCGGTCCTCGTACCTGCCGCTCCGCTTCGACTGCGTCCGCGACGACGGCAGCGTCCACTCCACCGATCCCGACCACGTGTGGATGAACCGGGCGTCCGCGTCCCTCGCCCTGACCACCGCCCTGCTCGTCATCGACGCGGGCCGCGCGCCCGGGTTCCGCGCCCGGGAGAAGACCGCGGTGGTGTCATGACGCTGCTCCCGGTCTTCGTCGGGCTCGTGGTCGGCTGGGTCGCGCTGCGCGGGCTGCTGGTGCATCCGCTGCTGCCGTCGTGGGTGCGGACCGCGGTGTTCTGGTCGGTGCCGCTCGGCGCCGTCACCTGGTTCGTGATCATGACGGCGGACGACGCCTTCCTGTTCCCGGAGACCGCCCCCTGCCCCAGGGAGCCGATGCGCGAGGGCGTCCTCGGGGACGGGAAGGTCTCGGGGATCTCCACCCCGTTCCCGCCGCGCGCCTACTGCCGGTGGGAGGACGGCACCGTCTACGACCTCGCGCCCGGGGCCGAGTTCGTGTTCTGGGTCTTCTTTGCCATGACGGTCGTACCGCTCGCGGCGGGACTGTGGCACGCGCTGCGGGAACCGAAGTCGCTTCTGCGCTGAGCGTGCCGGCCCGCGGTGGCGGTCAGCCCCGCCGCACGCCCTTGACTGCTCGGTTCCGCCACAGGCAGTACACGGCGGCCGGGTCCTCCCAGTACCGCCACGGCAGGGCGCCCACGTACCCGTCGACCAGCCGGAACTGCAGCAACGCCGCCTCGTGGCGGCCCTGCCGGGTCAGGAAGTACGCCAGCAGGTGCCGCACGGCCGCCGTGTCCGGGTGGTCCTGCGGAGCCGCGGCCACGTCCGCCAGAGCCGCGTCGACCATGGCGACCAGATACGGCGCCCGGAAGTCGTCCCCCTCCGCGGCGTCGTCACGGTGCTCGTACCACGCGATCAGCGGCAGCGCGCTGAGCAGGCTGCCACGCGGCGCCTTGGCCACGGCCTCGCGGGCGAACGACACCGCCAGATCCTCCGAGCCACGCCACTTCGCGCACCAGTACTGCAGCGCCGCGCAGTGCGCGCCGAAGTGGTACGGATCCCGTGCGGTGGCCTCCTGCCAGATCCGGCGCATCCTCTCCCGCGAGTAGCCCATGCCGAGCGCGGTCCAGATCTCGGAGACGTACGGCGAGGGGTCGTCCGGGTTCAGTTCCGCCGCGCGCGCGTTCACCTGCGGTGCCCGCGCCAACGTCTCGTGAAAACCGGCGAACTGCTCCCGGCTGGTGTCCTTCGCCCAGCCGCCGCCCCGCAGGTGCCAGGCCAGGGACACCGTCGCCCGCGCCCGCACCAGCGCCACGTCCGGGTCGTCCGCTCCGGCCGCCGCCTCCCACGCCTGCAGCCAGCTGCCCGGCCGCGCGGCCCGGTGCGAACCGAGGGCGTCGGAGTAGAACGAGCGGCGCGCCCAGTCGCGCCGCTCCCTGGTCCGGGCCAGCAACCGCGCCGCCGGTTCCCAACGGCCCTGCGCGGCGGCGGCCTCGGCCCGCTCCAACTCGGCGTCACCGGCCGCCTGCCGGGTGTTCTGCTCGGACTGCGGCAGAAAGCCCAGCGCCTCGGCCCTCCGCGACGACCGCCCGGAGGACGAAGGGCCGCCCATGAGCCGCCGGTAGTAGGCGACACCGACCGCGGCGACGAGCGCGACGACGACGATACGGGCGATCTCCACGGGTCACACACCACCTTGGGAGGCCACGACCACCACGGAGCCTTGCGCACACACGAGTACACCCATCGGGGCAGAGTCCTTCACGGGGAGACACACGACTGGGACAGGCGGGGGGAAGAGTCGGAGTATGACCCGCGGAGGTCACCTCTCGCAAACGTGTTCCCGATGGCTGACCTGGGAGGAACGCCGGAGATGGAGGGGGCCGGGGAAGGCCGCCTCGTGCGCGGCGCACCTGACGAACACCGATGCCGTCGGTCCGCACCGCACGGCTGTTCCCCGCCGGGGCCGGCCATGTCGCCGTCGGCCGGGCGCCGTCGGTCGACGGCCTCTGCTGCCCTGACCCCGAAGGGAGTTGACCCCGGGCCATGGCCTGTCGTGCGGCACCGCGGCGTTCACCGTGTGACGGCAAGGACGAAAGACGCAACGGCCAGCGCCAGATAACCGCCGGGAAAGGCGAAGTTGTAGTACACGCGAGCGCGGATGTGCGCGGCGACGGCGCCGAGGTAGAACAGGACGAGCCCGGTCGCGGCGGCGACGCCGACGACCGGGACACCCAGGAGCCCGAGGAGGAGACCGGCGGCCCCCGCGGCCTTGAGCAGGGCGAGCCACGGGATCCAGGTCCGCGGGAGGCCGACCTCTGCCGAGTTGGCGAGCACGAACCCGGCCCCGAGGAGGTCCGCGGCGGCGATTCCGGCATTGGCCAGGACCGTGACGACGGTGGTGATCGCGTAGGCGGTGAACATGTACCCCGTCCTTCGGTCGAGCGCGGAGTGAGTCCGGCGAACCCGGCACGCTCACCCCGCCAAGCCTCCTGGGGACCTTGAACAGCGTCCAATACCTGCGCCCATAATCTGTGGGCATGGATGTGGACACCCGGTTGCTGCGCTACTTCCTCGCCGTGGCGGAGGAGGGGACCCTCACCCGTGCCGCGGAACGGCTGTTCGTGTCCCAGCCGGCGCTCACCAAACAGATCAGGCAACTGGAGACCCTGCTCGGAGTGCGGCTGTTCACGCGGTCCCGCGCCGGCATGACCCTCACCGAAGCGGGCCGGACCCTGACGGAGCGGGTACCGGCCCTGCTGGCCGACTGGGACCGGGCACTGCGGGAGACCAAGAACACCGCCGGCCGGACGGCCCGCCTGCTGCGGGTCGGCTTCCTGGCCAGTGCCGCCAACGAGACGACCCCGCGCATCGTCGCGGAGTTCACCCGGCGCCGGCCGGGCTGGCGGGTGGACATGCGGCAGGCCGCCTGGTCGAATCCGAGCGCCGGTCTCGCCGACGGGGACGTCGACGTGGCCCTGCTGCGGCTGCCCTTCCCCGACCGGAGCGCTCTGCGGACGGCGGTGCTGTTCACCGAGCCCCGCTGGGTCGCTCTCCCCGAGGGGCATCCGCTCGCCGCTCGCGACACGATTCCCTTCCGGGACCTGTGGGACGAGCCGTTCGTGGCCGCCCCACCCGAAACCGGCTGGTGGCGGGAGCACTGGCTGGCCGTCGACGAACGCGACGGCCACCCGGTCCGCATCGGCGCCGTCACCGACCAGCCGGACGACTGGCTCAGCGCCATCGCCAACGGCTACGGCATCGCCCTCGCCCCCGCGTCCGCCGCCCGCTTCTACGCCCGGCCCGGTATCGCCTACCGCCCCGTCGGAGGCGTCAGCCCCAGCCAGGTCGGCGTCGCCTGGGCCCGCTCCGACGACGGCGACCCCGTCGTCCAGGACTTCGTCCACTGCTGCCTGGAGGCGCTACGGCCGGAGGGGACCGCCGCACCGGAGACGGTACCGAAGGCGAGCCGCAGCCGGTGGGTGCGCCCGGTCACCGCGATGCCCGGTGAACCGAGGGACACCTTCGAATCGTAGATGCGCTGGTACGGGTCACCCGCCTGTGACGAACGGATCGTCGCTGCCGGGAGCCGCCGCGCCCCGCAGCACCCGCCACCGCGCGGGATGCGGATCCTGCGCCTCGTCCACCACGACATGGTCGTGCGCGGGCGCCGAAGCGGCCGGCAGCTCGGCCGCCCGCGTCGCGGAGTTCGTGGTGCAGAGCCGCTCGGCGGCCCAGGTGCAGGCGTCGTCGTGCCGTACGACGTCGACGAGTGCGAGCTGATCATACGTGCGGTGCCCTCACCAGCCGGGCGGCCACCTCCGCGACGTCGGCGAGCAGCCCCGCCGGGTCCTGGTCGAGGTCCAGGGCGTGCTGGTGGAGGACGATGCCCGCGTGCCGCACCCGGTGGGCGGCGTGACCGGCGTTGCCCTTCGCGTACACCAGGTGCCCCTCGTCCAGCCCGAGGGCGGTGCAGTAGGCGAGCATCTGGTACAGGTCGGCGTCCGGGTAACCGCCCGGTCTCTCCACCTTGTACTTGGCGTCGGCCACCGCGCACGGCGCGCGGTCGGGCCCGTGGAGGACGAGGTCCGGCTTCATGCGGATCGTCCGCGCCTCGTCCAGGTGAAGCGGGTCCTGGAACCGCGCGACGTACCCGGAACCGCGCAGCGCCTCCCCCAGGGCGACGGTCACGAAGTCCTCGAAGAGCTTGTTCATGTCGAACAGGAACCCCTCGACGCGCAGCCCGCCGGGCCCGTGCTCCGGGGAGGCGTCCTCCAGCACGGCCCGCGCCAGGCGCAGCGCGTGGTGGTACCGGGCGTTGAGCCGGCTCGGACGCCACTCGGGCAGGGGCCGGCCGCGCACGAGCAGCGTGACGTCCGCCAGCCGCGCCCGCTGGTGCAGCAGCCTCCGGCGTACCTCGCGCGGCACGCCGGGCAGCCGCAGCAGCCGTTCGACGGCCGCCCGCAGGATCCGGTTCTCCGTGATGTCCGTCGTGAACTCGTCGTACACCACCTCCACCGGCAGCGCCGCCCCGAACCGGCGCCGTATCTGCTCGGCCTCCCGGATCCGCCCCCGCACGACCGGCGAGGTCTCCTCCGTCACCCGGTAACCCTGCAACAGCCCCTGTCGCAGAGCCCGGTCCACCTGCCGCTCCACGGCGTGGGCGAGCGCCGGCAGCACCTCCCGGTGCTCGGCCACGTCGACCTCACCGTCCCGCCAGGCACCGGCGGGATCGAGGCTGTAGCCGAGCAGGAAGAAGAGACGACCGATCGGCACCTTGGGGGTGATACGGACCGTGAGCGGACCCTCGTGCCCCGGCACGGCAACCGTGACGGCCCCGACCTTGCTGCCCGCCCGCAGTGACCAGTGTCCGGGGGAGTACGGATCCGGCGCCGCGTCCACGATCCGCAGCGCGGCGAGCGCCCGCCCCACGTCGTCGGGCAGCGCGACGCCGACCGCCGGCGCGTGCTCGACCAGCTCGACGACTTGCGTCACCCCAGCGACTCCCGCAGCGCCGCCAGCCCGTACCGCTTCTCGGTGTCCACGCCCTCGCCGTAGTGGTGCTCCTCCAGCAGCGGCAGGATCTTCGTCCGCCAGGTCCGCTCCAGACCGCCCTCCCGGTACACGCCCTTCTTCATCAGGTACGAGGGCCCGATGCGGAAGTCGGGATCGTCGATCCGCGCGTTGAGCGCGTCGAGCAGGTCCGCGGGCTCGGAATCCCTGCCCTCCCGCTCCAGCCACCGGCGCAGCAGGCCGCTCGTCGGCTCGGTGCGCGGCGACAGCTCGACGAACGCGAACCGTCGGCGCATCGCCGCGTCGACGAGGGCGATGGACCGGTCGGCGGTGTTCATCGTGCCGATCACGAACAGGTTCGGCGGCAGCGCGAAGTCGTCACCCGAGTACGTCAGCCGCACCGACTTGTTGCGGTACTCCAGCAGGAAGTACAGCTCGCCGAAGACCTTCGCGAGGTTGGCCCGGTTGATCTCGTCGATGATCAGGAAGTGCGGGATGTGCCGGTTGCCCTCGCGGGACGCCAGATCGGCGAGTTCGCGCAGCGGCCCGGCGGTGAGCCGGAACGCCACCTCGCGGGTCTCCGGGTCCTCCTGCGGCCGGAACCCCTCGAAGAAGTCCTCGTAGGAGTAGGAGGGGTGGAACTGCACGAGCTTGACCTGCTCAGGACCGCCGCCCAGGAACTCGGCGAGCTTGAGGGCGAGATAGGTCTTGCCGGTGCCGGGCGGGCCGTAGAACACGAGCTGCCGCTCGTCCCAGAGCAGATCGCGCACCTCGCGCAGCCATTCGGTCCCGTGCACGAGCAGCTCGGTGGCCAGCTCGTCCGTGGGCTCGGGCAGCTCCAGCTCCCGCCGGGCAGCGAGCGCGGGGGTCTCCACGCTCGGGTCCCGCTCCGTCGCCCCTGCCTCCTCGGCCAGTTCCTGGTCGGTGAGACCGAGCCCCTCGACGTGGGCCTGGACGGCGGAGAGGTCGACGACGTCGTGCTGGACGGACAGCTTCTGCTGGAGCTCCTCGGGCAGGTCGTCGTAGGGGAAACCGGTCGGCTGCCACTCCACGGGCCGGCGCAGGTTGGACCGGCGGTCCTCGGACTCCGTCTGCTCGGCCTCGCCGGTGACCTCGCCGACGTAGAGCCGGCCGCCGGAGATCGTGCACACGGTGTCGCCGGGCTTCATGCGCGACAGGAAGGCGTGGAGGTCCTCGACGAGCTGCTGCCGCTGGCTGTACGTGGCGGTCGACTCGTAGTCCTCCTGGACCAGGATGCGCAGCTCGTCCTTGCTGACGCCCTGCCGGACGCCCTGCCGCAGTCGGGAGGCGGCGAGGGTGACGCGTCCCTCGGACAGCCACAGGCGCTGGACCAGGTCCAGACCGGTGACGTTGGAGCCGCGCACGAGCCAGGTCCGGTTGGGACCCGCCCACACTCCGGACATGAAGTCGGACAGAGGCCTGTCGTCCTCGGTCCGCCACTCCTCCCATCCGTTGCGCGGCGCCCCCACCAGTACGACGGCGGCGAAGGAGGGGGAGCCGAACACCACGTCCTCGGTCAGCTCCAGCCAGCCGGGCCAGCGCACCGACGGCACCAGCACGCCTTGTGCCCGGAGCTCCTCACGGCGTTTGGTCGGCGCCTTGAAATGCTTGCCCAGCGAGGGCATCACATGATCCCGCGCCGGAGAACCGGCCCGGACGAGGAACTTCCGGCTGCCGTTGGTTCCCGTCTCGTCCAGGAGCACTCCGCGTGCCCGGTCGATGCCGTCACCACTGGGCAGCCGGAGCCGGAACTCCGGATATTCGTCGGCCATAAGACCCTCTCGCACCTGCTGGTCGATCCGTCTGCAGCGTACTGGCAGACACGGACAATCCTGCTGCGACGCCGGCATCGGTGGGCCGGTCCTCGATGACGAGAGGGCCGGCCCACAGCAGACTCGCTGAACGCCTCCGGGTGGTCAGCGGTCCGTCACGTCAACGTGTTGGACAGATGGGGCCCGATGTACCCGATGTAGATGCCGTACTCGGCACAGGCCCCGTCGAAGTAGTGCAGCCGCGGTGCGATCGTGTTGCCGCCGCCGACGCGTACGTGCGCGCCCATGAACACCTTCCGTGCCGGATCGACGTGCTCCGGCACGGGGAACGTACGCTGCCAGCGCCAGCTCGAGTTGCCCTTCACCGACTTGGACTCGTCCCGCACGATCTTCCGGGGTGAGATCGTGTGGGCCCCGCCCGGGGCGTCGGCACACCACTGCTTGAAGTCCCGGCCGACCTGCCCGGCGGTTGTCGCCCGGGCGAAGTCTCCGAGAGCCAGCAGCGCGTCCCAGGTCATGCGCACCCAGGACGAGCCGTACGCCTGCGCGTCGAGGTCGATCGTCACCTTCCGGGAGCCGGTGAAGTGCAGGCGGGGCAGGGAACCGAGGCGGTCCAGGAGTTCCTCGAAGGACTCCGGGCCGTCCTCCGGCGCGGTGAGCGGGGTGTACGCGGCCGCGGCGGCGCCCAGTTCCACCATCTGCTTGCGCAGCGCCTGCAACTGCGCACGGGCGGTGTGCAGTTCCCGGTACTGCTCGTCGTACTCGGCGATCAGCAGGGTCTCGTTGTCCTCGGCCTTGCGCAGCTCGTGCTTGAGGTCGCGGATCTCGTCGGCCCGTACCCGTTGTTCCCGCCCCGCCTCCTCCAGGATCTCGTGGAGGACCTCGTTCTCGACACGCAGCCGTTCCAGCTCGGGCGCGGCGGAGTCACCCGGTGCGCGGGTCCGCATGACCGGCACGGAATCGAGCTCGGCGGGCAGGGGAGCACGGGCGGCCAGCCGCTGGGGCAACTGGGCGATGATCCTGCGGGCCTGGGACGGGCGGTCGGTGATCAGCCTGCGGGACATCACCCGGTGCCGCTGCCCGTCGGCGGGCCAGGCCGGGTCGACTCCCGGGAGGTAAGTGCGCACACCGCCGCCGTAGACCCGGTGGTACTCCAGCGCGCGGTTGAAGCGGGCCTCCGCCTCGGGGGTGAGCACGTAGAGGATCGCCAGACCGGCCAAGGGCCGGACCAGCGGGTCCACGGTGTCCTCCAGCCAGGTGTCGAAGTCGGCTCCGTACGGCGTGCTGGCCACGACGACCGGCAGGCGCCGTGTCTCGTCGCACAGCTCGTCTATGACGGCGTCGACGTCCTCCGCCTCGACCACCTGGGGATCGGCCGTGACGTCGGCGCGGCCGTCGCGCGCCTCGAGGACCTCGAGGAGACCGCGCGCGAGCCGGGGCGTCTTGGCCGGTACGGGCACGGCCTCGGGGTCGTCCGGCAGGTGTTCCACGTCCAGCTGGACCCTGGTCGGGCCGTCCCCGGCCTGACGGATCACCAGGGTGGTCTGCCAGGTTCCGCCGGGCAGCGTCTCGCGCAGCCGCCAGCGCCCGTACGTCCCCGAGGCGCCGGTGGCGGAGTCGTGGTCGAGGGTGACGCCGCGGGCTATCTCGTTGCGGCCCTCGGTGAAGGCGTCGACGTCGTAGCTCTTCGGGGGTTCCCTGAGCCATCGACGCAGCCGGTCGTCGACCTGCGCACCGGTCGTGACGTAGTCCAGTCCGCTGGTGACGACCATGCGGTAACGGCGGGTGTCCAAGGCGGGATCCTCGTGTCCGGAGATGTGCGGGGGTGTAGGGGGAGACCGCTCAGTCCTCCGCGGCGCCGAGTACGGTCAGCAGGTCGGTGACCTCCCGCAGACGGGTGTGGATCTGCGCCGGGGCCGGAGGCAGTTCGCAGGTGCGGTAGTGGCAGGCCGCACTGAGCGCGGACCAGGTGGTGTGGCAGCGGCGGGCCGTCTCGTGGCCCGCGTACCAGCCCAGGCACAGCAGCCGGTGCTTGCCGACCCGGGTCATCGACGGGGTGACCCGCCGCCAGTACGCGTCCAGGGCCTCGTCGAGCGCCATCCGGAGCAGCATGGCGGCGGCGCGGGCGCGCAGACCGGGCGTCAGGGTGTGCGCGGTGCCGGGCTCGGGAAGCAGGAGGTGGCGGGCAGCGGTCACGAGGGACTGCGGGGACGCGTTCACCGGACACCCCCGACGCTCTCGGAGCCGCCGCTGCGCCGGATGGCCGCCGCCAGCGCCTCGGTCCGGCGCACCAGTCTCTTACGGTCCTCCACCGTCGGAAGAGGCCCGTGCGCACCGGAGTTGAAGGCTTCGACCAGTGCCCAACCGCCCGCACAGATCCGTTCGACGGCCTCACGGGCGTGCTGCCGCCCGTCCCCGAGCAGCGCGAGGGACACGTACGTCTTGGTGCGGTCCAGGGAAGCGACGCGCTCCTCGACGTCCCGCAGGCCGAGCCCTCGTTCGTCCCGCAGTCGGCGCCGCGCGGTCTCCAGACAGGCCGCCTCCACCGCCACCCGGCACATGGCGGGCAGTACGTGATCGGCCACGTCCTGCGGAAGGTTCGGGTCCAGGGAGATGTCCCGCGCCTCCTTGAGCGCCTGCTCCACCGGGTCGGTCACCGTCTCCACGCCCACCACCGAGTCGGGCTGACGGGTGACCCGCAGGACGGTCGCCTTGATGCCGAGGTGGACGAGGGCCTGCTGGAGCCGGGTGTCGTGGGTGAAGACGATCACCTGCCGGTCACGGGAACAGGCGTCGAGAACCCGTGCCAGCCCTTCGACCTTCTCCGGGTCCATCGACTGCACGGGGTCGTCGATGACGAGGAACCCGAACGGGCTGGCCGCGTGCGTGGCGCGCGGCAGGAACAGGGACAGCGCCAGCGAGTGCAGCTCGCCCTGGCTCATCACGCTGTAGGCGGGGGCGTCCATGTCGTCCACGGAGACGCCGAGTTCGACCTTGCCGCGACCGGGAGTGCCGGCGAGGGTGACGGAGCCGAGCGTGACGCTGCTGTGCTCGCACAGCTTCTGCCACACCTCCTGCGACCGCTGCGCGAAGGGACGCAGCCGCTCGTCGCGCAGCTCGTCGATGATCGGCCGTAGCCAGCCGCGGGCCTTCCGCGCGTGCTTGCGCCGCTCCCGCGCCACCTCCGCGGCCTCCGCCGCGCCCAGCCACTCGGTGAGCTGCGCGGCCGTCGGCTGCCAGGCGCCGTCGTGCTCGGCGAGGCGCAGGGAGGCCTCCTCCCGTACCTGCCGGCAGGCGTCGTCCAGGGTGGCCGCGGCACGCTCGACGCGGTCCGCCAGCTCGCGGGGATGCGTGACGTCCCGGCACTGCGCCCACTCCTGCCACACCGCCGCGAGCGGGGACGTCTCGCCGCGCAGCCACACCGGGACCGGCTGTACGAGGTCGTGGACGGCCCGTACCGCCACCGCCACGTCCTGCCGGGCGGCCTGCGCGTCGGCGGCCTCGGCCTGGAGCCGCTCCGCTTCGGCCCGCGCCTGCTCCGCCCATGCCAGGTCGAGCCGGTTCTCCGTGCCGCAGACGGGGCAGTCCGTGCTTCCGGAGCGCCGCCGGTGCTCGATGGCCGTCTCCAGCAGCCGGGCCAGGCGTCGGGCCTCCTCGGCACTGCCGTACCGGGCCTCTTCGGCCCCCTCGGCGGCCTTCCGCAGCCGGGCCACGGCTCCGCCGACCTCTGTGAGATCCGGCCCGGCCAGGCTCGCCCGCTGCCGCAACCGGGCCAGTTCGGCCTCGGCGGCCGGGGCACGGCTGCACAGCAGCGCCCGCACCCGGTCGAGGTCGGGCCGGGCACCCGACAGGGCTTGCGCGGCTTCGCGGGCCCTGGGGTCGTCCAGTGCGGCCAGCGTGTCACGGAGCTGGACGGTCAGCGCGTCAGCCCGCTTGACCGTCTGCTCGCACTCGCCCACCGCGTCCTTGACCCGGCCGTCGAACTCGGCGAGCAGCTCGAGCCCGAGGAGCTTGAAGAAGGCGTCGTGCAGCCCGCCCAGCGTGCCGTTGATCATCGAGCCGAGTTCGCTGTACGGCAGGAAGGGCCGGGCGAGTTCCAACGCCTCGGCATCGACGACCTCGTCCAGGCTCCGCTCCGAGCCGTCCGCCCCCTCGACCCCGGTCCGGGCCTCGCCGACCTTGGTCCCGAACCAGCTCCGCCGTACGGTGACGGCCTCGCCGTGTTCGCCGACGGCCAGTTCGACTCCGACCTCGGGCGTGACGTCGGTGCTGTGCAGGTTGCGCCAGCCCTTCTGCCAGTCGCCGGCCCGCCGTCCCTCCCAGCGGGAATTGAGTCCGGTGATCGCGGTCTCGGCGGCCTCGGCGAAGCTCGACTTGCCCGAGCCGTTGGGTCCAGCGACGACGACCAGGCCGGGGCCGGGCGGCAGTTCGAGGGTGGTCCGCGGACCGATGCCCCGCCAGCCGGCCGCGGTGATGGACCGCAACTGCACCGGCCCCGCTCGCCCTTCGCGGCTCCTGCCCCGCTCGTCCGGCAGCAGCTCGCGCAGCAAGGACCGCGCCTCGGCAGTGAGGTCCGAACCGTCGAGTCGGTTGAGGAGGAGCTCCCGTATGGAGGCCGGCGAGTCGGCGGAGGTCTGCAACTGGTCGGTCACGACTGTCCCTTTCGTGGGAGCGCGAGATGGGGTGCGCCTGAGAACGATGGACCTTTTGTTTACTTCAAGAGGATGTAGCTTGCTTGTAAGCATCGTCAACAAGTTAAGTAAAATAGGTTAATTCGAAAATGTGTACATGTGAAGAAGTGTTCGATGCAGCAATCGGTTACGTGTGTTGAACAAGGGGGTGGTGGAGAACCGCCAGGATGCGCCTGCTGGTGGCGGTCGGCTCAGAAGAGCGCGTCCCCGATCCACGCGACCGCCTGCTCCGGATGTGCGTCGGTGTCGATGCCGATGACGTGGAGTGTGGCGAGCATGCCCCGAGGGCTGTTGACTTCCAGCAGGCGATGGGCGCGGCCACCGGGTCGCGGATGCGCGATGACGGCGCTCGCCGGGTGCGGGAGCTGTAGCCGGCGCCGTAGGTGAGCAGTTGGATGGACGTCCGCGGCGCTGACGCCGTGGCGGTCGCACAGTACGTCGGGCCGGAAGGCGGAGGGTTTGCCCAGGTCCCCGCGAACGGTGTTCCGGCACCGCCTCTCCCGGGGAGGACCCGGCCGCCGTGCCGGGCGGCGACCTCGACCATGAGGCGCCGGACGACGGCCTCCCGGAGAGCGGGCATGCGCAGGAGCAGTCCGTCGGCCGTGATGCCGCGGTCGGTGAGGAGATCGCTCACACCACCGCCGCGCAGGATGAGGCGGGCCCGGGTGCGGGCCGCACGATAGCGCGCGTTGAGCCTTGTGCAGCGGATGCGGTCCAGGGCGTGGAGCACAGCGGCGGGGGAAGCGGCCGTGGGAAAGGCCTCGGCGGCACCGTGCAGGTCGCGGGCGAGCCCAGGATGGGTCGTCAGGACGTGGAACAGGCCGTCCTTGAGGGCGAGGGAGAGCCCGGTGCCTCGGTAAAGTGATCGACATGTCGTCCGCGCACCTGCTGATCATCGGAGACCGGGCCGCCCTGAGCTGGGTGGTGACCGAGCAGCGGATGGCGTTCCCGGCCGGGCGGACCAAGGTGGCGCGGACGCTGGAAGAGGGTGACGAGATCTTCCTCTACACGACGCGCGGCTGCTTCCGGAACCCGACCCGCGACCTGGGCCGTGTGGTCGCCCGGGCCTCGGTCGCCACTCCCGTACGGGCGCTGGACGAGCCGGTCGTCTTCGGCGACCGCTCCTTCACGGAGGGCTGCCGCCTTGAGGTGTCCGGCCTGGCCTCCTTCCGCGACGGGCTCGTCCTGCGCGACCTGGTCCCCCGGCTGTCGGTCTTCCCGGACCCGGCGACGTGGAGCGTCCGCATGCGACGGGCGTCGCTGCCACTGCCGCCGGAGGACGCCGACCTGGTGCGCGCGGAACTGCAACCGCTGCTGCGCCCGTACGACGAGGCCGTCGACGCCTACCGCTGGAAACCGGCGCCGGCCTGAGCAGGAGTGCGGCTCCCACGAGGTCCGGGAGCCGGCGACCCTCTGCTCGTGCTGTCGGCGAGTCCGTCGGACCGCTTCCGGACAGAAGCCCTGGGGCCGCGACGGGAGCGAGTCTCCTGGCGACACGCCACTGGCGACCGTTGTGCTGGGACATTCGCTCCCGTCGGCGTCTTGCCGCTGGTTCTGCCGACAGCGTCCCCTCTACTGCACCGGGCCTCGCAGATTGATCGGTGTTCGGTTGGGCACCCCGTCAAGGACCGTGCGGTCGACGGCGGGCCGGGGCCGGGGCGTCGCCGCGGTGAGCTTGATGACGCCGCGGTCGCCCAACACGGTCCGCCACTCGCCCGGCCGGGGCCGGCTGCCGCGCTCGCCGGCTGCCTGTGTGAAGAGCCTGCGCACTCCGTCGCTCTGCCGGTCGTCGAGGCAGCCGGGGACGAGTTCCAGGTCCTGGCCCGGTCTGACGTACGGCTGCCGGGCGACGATGCGTCTCGCCACCAGAGCCGTCTTGTAGGCGTCCGTGTCCACCGTCGCGTCGGTGGAGGGCGCGAGCGGGTCGTTCCAGTCCGGAGTGGCGGCCTGGGCCTGGACCGCCGCGCGTCCCACCCGGCGGAAGCCGTCGCAGTCCAGGAAGTGGACGGCGGGCTCGGGGGAGAGCACCACGGGCCGGTACACGTCGTGGCTCTCCGCCTTCAGCGCGGCGAGATCCATCTCGATGGCGTCCTTCAGCAGCCGGAAGGCGGCGCCGAAGGAGGTCACGCCACCCGCGGGGGGCGGCAAGCCGGCGCCGATACCGAGCTCGACGATCCACTCCGGCTGTGGACGTGCGAGTTCGCTCGGTACGGTGGGGCGTCTGGCTGACGAGCCGATTGCGGAGGGTTGTGACCTGTGAACGCGCAAGACGTACGGCGGGCGGTGGACGGCTGGCGGTGGCTGACCGAGTGGCTGCGGGTACACGCCCCGACCTCGTACGCCTCCCTGCTGCCGCCTGCCGCGGCGGACGAGATCGCGGAGGCGCAGGGCCGCCTTGGGGAGCGCTGCGACTTCCGCTTCCCGCCCGACCTCCTGGCCCTGTGGGCGGAGGCCGGCGGGGTACGGCAGCTCGATCTCGACGAGCTGGACGAGGAGGGCGAGGTGGCGACCGGACGGTTCCTGCCCCACGGGCTGCTGCTCACGCCCGCCCAGTCGATCAGGCCGCGCCTCGCCGGGTTCGATCCCCAGGGCAAGGACTACTGGGAGGGCGTGGAGTGGGTGGCGCCCTTCGGTAACTACGCCGAGGCGACCGACGCCGGTCTGTACCTGTCGGCGGCCGGTCTGGGCGAATGGACCAGTTATGAGGGCATGTACATGAACGAGCCCTCGTATCCGACGCTCGCCGACTATCTCGAAACCGTCCGCCGGACGCTCACCGAGGGCCCGGCCGACCGGATGGGCTCCCAGGTGCCTGGCATCGTGCACGGCTGTCTCATCTGGCAGGACCCGGAGCTGCCGAGGCTGGACGAGACGCACGCCGACTGGCAGCCGGTGCACTGAGCAGGACGGGGCCCGCCCCGAGGGATCGGGACGGGCCCCGCCGGCTTCACCGCGGAGTGACTACGGCTTCGCCATGGTGCAGACCAGGACGGCCTTCGAGGTGTCGCACCCCTTGAACCAGGCGTTGCCCGGGTCGAGGAAGTACCCCTGCGTGTCGAGCAGCCGCATCGCCTTGGCGAACTCGCCGAAGGGCCGCATCGAGCCCTGGTTGACATCACCGGACATCGAGGAGCGGCCGCAGTTCTCGGTGAACGACGGCGCGTCGTACCGGGTGTCGTCCAGGAAGTGCGTCTTCCCGTCGTCGGCGACGGCGGACACCGTCTGGATGCAGTCGGCGCCCCCGTTCGGGGCCTCGTTCAGGCCGCCGTTGACCGCCTTCATGCCGGCGGACTGGTACGTCGAGGCGAACGGGAACTCGTCGCAGTTCACCTCGTCGAAATGCGGCCCGACGTGGTGCAGGGCCGTCTTCGGATGCGGCAGGAACGTCTTGCGAGGAACCCACCCGGTGCTCGCCGACTTCGCCCCCTGGTACCGGGTGCACATCGCGTCCCGGCTCCGCTGCGGTTCGTAGGCCTCCTTGTTGCGGGCCAGCGGCGCGTCCCAGCTCTGCCCGACGCCCGCGATCTTGGACTTGTTCTGGATCACCCAGGCGTGCGCGGCCGCCTCGGGGTAGGCGGCGGTGTTGGGGCGGCGGATGCCGGACGCGTCCTTCGTGGAGCGGGCGGAGGAGGCGCTGGGGAACACGGGGGCGCTGCGGCACTCGGCTCGGTTTCTGACGCGGGGAGACGCGGGGCTGGCGGTCTGGTTTCGGCAGTGGGCCAGGCTGGAGCGTACGGCGGTGAGTCTGTGCACGTATGAGTGTCGGCTGGTCCCTGGACTGTTGCAGTCGGAGGGGTATGTACGGACTCTCTGCGAGAACGAGATTCCACCCTTGTCGGATGATGCTCTGGAGACCACCGTCCAGATGCGCATGGAGCGTCAGCAACTGCTCCGTGAACGTCCCAACGCGACGTTCGACTTCGTCATTGAAAACCTGGAGGCCGTGCTCGGTGAGGCCGGCATGTCCCTCGCGAACCTCGTCCGGCTCAACGTCTACACCACCGACGTCGATCTGCTGTTCCCGCACTACGGCGTGCTGGCGTCGCGGCTGGGCGCCGCCGGGGTGGCGCCGACCACCACGATGCTCGGGGTGACACGGCTGGCGGTCCCCGGCCAGATGGTCGAGCTGGAGGGGACCGCCGTCGCGTGAGGCGATCCCGCCGCCTCCGCCGCTCGCGCCGGTCGGACCGGCACGAGCGGCGGGCGGAACGGCCTTCGCCGGTTCAGCCGTAGGGGATCACCAGCACGGACTTGTCCGTGCCCGTCTGGAGCTTCGCGGTGCCGTTGCCGATGGCGCTCCACACCTCGAGGCGTACGGTGCCGCCCTTGAGGTCGCCCGGCGTGCCCGTGGCCGCCTTGAGGCCGCGCGCCTGCGTGTACTCCTCCCATCCGGTGACCGGGTCGGTCGCGAAGTAGTGGTACGTCTCGGTCCGGTCGAAGCTGCCGTCGCCGGTGAGGTCGTAGCTGATCCGGGCCTGCTGGCCCAGCCCGACCGCGGTGCCCGCGTCCACCTGGAGCCGGAAGGCGGTCTGCGCGCCCGGGGTGAGCGTGCCGTTGACACCACGGACCTCGTAGACGAGGGGCCGGTACGGGGTGCCGTCGTGGTTGGCGCCGTCGGCGGAGGCGATGGTGTCGCTGCCCGCCGTGCCGCCGGTCGCCGTGGTCAGGGCGCCACCGCTGCGCAGCTGGAAGGTGTTGCCGGTCGGCGGTTCCGGGTCCGGGTCGGGTTCTCCCGAACCGGTTCCGGTGCCGGTCGCGGTGGAACGGGCCGGCACGGAGAGGGTCTTGCCGTCGGAGAAGGTGACGGTGCGGGCCGTCGATCCGTGGTTGTGGGCAGCGTAGGTGCGGCTCGTGCCCTTGGTGAAGACGGCGGAGGTCGGGATGTCACCGGTCACGGTGGCGTCCGGGGCGCCGAGGGTGTCGAGGGTGTTGATCCAGTGGTAGGTGTGCGCCTTCGACTCCCCCTGCTCGGGGGTGTAGCCGGCGTGGCCCGCGTCCCACTTCGCCTTGGCCGTACCCGGGTCGGCGAAGGACTGGAACTCCCAGAGGATGTCGCGCCATTCGACGGCCGGGCCGCCGTTCTCCCGCTCCATCTCGGCGATGTTGCGCCGGATCGCGGCCTTCTCGCCGCCGAGGTGGAGCGATCCGCCGGTCACGGGCAGGACGTTGATGCCGTGGATCTCCTCGGGGTTGGCGGTCCACCAGGTGGAGTAGGCGGCGCCGCTGCCCCACACCATGCCGGCCGTGTCGTGGCCGAAGGAGGACGGGAAGACCTGCTCGTCGGCGTCGAACCAGTACTGGGCGATCGACTCCGACTCGGTGGTCAGCAGGAAGGTGCCGAGGTCGCGCAGCGAGGTGTCGCCGGTGGCGGAGCCCCACAGGACGAGGGCCGCGCTGAGGTTGGTGGACTCGGAGGAGGACTCCTGGTTGTTGCCGGCGGCGAAGCCCTGGTGGCCGGAGGCCCAGCTGTGGCCCGCGTAGACGTCGAAGCCGCGCAGGAAGGGGAAGGCGGTGTCGGTGCGGCTGGGGTTGGCGGTGTCCCGTACGAGGGTCTCGACCATGCCGCCCCAGGCGGAGTCGGCGGCCCATGCCGGGTCGTACTGGGCGACGATCGCCGCCGCGTAGACGTAGTAGCCGTAGTGGAAGTGGTGGTCGTTCAGCTCGGTGTCGCTGCCGTAGGAGGCGGGGTAGCCGGTGAGGGTCTTCCAGTCCTTGTCGTAGCTGAACTCGTTCGCGCCGCCCGCCGTGAACCAGTCCTGGAGCTTGCCCTTCATCAGACCGAGCATCCGGTCGCGGACGGCGGTCTCGCCGATCTGGTCGGCGACCGGGACCAGCTGGGCGAGGCGGCCGAGGGCCTTGCCGGTCCAGTAGGTGTCCGAGGCCCCGGAGAAGGGGTCGGCGGCGTTCACGACCTCGTTCAGGTAACCGCGCAGCCGGGCGGTGTCCACGCCGTTCGACCTGGGCAGCGCGGGCAGCACGGCCGCCGCCTTCTGGCTCGTGGTGAAGGAGGCCGACTCGCGGACCTTCATGGTGCCGCGCGGGGAGACGTAGGTGTAGGAGGTGAGGGGGTCCGTGGTGTGCAGCCACTGGTGGCGGTAGAGGGCCTGGAGCGTGCCGCGCTCGGTGCCTTCCTTCGCCTCGGTGGTGAGCGTGTAGGTGGCGCCGACGGTGCCCCCGGTGTAGTTCCAGGTGACCTTGGAACCGGTGACGAAGCTGTAGGCGTACTTCTTGAACGTCGCCAGCGCGCCGGTGGACGGCAGCACGGCGACGGAGAAGTAGTCCTTGGAACCGAGACCCGCGGTGACGGTGGAGCCGGCGACGTTCCAGTCGCTCCCGGTCGGTGCGAAGAGGGCGTAGTGGTGCCCGGCGACGGTGATGCCGAGGACGTTGCCCTGGTCGGCGAAGACGGCGGGCGCGCCGGCGGTGGTGATCTGGGCGTTGCCGCCGGAACCCTTGGCGTAGACGAACGGGGAGCCGTGGCCGATGGTGGTGCGCAGGGTGCGGGCGCCGTCGGACCAGTAGGGGGTGACCGTCCAGTCCGACCAGTCGTCGGCCTTGGTGTCGGGTGAGTTGAGGCCGGTCAGTCCGATGGTGAGGTCGCGCTTGTGGGCGTACTCGTACTGGCGGCCGTCACCGACGATCGCGGGGGTCGTCGGGTAGCCGACGTCGAGCCCGCCGGCCGTGGCCTGGTAGGTGAGGGGGTGCCCGTACATGGGGGTCGAGTACGGGTTGTCGCCGTAGCGCTGGAAGGCGAGGGAGGACCACCAGTCGTTGGTGGGCACGGGCCGGTTCCGGGCGGCGGCGGTCAGCTTGGGCGTGACCGGCGTCCCCGTGTTGGTGGTGGGGCCCGACGTACCGGCGGGCCGGGTGTCGGAGTAACTGCCGGAGCCCACGGGGACGGTGGCGGCGGCCGCCGGTACGGCGGCCGGGCCCACGCCGACGGCGACGAGGGCTGAGGCCAGCAGCAGAACGGCTGCCGGTCTGGTGCGGGGGGATGGCATGCGGCACCTCAAGTCATGACAGGTGGGGAGTCTGAGAGCGCTCTCAGATGGCCGGAACGTAAAGCCCATGTAATGCACGTGTCAATGCATTGAACGCAACGGGCAGGTGCAACGCCGGTGACCCGTCACGTCTTCGAGTCCCGCCCGAGACCGGCAGAGAGGGTCCGCGCGAGGAGTGCGGTCACCGGTGAGCGGCCGCGCGGACGCGGTGTGAGGGGGCCGCTCCGCACCGGCACCGCTTCCGACCGCCTCCCGCCGTGTTGCCTCCCTCCCCGGGTTTCCCCTGCTCATGCCTGGTTTCCCGGTAGACCGTCCGGCGGGCAACAGGAAACCCGTCGACCCCTGTCGGCGGCGGGGCGACTCTGGGCCCGTCAGCAAGCGGCAGCGAAGGGGGGTCGGGTTCATGAGACGCGTACTCGTGTCCCTGTGCGCGGTCGTGGCGGCCGTCACGACCGGATGCGCCGACGGAGGCGGCGGGGGCGGCGACGGCCGGGCGCGACAGGAACCGCGTCCGCGTCCCCCGGCACTGACCTGGCAACAGGAACTGCGCGTCGCCGACGCGCAGCAGCGTCTGACCAGGCAGTGCATGAACCGCCAGGGCTTCACCTACTGGGAGGACCGTGGCCTGACGCTCCGGGAGAGCCGCCCGGTGCGCTACGTGCAGGACGACGTGGCCTGGGCCCGCACGCACGGGTACGGGGGACGTATCGAGGCGAAGAGCCGGCGGGTCCACGAGCGCAACCCCAACGGCGCCTACCGGCAGGGCCTTTCCGCCACCCGGCGCGCCGCCTTCGACATCGCGCTGGACGGTGGTGACGAAGCGAGGACGCTCCGGGCGCCGCTGCCCGTCGGCGGAGAGATCCGCAAACGCCTCGGCGGCTGCACGGAGGAGGCCGAGCGCACGCTCTACGGCGACCCGGCCCTCTGGTTCCGCACGAGCAAGACCGTCTCGGGGCTCCCTGCCCTGTACGGCGAGAAGCTCATGAAGGACCGTCGGCTGACCTCCGCGGTCGAGGCGTGGGCGCGGTGCATGAGGCAGGCGGGGCAGCCTTACAAGGATCCCCGGGCGGCCCGCGAAGCCGTCCGCCTCCGCACCGGCCGACTGGGCGAGGCCCGCGCGGACGAGGCGTTCGCCGCCGAGCGGAAGACCGCCGTCGCGGACGCGACCTGCGCCCGCGCGACCTCCCTGCGTGCCGTGGCCACGGCACGGGAGACGCACCACCTGGACCGCCTGCGCGACCGGTTCGGCAAGGACATCGACACCTACCGGCACCTCGGTCAGCGGGCCCACGACCGGGCGGTGCGCATCGTCCCGGAGCGCGACTGACCATGTCGTGCCCGGGCGGACACCGCCCCACGGCGCCGGTGCGCGCCGGGCAACCGGCCCGGTACACCGGCTCCGCCGCACCACCGACGCACCGACAGTGACATCGACGAGGGGAAACAACATGCGCAAGTTCACCGTCACCGCAGCGGTCCTCGGGCTCGCCGCCCTGGGCCTCACCGCACCCGCCACCGCCGCGCAGGCGTCCGAGAGGGCCGTCGCCGGCCCCGGCTGCGACAGCAAGTGGGGGCCGCGCAACGGCAACGTGTACGCCTGGGACGGCTTCGACTGCCAGGGCGCCCAACTGGTGGCCACGCCGGGCAACAGCAGCAACTGGGGCGCCGCCAACGACAGGGCCTCGTCGGTCATGAACCGCGGATTCACCGGCAGTCTGTCGATCGTCGCGTTCTACTTCCTGGAGAACTACGCGGGAGGCCACGCCTGCCTCCAGCCGGGCGAGCTGTACGCCGACAACCTCTCCGACAACTTCTTCAACACCGGCCCGACGGTGAACGACAACATCAGGTCGCACCAGTGGGTGAACGGCGGCTGCGCGGTCAACCTGACCTGACCCGCCCGCCTGGCGACGAGCGTCCGGAACCGCCCCACGGTTCCGGACGTTCGCGTTTTCGCTCCATCGGGTGAAAGGTTTGGCTGCCCTTACCACCCCGGCAGTAACCTGGGAGCCCACCGTCTCACGGCCGCACCGCTTGGGGGACTCCGTGGGAGATCCGCAGCACGGGCACGAAGCTGACCACGGGAACGGGCGGGACCGGAACGCGCTGACCACGCACTCCTTCCCCGCGCAATTGCGACGACTCAGACAGGCGCGCGGCCTGTCGCTGACCGACCTGGCACGGCAGACGCATTACAGCAAGGGCTACCTCAGCAAGATCGAGACCGGCACGAAACGGGTGACCGCCGACATCGCCCGTATCTGTGACCGAGTGCTGGGCGCCGAGGGGCAGTTGCTCAGGCTCGTACAGGAGGGACCGCCCGCCGACGGCGGGAGCGGCGCCGAGGCCGCCGCTCCCGGGCGGCAGTCCGACGGAGGATGTCCGTACCGCGGCCTGTCGGCGTTCACCTCGCAGGACGCGGACCGGTTCTTCGGCCGGGAGCGCGCGACGGCCGCACTGGTGGAACGCGTCTTCGAACGGGTGGGAAGCGGCCCGCTGATGCTCGTCGCCCCCTCGGGCGCGGGCAAGTCGTCCCTGCTCAACGCCGGACTGGTACCCGCCCTGCGGCGCGGCGACCTCCCCATGCCGGGTGCCGACCGGTGGCCGGTGGTGACGTTCACCCCCACCTCACGGCCCCTGGACGAACTCCTGGAACGCACCGCGAAAGCGGTGGGCGGGTGCCTCGCCGTCACCGCCGAGGAGGCGCGCCGGAATCCCGACGCGGTGCTGGACGCCGTACGCGCGATGGTGGACGACCCGCCGGCGCCGCCCGGGGGACGCCGGCCCCCGCCCGGCCGGCCGGTGCTGATCGTCGACCAGTTCGAGGAGCTCTTCACCCTCTGCGCGGACGACGACGAGCGGCGCTCCTTCGTCCGGGTGCTCCGCGCGCTGGCGGCCCCCCGGCCGGAGGAGAGCGGACACGGCCCCGCCGTCGTGGTGCTCGGCGTCCGGGCCGACTTCACCGGCGACTGCCTCGGCCTTCCCGAACTGGCCCCGGTCCTCACCGACGGGCTGTTCGTGCTGCCGCCCATGTCCGTGGGGGAGTTACGGGAGTCCATCACCCGGCCGGCGGAACTCGCCGGACTGACTCTCCAACCGGGCCTGGTGCCCCTGATTCTGCGTGACGCGGGGCTGCGCGACGAGCGGGGCGGCCCGCCGCGGGACGGCGGGGAGGACGCCGGTTCCGGAGCCGGCGTGACCCCCTCCGGCGTGCTCCCCCTCGTCTCCCACGCCCTGCTGGCCACCTGGCAGCGGCGCGAGGGGTCCACCCTGACCGTCGCCGGGTACGAGCGGGCCGGCGGGATCCAGGGCGCGATCGCGCGGACCGCCGAGAGCGTCTTCGCCCGGCTGTACCCGGCCGAGCAGAGGACGATCCGCCGCGTCCTGTCCCGGCTGGTGTACGTCGCGGACGGCGGCGGGGTGACCCGCCGCCGGATGAACACGGCCGTCCTGAGGGAGCAGTTCACCGACGCGGACGGCGCGGCCGCCGCGCTCGACGCCTTCGTGCGGGCCCGGCTGATCACCACGGACAGCGACACGGTTGAGATCACCCATGAGGCCCTGCTGCACGCCTGGCCACGGCTGCGGGACTGGATCCACGCCGACCGCGCCGGGCTGCTCCTGCACCAGCGACTCGCGCACGCCGCCGCCGAATGGGAGCGCGAGGACCGTGATCCGTCCGTGCTGTACCGAGGCACCCGCCTGAGCACCGTGCGCTTCTGGGCCGACGAACTGGACGGCCGGCACCGGCTCGGCCCCGGCGAGGAAGCGTTCCTCCGGGCGAGCCTGGCCGCACAGGAAGGCCACGAGAGGCAGGCCAGACGCCAGGTCCGGCGCCGGCAGTCGATGCTCGCCACGCTCGTCGTCCTGCTGGGGCTCGCCCTGACCGCCGGCGGCCTCGCCCACCAGCAGCGCGAGAGCGCCCTCGACCAGGAACGCGTCGCGCGTTCCCAGGCACTGGCCGTGCTGTCCGCGTCGCTCGCCGGAGGCCGGCCGGAGGCGTCGATGCTGCTGGCCGGGGAGGCCTACCGGGCCCACGTCACCGTCGAGGCGCGCGGCGCGCTGCTGAGCACGCAGTCCCAGCCCTTCTCCGGCCGGCTGGGCGGTCACCGGGGGCCGGTCAACGCGGTGGTCTTCGCGCCGGACGACCGGTCCCTGGCGACGGCCAGTTCCGACGGGACGGTCACCCTGCGACGGGTGTCGGACCGCCGCACGACCGCCACGTTCACCGTGTCCGGGCCCGTCCGCTCGATCGCCTTCAGCCCCGACGGCCGTACCCTCGCGGCGACGTCGACGCGCGGGCCGGTGAGCCTCTGGGACATCGCCGAGCGCCGGAGGAAGGCCGTGCTCGGCGACAGCACGGAGGGTGCCCGGGCGCTGTCCTTCGACCCCCGCGGGCACCGGCTCGCCGTCGCGACCGCGCAGGGGCCGGTCCAGTTGTGGGACACCGCGCGCACGCCCCGCGTCACCGCCTCCCTCCGCGGGCACGAGGGAGCGGTCAACGCCCTGGACCACGCCCGTGACGGCCGGACCCTGGTCTCCGCCGGGGCCGACCGGGTCGTGCGGCTGTGGGACACCGACCGGGCCCGGCCCCTCGCCGTGCTCGAGGGGCACACCGACGAAGTGCTGGGCGCGGCGTTCTCCCCGGACGGCCGGGAGGTGGCCTCCGGAGGCGTCGACCGGACCGTGCGGCTGTGGGACGTGCGCGCCGGCCGGCCCGGCGCGACGCTCTCCGGGAGCAGCGACGACATCAACGCCGTCACGTACACGCACGACGGCGCCACGGTCGTCGGCGCGGTCGGCGACGGGATGACCAGGCTGTGGGACGTCCGCAGCGGCCGCCAGACCGCCGTCCTCGCCGGCCACACCGACTACGTGATGGGGGCGGCCGCGACCTCCGGCGGCACCCTGCTCGCCACGGCCGGTTTCGACCGGTCCGTGGTCCTGTGGAACCTCGGCGGCCCGGTGCTGACGGCCCGTCCGTTCACACAGGTCTGGCAGGCCCGGTACAGCCCCGACGGGAGACTGCTGGCCACCGCCGACGCCGACCACACGGTACGGCTGTGGGAGGTGGACGGGCGCCGGCTCCTGGCGACGCTCCGGGGACACACCGAGGCGGTCTTCTCGGTGTCCTTCGCCCCCGACGGGCGGACCCTGGCGTCGGCGGGCTCCGACGGCACGGTCCGGCTGTGGGACGTGGCCGCACGGGGACCGCTGGCGACCCTGACCGGCCACACCGGGCAGGTCTACTCCCTCGCCTTCGCACCCGACGGCCGGAGCCTCGCCTCGGCCGGCGCCGACCGCACGGTGCGCCTGTGGGACGTGACGGAGCGCGCGCCGCTGGCGACGCTGACCGGCCACCGGGACTACGCCAACGGCGTCGCCTTCAGCCCCGACGGCCGGGTCCTGGCGAGCGCCTCCGACGACCTGACCGTACGGCTCTGGGACGTCTCCTCGCACCGCCCGCTCGGCATGCTGAAGGGCCACACCGGCGCGGTGCGCGGCGTGACCTTCGCCCCTGACGGGCGGACCCTGGCCAGCAGCGGCAACGACGGCACCGTACGGCTCTGGAACGTCCGCGCACACCGCGCCGAGGCCGTCCTGACCGGCCACATCGGCTCCACCCGGGGCATCGCCTTCGCACCCGACGGCCGCACGCTCGCCAGCAGCGGCAACGACCGTACGGTGCGCCTGTGGGACGTCGCCGGACGGCGTCCGTGGGCGACGCTGACGGGCCACACCGACGCGGTGTGGAGCGTGACCTTCGCCCCCGGCGGGCGCACGGTGACCAGCGCCGGCACGGACGGCACCGTACGGCTGTGGGACCTCGACCCCGATGCCCGGCTGGCGCGGATCTGCCGACTACGCGCGGGCATCGGCGCGGACGAGCGCGCGAGGCTCCTGCCCGGGGTCCGCCTCACCGGCGACGGGGCGGCCTGCGACGGCCGGAGGTGAGAGCGGCTCACCTGCTCGGAGGGTGTTTCCCGTTGCCCATCGGCGGAGGGCGACACCCGGATCTCGACAAGCGCGGGCACGGCCGGCAGGCTCCTGAGACGACGGGAGCGGGGTCGGTCAGGTGCCACGAGGCGAACCCGCCGACCTTCCAGCCCGGCGGGATGAACAGGTCATGTCGGTAAGTGAGCTCGTCCCCCTCCGGCTCACCGCCGCCCATGGCCGCTTCGTACTCCTCGTAGCTGTCGTAGCTGCCGGGGCCGTCGGAGGCGTCCTCCGCGTCAAGCCGTTCCTCTTCCCAGAGCTCGATCCCTTCCTGCAGTTCGGGGTCGAGCAGGCCGACATACTCGTGCTCCACCACCTGTTCGGGGCCGAGTACGCGAGGATGGGGCACGCATTCCTTGCGGCCGACGACCACCGGCTCGGGAATGTCCGCCAACGCCTCCGCCACATCCTGTGAACGGCGCCATGTCAGGACCACGTCGATCGTGTGATCCGGGCCATGGGCCTCGAATGGACACCAGAGGACCTGAAGGAGGTCGCAGTCGCCGGGATCCGTCGGATCCGGGATGTCACGGGTGTACAACTGGGCGGCGGCCAGCAGCGGAATCGGATCCTTGTCGCGGATCCCGGGGACGCGTGCGGGCCCGGTTCGAGCTCCGCCAGGGTCGCGCGTTCCGTGTCCGAGGGGCCGCGCTGAGGGTCCCGCCGCCACGCCGCGTCGAGAATCCGGCGCTCCAGACGCACATTGACCGGCCGGCGCCCGGTGCGCTTGTCGTGCCGCACGGTGCATACGGGCCACGGCTCGGTGGCGGGCCACAGGAACGGGCCCGCCACCGAGCTCTGCCCGGGTTCCGGGGAGCCCTGCCGGGGGTGCAGCCGAGTGCTCGTGCGACGGTGTTTCCGGAGTCCAGGGAACAGTGCCTCGACATCGACGGGTCGCTTTGGCGTGGTGCGCGTCACTTGGTCTTCCCGCTTTCCGGTCAACGTGGTCACCGCACTCCTTTTCGAACCCCGGAAGCGGAATCCCCGAGGCTGTGCGTGGACTGCGGGGCGTGGGCCGCGGCGTACGAGACTCCCCTCACCCCGCTCCCTACAGGCGGCCCGCCTCCACGATCCGCCGCAGGAAGCGCCGCGTGCGGTCCTGCCGCGGGTCGCCGAAGACCTGCTCGGCGGTGCCGCGCTCCAGCACCACGCCCCCGTCCAGGAAGCAGACCTGGTCGGCGACCTCGCGGGCGAAGCCCATCTCGTGCGTGGCCAGCACCATGGTCATGCCGTCGACCTTGAGGCCGCGCACGACGTCCAGCACCTCGCCGACCAGTTCCGGGTCGAGGGCCGCGGTGATCTCGTCGAGCAGCAGCAGCCGGGGCCGTACGGCGAGGGCGCGCGCGATCGCCACCCGCTGCTGCTGGCCGCCGCTGAGCCGGTCCGGGTACTCGCCCGCCCTGCCGCCCAGACCGAGCCGTTCCAGCAGTTCCCGGGCCTGTTCCTCGGCCCGGGCGCGGGGGACGCGGTGCACCCGGCGCGGGGCGAGGGTGATGTTCTCCAGCACCGTCATGTGGGGGAACAGGTTGTACGCCTGGAAGACCACGCCGATCCGGCGCCGCACCGCGTCCTGGTCGGCGCGCGGGTCGGTGATCTCCTCGCCGTCCAGCCAGATCACGCCGTCGTCGACGTCCTCCAGGAGGCCGGCGCACCGCAGCAGCGTCGACTTGCCGGAGCCGGAGGCGCCGATCAGCGCGGTCACCGTGTGCGGGGCGACCTCCAGGTCGACGTCCCGCAGGACGACCGAGCCGCCGAGGGTCTTGCGCACGGACTCCATCCGCAGCACCGGCACGTTCTCGCTCACGTCGTTCCTCCTTGCGCCCGCCTGCGGTCCGTCCGGGCCGTCACCCAGTCCGTGAGGCGGGTCATCGGGATGGTCAGGGCGACGAACACCAGCCCGGCCACGATGTACGGCGTGTAGTTGAGGCTGCGGCCCACGACGATGTCCGCCGCCCGTACGGCGTCGACGGCGCCGCCGATCGACACCAGCCCGGTGTCCTTCTGCAGGGACACCAGGTCGTTCAGCAGCGGCGGCACCTGGCGGCGCACCGCCTGCGGCAGCACCACGAACCGCAGCGCCTGCCGGTTGGTCAGGCCCAGGGAGCGGGCCGCGGCGCGCTGCGAGGGGTGCACCGACTCGATGCCCGCGCGGAACACCTCCGCCACGTACGCCGAGTACGTCAGCGTCAGCGCCGTACCGCCGAGCAGCACCGGGTCGACCGTGACACCCTGGAGCCGCAGCGCGGGAACGCCCAGGACCACGATCATCAGGTTGATGATCAGCGGCAGTCCGCGGAAGAAGTCGGTGTACGCCGCCGCCAGCACCCGCAGCGGGAAGAACACCGGGCCGCGCAGGGTGCGGGCCACGGCGATGAGCATGCCGAGCACCAGCACGGCGGCGCCGCACACCAGCAGCAGCCGCAGGTTCAGCCAGAGCCCTTCCAGGACCTTCGGGAACGCCTCGCGCGCGTACCGGGCGTCGAAGAACGTCTCCTTGGTGCGCGGCCAGCCGGGCGCGCCGACGACGAGCAGGTAGAGGGCGGCCCCGGTGACCAGGGTGGACAGTGCGGCGATCGCCGTGGCGCGGCGGGCCCGGGCACGCCGGTACCGCTCGCGCTCCAGCCGGCGCGGCGACGGGACGTAGAGGTCCTCGACGACCCCCTTGCCGTCGTCCGCGCCGTCCCGGCCGGACCCGCCCTTGACGACGGTCACGTGAGCACCGGGGCGTCGACCGCGTCGGCCAGCCACCGCTGCTCGATCTCCGCCAGGGTGCCGTCCTCGCGCAGGGCGTCCACGGCGTCGGTCACGCAGGGGGTGAGGGCGCTCCCCTTGTCCAGCACCAGCCCGAACTGCTCCGGGGCACCCTCCTGGTTCTCGAACTGGCCGACGATCTCGGCGTCGGTCACCTCGGCGGCGGTGATGTAGAACGCGGTCGGCAGGTCGACCACGATCGCGTCGACCTGGCCGTTCTTCAGCGCGGACTTGGCCTGGTCGTTCTTGCCGTAGACGGCGGCGTCCCGGGTCGGCCGCACGACGTCCTCGATGTAGTCGAGGCTCGTTGTGCCCACCTGGGCGCCCAACTTGAGATCCTTGAGGTCCGCGACGCCGGTCGCCTTCGCGGCCTCGGAGCCCTTCAGCGCGACGACGGCCTGGCGCACGTCGTAGTAGCCGGACGAGAAGTCCACGGCCTTCCTGCGCTCGTCGCTGACGGAGACCTGGTTGATGTCGAAGTCGAAGGTCTTCTCCCCTGGTGCGAAGGCCTTGTTGAACGGCACGCTCTGCCAGACCACGGCGTCCTCGCCGTACCCCAGCTTCTCCGCCACGGCGTACGCGACGGCCGACTCGAAGCCCTCGCCGTTGGACGGGTCGTCGTCCTTGAACCACGGCTCGTAGGCGGGCTGGTCGGTGGCGATCGTCAGCTTGCCGGAGGTCTTCGTGGCGAGCTCGCCCGGGGAGCACGAAGCGCCGGTCGAGCCGGAGGGCTTGGCGGACGCGTCGTCCTCCGGCTGCGGGGCGCAGCCGACGGCGGCCGCGAGGAGGGCGACGGTGGCGCCGGCGAGGACGCGGCGCAGGACACGAGGGGCGAGGGACATGGCGGGAGAGTGGCAGCGATCTCCCCGGTTTGTCGAGGGGGCCCCGTGACAATCCGCATGCTGAGAACGGGTGTTGCGGTCTCGTGAACAGGTGGGTAGGGGCGGGGACGTGTGCGGGAGGCGCTGTACGCGGGGAGGGCGGGACGTCCGTACGGGGCGAGCGGTCCGAAGGGGCGCGAAGGCCACGGCGCGTGTCCCCGGCGCGAGCCGGGAGTGACGGCCGGTCGGGTGCCTGCGACGGGATGCGGGGCGGGCACCTCTGTGCGGGTGGGTGAGGTGAGGCCGCTGATGGCCACGGCTCACGGTGAGGGCGAACGGCGGACTCCCTCGGGCGGGTCCCCCCGCCGGGCGCACCCGCCCGAGGGAGAGGGCTCACAGCCCGGAACCGCCCGTCGCGTCGATCACCTGTCCGGTCACCCAGCGCGCGTCGTCCGAGGCCAGGAAGGCCACGATGTCGGCCACGTCGTCCGGCTGTCCGACCCGGCCCAGCGCGGCCAGGGAGGCCGCGCGGGCTTCGGCTTCCGGATCGCCCCGCAGCCAGCCGGCGTTGACATCCGTGTCGATCACACCGGGCGCCACCGAGTTCACCGTGATGCCCCGGGGGCCCAGTTCCTTGGCGAGGGTGAGGGTGAAGGTGTCGAGGGCGCCCTTGGTGGCGCTGTAGGCGATGATCTCCGGCATGGCGATACGGGTCACACCACTGGAGACGTTGATGATCCGGCCTCCGTCACGCAACCGCTTCAGACCCTGCTGAACGATGAAGAACGGTGCGCGGACGTTCACGGCGAAGACCTCGTCGAAGCCCTCTTCGGTCAGGGAGGCGAGATCCGGGCTACGGCCGATGCCGGCGTTGTTGACGATGATGTCGACGTCCCCGTCGGGCACGTACTCGCCCGCGCGGGCGTCGAAGGCGGCCCACAGGGAGGCCGCGTCGCCGTGCCGGCCCAGCTCTGCCCGCAGCGCGAAGGCACGGCCTCCGTTCTTCCGGATGCGCTCCACGACCTCCTGCGCCGCCGCCGAATCGCGGGCGTAGGCGACGGCGACGACGGCGCCGTCCCGGCCGAGCCGTTGCGCGATGGCCCGGCCGATCCCACGGCTGCCGCCGGTGACCAGTGCGACCTTGCCCTCGAGTGCACGTGTGTTCATGGCTGGTGATCACACTCCCAGTTTGTTGAGTGATTGCTCAAAAAAGAAGATAGCAAGCTTCTTGAGCGAGTGCTCTAAAATGAAGGGCGTGAGCGACACAGGTACCAGGCGAGGCAGGCCACGGGCGTTCGACCGCACCGCGGCACTGACGGCGGCAACCCGCCTGTTCTGGGAGCGCGGCTACGAGGCCACCTCCATCGGTGACCTGACCGAGGCGATGGGCATCAGGCCCGGCAGTCTGTACGCGGCCTTCGGGGACAAGAAGTCCCTGTTCCAGGAGGCCGTGTACCACTACGGCCGCTCACCCGTCGGCGCTTTCATGAGCGTCGCCCTGGAGGAGGAGCCCACGGCCTACGGCGCGTTCGGCCGCATCCTGAGGGAGGCGGCGGTCATCTACCCCGACCCCTCCCACCCGGCCGGTTGCCTGACCATCAGCGCAGCCACCAACGTCACCCCGCAGGACGCCGAGATCGAGGCGTTCCTGCGTAACCTGCGCAACGAGAACCTGGCCACCTTCGAAGCACGCCTGCGCGGTGCGCAGCGGACAGGCGAGCTACCGCCCACGGCCGACCCCGGCTCGTTGGCCGCGTACTTCGCCGCGGTCATCCAGGGCATGTCACAGCGCGCCCGCGACGGAGCCACGGCGGCCGAGCTGACCGGAACCGCCGAGCTGGCACTCGACGCGTGGCCTACGCCCCGGCGCTGACGCCCCGACGGGAGTGCGAGGCGTCACGGCTCCCGGGCGGGGGCCGGTCCAACGCTCCACTCCACGCGTCCGCTCGCCGGCGGCGTGCGCCTTCTTCGTGGGGCGGGCGATGCGAGCCGGTGGGGCGACGTGGTCACACGCGAAGCACCTCCGCCACACGCCCTCGGACACGGCACGCGCACCCACCGCGGTCCGGAACCCTCGCCGGACCGCGGTGGAGGACACGGCACCGGGACTCGTAGCCTTCTGATCATGGCCGACATCCACGAACTCCAGCTCGCGCTCGATCTGCCGGGCTCGCTCCCGCCGCGGGACCTCGCTCTGCTCCGCTGGCACCTGGGGGAGGAGGGCGGCCGGCAGGACGACGGTTACGCGTACCCCCTCTGGGGAGACCGGGGGCCGGCGCTGCGGATCGGGGGTGCGCTGGTCGGGGAGCTGTGCTCCGACGGGCCGCAGTGGGCGCTGACCGTGCGGCAGGAGGCGCATCCCGACGAGTTCGACGACCTGCGCAGGATGGTGCTGTGGCTCGGCGCGCGCACGACGACCGTGGGCACCATCGGGTACCTCCGCTTCTACGAGTCGGATGTTCCCGACGTGCTGTTCGCGGACTCGGGAGCCGTCCGCAGCGCGGTCCTGCGGGTGGAGAAGGTCCTGGAGTCGGCGACCGAGGTGATCCCCGACCCCTACGCGTGAACCGCGGCCGTCCCGGAGCCTCCCTCCGCGCCTCCTCCGCACGGCACCGGCCGGTCGAGGTCCGGGTCGCCGAACTCCGTGCGCAGGGCCTCGAACGCGGTCACCTTCTCCTCGCCGAAGCGGCGGACGTGGGCGGCGTACGCGTCGGGGGAGAGGAACGCCGACGGCCGGGACTTGCTGTGGAACTTGTCCGCGTACATCACCAGCCGCTCCTCCCGCGACACCGCGAGGTAGTCGGCGGGAGGGATCGGAAGGCCCTGGCGCAGGACGTCGTCCTTCGTGACCCCCACCCCGGTGTGGTGGGAGCAGAACCGGCACAGGGGCTCCGGAAGGCCCTCACCGGCGAGGAGTTCGTGGCCGAGCAGTCCGTGGCGGACGTAGTTCGCGTGGTCCAGGCGGCCGTCGTCACCGTAGAGGCGGTAGACGCCGATGTCGTGGAGGAGGCAGCCGGCGCGGACCAGTTCGGCGTCGACGTCGAGACGCGAGGCCGAGATGAGCTGCTCGGCGACGCTCCAGACGATCTCGCAGTGCGTGTGGACGAGCGCGAACGCCTCGGCGTTCGGTGCGTGCTTCTCGTGCAGCGCGCGGATCTCTTCGGGTCCCGGAATCCTCACTCGGGGAGCGTAACAACCGCCGGCCCGCTCACCCTATGGCGCACTCCTTCACACTGAGCGGCTCGGTGCTGCCGGCCGGTCTGCTGCACAGGACCTCCGTCCGCGAGACGCCCTCCGGGGTTCTCCGGACCCGGTTGAGGACGATGCTGTGGCCGTGGCGCTCCTCGTACAGGGGTGCGTCGGTGAAGTCGATGGTTCCGGTGGCCATGCCGTCGAGCCTGACGTTCCTGAGGTTGACCCAGGTCGCCGCGCGGCTCTGACGCACGTCCCCGAGGCTGGCCGCCCAGTACAGGGCGCGCGTGGCGTCGTGGGAGAGGGCGGTCTGCCCGCTCGCGAAGCCGGCGGCGTCGTACGTGGCCTCTCCGTCCTCCAGCCAGGGGAGGTAGTTGGCGGCGTCCTCGTAGAAGGCGGTCCTGGACGCGGCCTCCTTCAGCTCGGCCAGGGCCGCGTGGTACAGCGTGATCCGCGGGGCCACGCCGTCGCGGCCGCCCGTGCCGGAGAACCGGGCCTTGCTCAGGTCGTCGCCCGTGAGGATCGAGATCTGTCTGTTCGCGCAGCCCGGTTCGGTGCTCAGCTGTGTCATCAGCGGTCCGATGTCCTCGACCCGTCCGGCGAAGTAGATCACCGAGGGAACGTCCTCACCCCGGCAGATGCTCTCCGCGTGCAACCGTAGTTCGGGCTTGCCGTTGGCCACCCGGTAGCGCTGCGTGGGCAGCAGCCGGAAGCCCTCCCGCTTCAGCATCTCCCCGCCGTACAGGGCCTGTTCGCTGGTGTAACGGTCCTGCGACTCCTTGGTGTCGCGGGCCAGCACCAGGGCGTGCGGGGCGCTGTCGCGGGAGCGCAGCTGCCGGGCGATGAGGCCGAGTGCCTCGGCCTGGTGCTCGTCGGGGGCCGCGAGACTGAACCAGTTGGAGAACTCCTTCGGCAGGTAGGTCGCCGAGTTGGTGCCGGAGACGACGGGCAGCCCCACGGCGTGCAGCCGGCGCGTGACGTCGGGGCTGCTCTGCAGGTCGCGGCCGAAGCCGACGACGCCGACGACGGTCGGGTCGCGGTCGGCGTACTCGGCGATCGCGTCGGCCGCGACGCGCTGGTGCCCCATGTCCGCGCCGCCGTTGGCGAGCAGCACCCGCAGTTTCACCGTGTAGTTCTCGTTGACGACGCGCTGCGCGAGGTACACGCCGGTCAGCTCCTCGGCGCCCTTGACCAGGGACGGGTCCACCGAGGAGGAGCTCAGCGGTCCCGCGTACACCACCGTGACGTAGTCCTCCGGGTGGTCGCGCAGAACCTCGCTGTTCTCGGCGCGCACCAGCCTCTCCAGCTCCTGCAGCCGCTTGCCCTCCTCGGAGGTTCCGCCGCTCAGGTGCGCGCCGAACCGGACGTCTTTGGTGGCTATGCCGACGCACTCCGTGCCGCCGCCGGGCGCGGGACGCCGCTCGGTGTCGCGGTCGGCGGTCAGCAGGCCCGCCGAGCAGTACGTCCGGTGCAGTTCGCGGGCGTGGACGACGCCCGCGGTGACGACCAGGGCGAGGACGAGGAGCAGGCTGTGCACCGACCACACCACGCGGGCCACGGGCGGCCGGTGTCTCGCCCTGACGCACCGCCAGTCCGACTGCCGCAGCTGCACCAGCTCGCCGGGCGGCAGCGGGATCCTGAGCACCCAGGGCAGGGCGTTCGTCCTGCTCGGCGACTGGTCGGCCCGGAGGTTCCCGGCCCATTCGTCGTACCAGTGCCGCAGCCGCTGCGGGAGGCGCGAGGGCTGGGACGGGGGCTGCTGCGGCCGATTGGGCGGAGGATCCGCGTCCGCGCCCCGGTCGAGCAGTGCCGCGTCGTCCGCCGCCACGCCCGCCACGATCAGCAGCGGGTCGAGTTCGCTGCGCCGGCTGCGGACGTCGCTGACCGCCCTGATCAGCTCTACGCCGCCGTTCTCCCGGGCTATGCGGCGCAGGAACAGCACCGGCGGGCGCGTCCGTTTGAATCCCCGGAGGTCCCAGCTGCCGCGCCGGTGGTTGTCGCGCAGGTCCTCGAAGAGCGCCAGCACGTACAGCTGGAGGGGGAACGGGCCGCCCTCGCGCATGGCCTCGGCGACGTCGTAGGCGCGTGCCGCTATGGCACGCCAGGAGCGGACGGGCCGCAGCAGCCGCACGCTGGTCGACTGGCGGCGGGCGGCGGACTGGAGGAACGTCGTGGTCAGGAACCACCGGCTCTCCCTGCGCAGCCACAGGAAGAGGGGAGCGCGCCCGGGGACGTGGTTGAGGACGGCGAGGAGGACCATCAGCCCGATGCCCGCCAGGACGGCGATGTACCACTCGGGGCGGGTGAGCAGCGCGGTGAAGGCACCCAGGACGCCCATGGGGAGGAACTGCTGCACGTCGTTGAGCAGCATGAGCCGGTTTCCGCGCGCGGGCCTGCGGGGACGCCAGCGCTGCCGGGCCAGGATGCGCAGCAGGTGCGTCTGGGCCCGCTCCCGCTGGACGTTCCCGTCCGGGGTGCCGCCGGGGGCGGTCGGCCAGTGCTCGCGCATCTCCGGGTCGTCGGTGGCCTCCTGGAGGGCGCGCACCAGGTTGAGGCGGGGGAAGGAGTAGGGGCGGTAGGAGGCGGACCGATCGCCCCACTTCCTGGAGTCGCCGAGGTCGATCAGGAGCCGCGCGGCCCGGGCGGTGGGATCGTGGTCCCCCGGTTGCGGCTCGGTCGGCGCGACGGCCAGGCGGGTGCCGTGACGCTGCTGACCCTCGCTCAGTTCGTCGACGAGTTCGGTGACGCGGTCGTCGTCGGCGGGGTCCTCGGCGTGCAGCACGATCACCGGCATCGGGGGATCACTGGTCCGGAAGTCCTGGATCAAGGACTCCAGCTGTCGCTGGACGTCGATCCCCGCCTCGGTCGACATGCCCGGGTGACCACCCGGACAGTCCTGAAGGAAACTCTGGTCACGGTCGTGCATGGACACCCCCCGTGGTCGCAAGACACATGTGTCACAAGCGCCTTGTGAGGATAACTCCCGCCCCTGACAACCGCCCCCGGTGCAACGGCGGTCCGTCGGGGCGGTGATGCCGTGGCCGGTGGTGACGTCGTCGGCGGGCGGTGTCACACGATCGGGTGGTGCTGTGCGACGCGGGCACGTGCGGGGCGGGCGGTCCGTTCGATCCGGTGACGGGAACATCTCCCGTCCTCACACGCCACGGACGACCGGAGTACCTCATGAGCCTGCACCTCCACCGCAACCCCGACGGCACGACGACCGGGCGGAACGAGGCCACCGGCTTCACCGTGACGCACGCCGAAGAGGAGGAGGTGAAGCGGCAGTTGTACGAGGACGCGGGGTGGGCGTACACGCCGCCACCGCCTCCCGCCCCGCCGGGGTTCCACCGGTTCGCCCTGGTGCACGACGAGTTCGGGCACACCGGATTCGGGGACGAGCGGTACGCGGGGCTCCGGGCGCGTCCGCCGGAAGGGTGTGAGCCGGTCGACCGGGGCTGCTTCGCCCTGGAGTGCGAGCGGCCGGGGAGGACGCTCCTGGACGCGGTCGCCGGCACCGTCGCGGAGGTCCGCCGTGAGCACGGGCTGGTGATGAACAGCCTGGGGGTCGAGAAACCCCAGGAGTGGTTCGACGCCGACCACCAGAACGGATACGCGGCGGAGATCGTGGCACACCTGGTGCTGATGGCGACCGACCGGGCCCGTCGGCTCGGGTACGGGCGCAAGGACCTGGTCCGGCTGCTCGGCGCCGCCGGTCTCGAGTAGGCGAGGTGGGGTGAGGCGCCCGGTCGGCCTTGTTCGGCTTCGACGGCGAATGTCGCGTATGTGGATCCCAGGCGCGCCGGCCGGTCCTCACCCCCCTTGATCACCTCTAAAGAGCTCTTGCATATGCTTTGCAAGTGCGTGACTTCAGCATCAGGGTGGTGGGCCCCGGGCGGCGGCGCGGGCGGACCGGGAATCACACGTCCGGGGAGGCGCCCGCGCGCCCTTCACCGGTCACCGAGGAACTGGTGGAGACACGATGACCATTCTGCCCACGCGTCCGCGCGAGGCGGCGGGCCGGACCCGGCTCTCCCCGCTGCTGCGGCTGCTGATCGTCACCCAACTCGCCTTCAACCTCGGGTTCTACGCCGTACTGCCCTTCCTCTCCGCCCATCTGGGACAGGCCATGGGAATGGCGGGCTGGCTGGTCGGGCTGGTGCTGGGACTGCGGACGTTCAGCCAGCAGGGGCTGTTCGTGGTCGGTGGGGCGCTGGCCGACCGGTACGGCATCCGGCCGGTGGTGCTCGCGGGGTGCGCGCTGCGGATCACCGGTTTCGTGTGGCTGGGGTACGCCGAGCGGACCTGGGCGGTGATCTGCGCGGTGGTGCTGATCGGGTTCGCCGCCGCGCTGTTCTCCCCGGCCGTCGAGTCGGAGGTGGCCGGGCAGGCGGTCATGTGGGAGGAGGCGGGCGGGGGATCCCGTACCCGGGTGCTGGCGCTGTTCACCGTGGCGGGACAGGCCGGCGCGTTCGTCGGGCCGTTGCTGGGCGCGCTGCTGCTGGCGGTGGACTTCCGCACCGCGTGCCTGGCGGGCGCCGGGGTCTTCGTGCTCGTGCTCGCCGGCCACGCCCGGCTGCTGCCGCAGCGCATACCCGGGCGGGACCGGACGCCGGTCAAGGGCGGACTGCGGATGGTGCTGCGCAACCGGCCCTTCCTCGGCCTGTGCTGCGCCTTCGGCGCCTACCTGCTCGCCTACAACCAGCTGTATCTCGCCCTCCCGGCGGAGGTGGAGCGCGTCACCGGCTCCCAGACGGCGCTGGCCTGGCTGTTCGCCCTGTCCTCGCTGCTGGTGGTGACCGCGCAGCTGCCGGTCACCCGCTGGGTGGGGGAGCGGCTGGCGATGCGCCGGTCGATGGCGGTCGGCCTGCTGCTCGTCGCGGCCGGTTTCGCCGTGGTGGCGGCGGCACGTCCCGCCGGGTGGTCGGGGACCGCCGGTCTGGTGCCCGCGGCCGGGTTCGTCGTCCTGCTCACCCTCGGTCAGATGCTCGTCGTGCCCGTGGCCCGGGCCTGGGTGCCCGACCTCGCCGAGGAGGGCCGGCTCGGCCTCTACACCGGGGCGCTGTCCTCGGTCTCCGGCCTGATCGTCCTGCTCGGCAGCTCGGCGACCGGCACGCTGCTGGACGCGGGGCTGCCGCCGGTGGTGCCGTGGCTGGTACTGGCCGGTGTGACGGGGGCGGCGGTGCTGCTGCTGCCCCGAAGAGCGTGACGGGAGCGGCGCGCCCGCCCGCCTGCCCCGCAGGGAACACCACGGCCGGGCCGGGCCCGTCCGGCGCGCCCCCACCGGCCGTCAGCCGGCGACCAGTTCGCGCACCTCGTGCGCCGCGGGAACCCTCGCCACCCGGGACGTCCGCCACAGCCACAGCACGTCCCGGCCGAACGACCACACCAGCAGCCCCAGCGCCAGCACCACCACACCGACGTTGACCGCGTGGGGCAGCAGTGCCGCGCCCGCCGTCAGCAGCAGCACGCCCTGGAGCGCGGCCACCGTCTTGCGGGCCGTGCTCGGCGGGAGCGGGGCGGTCAGCCACGGCCAGACGCGTGCGGCGGCCACGAAGACGTACCGCATCCCGCCGATCAGCAGCACCCACAAACCCATCGTCATCGACACGTACACGCTCAGCACGAGGATGAGGAACGCGTCCACCTCCATGTCGAAGCGTGCGCCCAGCGCGGTCGACGTCCCCGTCCTGCGCGCCACCTTGCCGTCCACGCCGTCCAGGATCAGCGCCACGGCGGTCAGGCCCACGAAGAGGGAGACGGGCGGTGAGTCCTGGAACGAGTCGGCGACCAGCGCGGTGACCCCGCCGACGAGGACGGCGCGGCCGAGCGTGACCCGGTTGGCCGGGCCGAAGGAACGCGGCCGGGACCGGTGCAGGGCCCGGGAGAGCACCGCCCAGGTGGCGATCGCGAACGCGAGGCCGGTCAGCCAGCCCGCGGGACCCATGCCGATCGCCGTGCCTATCAGGGCCAGCAACAGGACCTGCGCGCCCGCCCCCACGGCGGTCTCCTGCTGTACGAGCCTCGCGTCGTAACCGTTGTTCAGGGCCACCGAGCATCCTCCGGCCGTGTGACAGAGTCGATCAACGCCGCTACCTTGTGCGCGGCCTGTGCACCACTCGGTACGGGCGCGGCTTCCCGACCGTTCAGGAGGACTTCGATGAACCGCACCGCACGCGCGTTCTGGCTCGACTCACCCGGCCGGGGGTCGATCCGTGAGGTCGGCCTGCCCGCCCCCGGCCCGGACGAGGTGCTGGTGCGCTCGCTCTGCTCCGGGATCAGCCGGGGCACGGAGACGCTCGTCTTCCGCGGCGGGGTGCCGGAGAGCCAGCACGCCGCCATGCGGGCGCCGTTCCAGGAGGGCGGCTTCCCGGCCCCCGTGAAGTACGGCTACCTCAACGTGGGCGTGGTGGAGGAGGGACCGGAGGCGCTCGTCGGACGCACCGTGTTCTGCCTGTATCCGCACCAGACGCGGTACGTCGTGCCGGAGTCCGCCGTCACCCCCGTGCCCGAGGGGGTGCCCGCCGGGCGGGCCGTGCTGGCCGGCACCGTGGAGACCGCCGTCAACGCGCTGTGGGACGCCGCGCCGCTGGTCGGTGACCGGATCGCCGTCGTCGGCGGCGGGATGGTCGGCTGCTCGGTGGCCGCGCTGCTGGCCAGGTTCCCCGGCGTGCGGGTGCAGCTCGTCGACGCCGACCCGGCGCGCGCGAAGACCGCGGCGGCGCTCGGCGTCGGTTTCGCGCTGCCCGGGGACGCGCTCGGCGAGTGCGACCTGGTCGTGCACGCCAGCGCCACCGAGCAGGGACTGAGCCGGGCGCTCGAACTGCTCCGCACCGAGGGCACCGTCGTCGAACTGAGCTGGTACGGCGACCGGAAGGTGAGTCTCCCGCTGGGCGAGGCCTTCCACTCCCGGCGGCTCACCGTCCGCGGCAGCCAGGTCGGCACCGTCTCCCCGGCCCGCGCGAACCGCAGTTACGCCGACCGGCTCGCCCTCGCCCTCGACCTGCTCGCCGACCCCGCCCTCGACGCCCTCGTCACCGGCGAGTCCGCCTTCGAGGAACTGCCCGACGTCATGCCCCGCCTCGCCTCCGGGGAGATCCCGGCCCTGTGCCACCGCGTGCGCTACGACACCCCGTAACGGCACCGGCGCGCCTGACCTGAGAAAAGACGTGGCGGACGCTGAACAGGGGAAGGAGGTCAGCCGTACTACACGGCATCCCCGTCGGAGATCGGCCGGGGAGCAGACGCGCCGCACCTGGAGGGTCGTCCGTTGTTCAGCATCACCGTCCGCGATCACATCATGATCGCCCACAGCTTCCACGGCGAGGTCTTCGGACCGGCCCAGCGCCTGCACGGGGCCACGTTCCTCGTGGACGCCACCTTCCGGCGCGAACAGCTGGACGAGGACAACATCGTCGTCGACATCGGCCTGGCCACGCAGGAACTCGGGGCCGTCGTCGGCGAGCTGAACTACCGCAACCTCGACAACGAGCCCGACTTCGCGGGGGTCAACACCTCCACGGAGTACCTGGCCAAGGTCATCGCCGACCGGCTCGCCGAACGCATACACAAAGGGGCGCTGGGCGAGGGCGCCAAGGGCATCGCGGGCATCGCCGTCACCCTGCACGAGTCGCACATCGCCTGGGCGAGTTACGAGCGTGCCCTGTGACCGACACGACGATCGACATGCCCGGCACGGCCGTCGACATGCCCGGCACGGCCGTCGACGTGCCCGACACGGCCGTCGACGTGCCCGGCACGGCCGTCGACGTGCCCGGCACGGCCGCGGGCCGGGCCGGGACCGCCCGCCTGGGCTACGTCCCGGTGCAGGCGGCCTTTCCGAGGAACGGCGGGATCATCCCCATGTCCCTGCGCTCCGTGCACTTCGTGATGCCGGGCGGTGTCGACGACCCGGCCGCGCCCAGCGGCGGCAACGCCTACGACCGGCGCGTGTGCCTGGACCTGCCCGGCTTCGGCTGGCAGGTGCACCGGCACGCCGTGGCCGGTGCCTGGCCCCGGCCGGACGCCGCCGCCCGCGCCGAACTCGCCCGCACCCTGCGCGAACTGCCGGACGGCGCCGTCGTCCTGCTCGACGGGCTGGTCGCCTGCGGGGTGCCCGAGATCCTCGTCCCGCAGGCGGAGGAGGGGCGGCTGCGCATGGCCGTCCTCGTGCATCTGCCGCTCGGTGACGAGACCGGACTCGACGCGGCCGTCGCCGCCGAACTGGACGCCCGCGAGCGCGCGGTGCTGCGGGCGGTGCCCGCGGTGATCGCCACCAGCGACTGGGCCGTACGGCGTCTCGTCTCCCACCACGGCCTGGCCCCCGACCGCGTCCACGTCGCCGCCCCCGGCGCCGACATCGCGCCCCTCGCACCCGGCACCGACGGCGTCTCACGACTGCTGTGCGTGGCCGCCGTGACCCCGCGCAAGGGACAGCACCGGCTCGTGGAGGCCCTGGCGGCGGTGGCCGACCTGCCGTGGAGCTGCGCGCTCGTCGGCGGGCTCGGACAGGACCCCGAGTACGTCGCCCACCTGCGGAACCTCATCCGCGAACACGGCCTCGAGGACCGGCTGGAGCTGACCGGCCCGCAGGCCGGCGCCGCACTCGACGCCAGCTACGCCGCCGCCGACCTCATGGTGCTCACCTCGTACGCCGAGACGTACGGCATGGCGGTCACCGAGGCGCTGGCGCGCGGCATCCCGGTGCTGGCGACCGACGTCGGCGGGCTGCCCGAGGCGGTCGGCCGCGCACCCGACGGAGGAGTGCCCGGCATCCTCGTCCCGCCGGAGGACCCCGCCGCCATCGCCGCCGAACTGCGCGGCTGGTTCGGCGAGGCGGACGTGCGGCGCCGGCTCAAGGCCGCCGCCCGCAGCCGGCGGGCCGCACTCGGCGGCTGGGCGGGCACCGCACAGAGCCTGGCGGCGGTACTGCGCCGGCTTCCCACCGAACCCCGGAGGGCCGCATGACGAAACCGGCGACCACCAACCGGCACGGCGGGACGGTTCCGGCCCGCCCCGGCCCCGGGGACGTCGTACCTCGAGGGGGCACCGTGGAACCCGGCACCGCCTCCGCCGGACCGTCCGTCATCCCCGGTGCCGGCCCCGCGCCCCGCCCCGGCGAACGGGCCACCCTGCGGCTGCGGGACACCGGCGACGACGAACCGGCCCGCTACGCCCCCGAGTGGCTCCAGCTGCGCGAACCGGCCGACGCCGCCGCCCGCTCGTACGACCTGCTCGACCCGCTGCGCGTCCGGCTCGCCGATCCGCCGCGCCGGGCCGACGGACGCGTCGTCCACGACATCGGCTGCGGCACCGGCTCGATGGGCCGCTGGCTCGCCCCCCACCTCGACGGCGCCCAGCACTGGGTCCTGCACGACCGGGACCCCTACCTCCTGCACTTCGCCGCCGTCGCCTCCCCGCGCTCCGCCGCCGACGGCAGCCACGTCACCGTCGAGACCCGGCGCGGCGACGTCGCCCGGCTCACCCCGGACGCGCTGGCCGGTGCCTCCCTGGTGACGGCGTCCGCGCTGCTCGACGTCCTCACCCGCGAGGAGGTCGGCGCCCTCGCCGCCGCCTGCGCGGGAGCCGGCTGTCCGGCCCTGCTGACGCTGTCGGTGGCCGGACGGGTGGAGCTGACCGAGCCGCATCCGCTGGACCAGGAGATCACGGAGGCCTTCAACGCCCACCAGCGCCGGGGCGGGCTGCTCGGCCCGGACGCGGTCACGGTCGCCGCCGAGGTCTTCGCCGAGCACGGTGCGACCGTACGGCTCGCCCCGAGCCCCTGGCGGCTCGGACCCGGACAGGCCGCGCTGACCGAGCAGTGGCTGCGGGGCTGGGTCGGCGCGGCGGTGGAGGAGCGGCCGGAACTGGCACCGCGTGCCGACGGTTATCTGGCCGAGCGGCTGGCGGCCTGTGCGGCGGGGGAGTTGCGGGTCGTCGTCCACCACAGTGATCTGCTCGCACTGTGCCGGCCGGTGGACGGGGCGGCATGAGTGCCGGGTTCCGTGGCCTTGCGGCCCGGCTCAACACCCCTGCCGTGCGCGCCCGTCTCGGCACGCTCGGCGGCGTCGCGATCCTCGCGCTCCTGCTGTGGCGCCTCGACACCGGGGTCCTGCTGGAGGGGCTGCGCCGCATCGACGGGCCGACGCTGCTCGCGGGGCTCGGGATCGGGCTGGTGACCACCGTGTTCAGCGCGTGGCGCTGGGCGCTGGTCGCCCGGGGGATCGGGATCCGGCTGCCGCTGGGAGCGGCCGTCGCCGACTACTACCGTGCCCTGTTCCTCAACGCGGCCCTGCCCGGGGGTGTGGTGGGTGACGTCCACCGGGCCGTGCGGCACGGGCGGAGCGCCGGGGACCTGGGGCGGGGAGTGCGGGCGGTGGTGCTGGAGCGGACCGCCGGGCAGCTCGCGCTGTTCGCCGTGGGGGCGGTGGTGCTGGTGAGCATGCCGTCGCCGGTGCTCGACGAAGTGCGGCAGGCCGCGCCGGTGGTCGGGCTCGGTGCGCTGGGGGCCTGTGCGGTGGTGCTGGCGGTGCGGATGAACCGGGCTCCGGGGCGGCGGGGGGTTGCCTCCGGGGTGCTCGCGGAGGCCCGTGAGGGGTTGTTCTCGCCGCGCAACGCGCCCGGTGTGCTGGTCTCCTCCGTCGTCGTGCTGGCCGGGTACGTCGCCATGTTCGTCCTCGCCGCTCATGTCGCCGGGGCGGACGCGTCCATGACGGAGCTGCTGCCGCTGGCCGTGCTGGCGTTGCTGGCGATGGGGCTGCCGCTGAATGTGGGGGGCTGGGGGCCTCGGGAAGGGGTCACCGCGTGGGCGTTCGGAGCGGCCGGGCTGGGGGCGGGGCGGGGGCTGACCGTCGCGGTCGTCTACGGGGTGCTCAGTCTCGTGGCCAGCCTGCCGGGTGTGGTGGTGCTGGTCGGTCGGTGGTACGCGGGGGTGCGGGGTGGTGGGCGTGGTGTTCTCGCCCCCGCCGCCCCTTCCCCTCCCGTCCCCGGGGGCGCTGCCCCCGGACCCCCGGTCGGCCTCCGGCCTCGTCCTCGAACGCCGGACGGGCTGGAAGATGCGGGCGGGCCGGGAAAGGCGGGCGGGGAGGGGGGCGGCCTTCGGCCTCGTCCTCACACTTCCCCGGACGGGCCGGGAGGTGACGTCAGCAGCGAGAAATACGCCGCGAACGAATCCGTCAGGCTTGCCAGTATTTCCCTGCCCTTTTCCGCCGTGCCCAGAGAAGGGCGGCCGATGACACCGGAATCGGTGTAGGCGGACATGCCGGTGGTGAGGAGATGACGGCGGTCGTCCGCGACGTGATCGGAGGTCTCATAACCGGGGCGGAGCAATTCGGGATGTGTGTGGAGAAGAATGGAGGTCTCGATTTCGCCCGCGTGCATGTCGGTGAGGAGGGACGTGGCGACGCCGGCCCGTGCGCGGGCCGTCTCCCAGTCCTCCGGGGCCGGGAACAGCGCCATCCGCTCGCCGCGGGCGGAGGACTCCTGAACGACGTTGCCCAGGACGTAGTTTCCGCCGTGCCCGTTGACCAGCACCAGGGTGTCCGTGCCCGACCTGCGGAGCGAGTCGGCGATGTCCCGTATCACCGCGTGGAGCGTGACGGAGGAGAGGGAGACGGTCCCCGGCCAGGCCGCGTGCTCGTGGGAGCAGGAGATCGTCACCGGCGGAAGGAGGTGCACCGGGTGGGCGTCGGCGATCTCCCGCGCGATCGCACAGGCGACCAGCGTGTCGGTCGCCAACGGAAGGTACGGACCGTGCTGTTCGAAACTCCCGACCGGAAGTACCGCGATCTGCCGTGAGACACCGGCTCCCCGCGTCCGTACATCCTCTGTAGTGTCCGCCGGCAACAGACCGTGCACCGGGCCGTATGCCGCCGACCGATTTTGTGAACCACCCATATCGTCACGGCCTTTCGTCTCTGCTTAGGAACTCGAGAATCATGACAGAAAAAGTAGGCGTACTCGGCAAGAAGTCCCCTCGGCGGACCGGTGTGGAACGCGTCGTGAACGCGCCGCTGCCCACCGTGTACGGCACGTTCCAGGCGGTCGGCTACCTGGACCACGACCGCGGTGACGAGCAGGTCGCCCTGGTGTACGGCGACATCGGCACGGACGGTGTCCTCACCCGGCTGCACTCGGAGTGCCTGACCGGGGACGCCTTCGGGTCCCAGCACTGCGAGTGCGGCGACCAGCTGGCGTCGGCGCTGCGCGCGGTCGTCGCCGAAGGGGCGGGCGTGGTCGTCTACTTGAGGGGCCACGAGGGCCGCGGCATCGGACTCCTCGGCAAGCTGCGGGCGATGGCCCTGCAGGCGGAGGGCCTGGACACCGTCGAGGCGAACCTGGCGCTCGGGTTCCCGGTGGACGCCCGCGACTACGGTGTCGCCGCCGGGGTCCTCCAGGACCTGGGCGTGCGCTCGGTGCGACTGATGTCCAACAACCCGCGCAAGCGCGAGGCGTTGGTGCGGCACGGCATCCAGGTCGCCGAGCAGGTGCCGCTGCTGATACCGCCGTGCGAGAACAACATCACCTATCTGCGCACCAAGCGGGAACGCCTCGACCACCACCTGCCCCATCTGGACGCGGTGGCCCACCTGTCCTGACGCCCGTCAGCGCGTCACCGCCTCGTGCACCAGCCGTTTGAGGTCCCGGAAGACGGTGTGGGACGACCTGGGCCGCACCTGTGTGTAGAACTGCACGGTCAGGTCGCGGCCCGGGTCGACCCAGAACGTGGTCGTGGCCACCCCGCTCCAGCCGTAGCTGCCGGGGGCGGACGGGGCCTGCGTACGGGACGGGTCGACGACGACGGAGACGCCGAGGCCGAAGCCGACGCCCTCGTTGCCGGGCACGTCGTGCGCGGGGCGGCTGCCGAAGGCACGCAGGTCGGCGCCGCCGGGGAGGTGGTTGCGGGTCATCAGGTCCACGGTCGCCGGGGAGAGCAGGCGCACGCCGTCGAGTTCGCCGCGGCGGCGCAGCAGCTCCATGAAGCGGTGGAAGTCGTGGGCGGACGCCACCATGCCGCCGCTGCCGGACAGGAACCGGGGCCGGCCCCGCAGCGGCAGTCCCTCGATCGGCTCGATGCCGCCGTCGTCGGACTCCCCGTACAGCTCCGCGAGCCGCTCCGCCTGCGCGTCGGTGACCTGGAACCCGGCGTCCGCCATGCCGAGCGGCCGGAAGATCCGTTCGGCGAGGAACACGTCGAGCGGCCGGCCCGACACCACCTCGACGATCCGCCCCAGCACGTTCGAGGCGACCGAGTAGTTCCACTGCGTGCCCGGATCGAACTGCAGCGGCAGGCGCGCGTACACCTCGGTCGTCCCCGCGAGATCCGCACCCGGCGCCACCGACGACTCCAGCCCGGCCTCGCGGTACAGCGCGTCGACGGGATGGGAGTGGTAGAAGGCGAACGTCAGACCGGCGGTGTGCGTCATCAGGTGCCGTACGAGGAGGGGGCCGGCGGGAGGGCGGGTCCGCACCCCGTCACCCGACCCGCCCTCGTACACGCGCGGCCGCGCGAACGCCGGCAGGTGGCGGCCGACCGGGTCGTCCAGCGACAGGCGGCCCTCCTCCACCAGCATCAGCGCGGCGACGGCCGTCACCGGCTTGGTCATGGAGTAGATCCGCCACAGGGTGTCGCTCCGCACGGGCAGCCCCGCCGCCACGTCCCGGGCCCCGTACGCCGTGAGGTGCGCGACGCGCCCGCCCCGGGCGAGGGCCACCAGGAACCCGGGCAGCTTCCCCTCGTCGACCCGGCGGGCGAAATGCCGGTCCAGGCGCTCCAGCGCCCCCGCGTCCAGTCCGGCCTCGGCGGGATCGGCCTCTTGCCGCAGCACTGTCATCGCTCTCCTCGCTCTCCTCGGAGGAACACCGGCCCGGTGCGGGCCGTTGAACGAGTCATGACCCAGGACGCCGAACAGAACGCACTGCTCGCCCTGCTCTCCGAGCGGCACGGCGGAGTGCTCGTCACCCTGAAACGTGACGGGCGGCCCCAGCTGTCGAACGTCATGCACGCTTACTACCCCGACGAGCGGGTCGTCCGCGTCTCGCTCACGGACGACCGGGCCAAGACCCGCAACCTGCGGCGCGACCCCCGCGCCTCCTACCACGTCACCACCGACGACCGGTGGGCCTACACAGTCGCCGAGGGCGTCGCCGACCTGTCGCCCGTCGCCGGGAACCTGTACGACGAGACGGTGGAGGAACTGATTCGGCTGTACCGCGACATCAACGGCGAGCACTCCGACTGGGACGACTACCGCGCCGCGATGGTCCGCGACCGGCGCCTGGTGCTGCGACTGCGGGTGGAACGGGCGTACGGCATCCCGCGTCGCGCCGGGGCGTAGAGAACCGCCCCGGCGCGTACCACGAGTGCCTCAGGCGCCGACGTACGCCGCGAGGTGCTCACCCGTGAGGGTGGAGCGGGCGGCGACCAGATCGGCGGGGGTGCCCTCGAAGACGATCCGGCCGCCGTCGTGACCGGCCCCGGGGCCGAGGTCGACGATCCAGTCGGCGTGCGCCATCACCGCCTGGTGGTGCTCGATGACGATGACCGACTTGCCGGAGTCCACGAGCCGGTCGAGCAGGCCGAGCAGCTGCTCCACGTCGGCCAGGTGCAGACCGGTGGTCGGCTCGTCGAGGACGTACACACCGCCCTTGTCGGCCATGTGGACGGCCAGCTTCAGCCGCTGCCGCTCACCGCCGGAGAGCGTGGTGAGCGGCTGGCCGAGGGTGAGGTAGCCGAGCCCGACGTCCGCCATCCGCTCCACGATCCGGTGCGCGGCCGGGATGCGTGCCTCGCCCTCGCGGAAGAACTCCTCGGCCTCGGTCACCGACATCGCGAGCACCTCGCTGATGTCCCGGCCGCCGAAGCGGTACTCGAGGACCGACGCGTCGAACCGCTTGCCCCCGCAGTCCTCGCAGGTCGTGGCGACGCTCTGCATGATCGCCAGGTCGGTGTAGATGACGCCGGCGCCGTTGCAGGTGGGGCAGGCGCCCTCGGAGTTGGCGCTGAACAGCGCCGGCTTGACACCGTTGGCCTTGGCGAACGCCTTGCGGATCGGGTCGAGCAGCCCCGTGTACGTCGCCGGGTTGCTGCGGCGCGAGCCGCGGATCGGGGTCTGGTCCACCGAGACCACGTCCTCGGCCGGCACGGAGCCGTGGACGAGGGAGCTCTTGCCGGAGCCGGCGACGCCGGTGACGACGCAGAGCACGCCGAGCGGTATGTCGACGTCGACGTCCTGGAGGTTGTTGGCGTTCGCGCCGCGGATCTCCAGCGCGCCGGTGGCCTTGCGGACCGTCTCCTTCAGCTTGGCCCGGTCGTCGAGGTGGCGGCCGGTGACGGTGTCGCTCGCCCGCAGGCCGTCGACGGTGCCCTCGAAACAGACGGTGCCGCCCGCCGTGCCGGCGCCGGGACCGAGGTCCACGACGTGGTCGGCGATGGCGATCGTCTCCGGCTTGTGCTCCACCACGAGCACCGTGTTGCCCTTGTCCCGCAGCCGCAGCAGCAGGTTGTTCATCCGCTGGATGTCGTGCGGGTGCAGGCCGATCGAGGGCTCGTCGAAGACGTAGGTGACGTCGGTGAGCGAGGAGCCGAGGTGGCGGATCATCTTGGTGCGCTGCGCCTCACCGCCGGAGAGCGTGCCCGAGGCGCGGTCGAGCGAGAGGTAGCCGAGGCCGATCTCCACGAACGAGTCGAGGGTGTGCAGGAGCTTGGCCAGCAGCGGCGTCACCGACGGCTCCTCGAGCCCGCGGACCCATCCGGCCAGGTCGCGGATCTCCATGGCGCAGGCGTCGGCGATGTTGACCTCGCCGATCTTCGAGGAGCGGGCCAGTGCGCTGAGCCGGGTGCCGTCGCACTCGGGGCACTCGGTGAACGTGACCGCCCGGTCCACGAAGGCCCGGATGTGCGGCTGCATCGACTCGCGGTCCTTGGACAGGAACGACTTCTGGAGCTTCGGGATCAGTCCCTCGTAGGTGAGGTTGACCCCGTTGATCTTCACCTTGGTCGGCTCGCGGTACAGGAAGTCGTGCCGCTCCTTCTTGCCGTACTCGCGGATCGGCTTGTCCTTGTCGAAGAAGCCCGACTCGGTGATGACCCGCACCACCCAGCCGTCGCCGGTGTAGGTGGGGATGGTGAAGGGGTCCTCGGAGAGCGACTTGGAGTCGTCGAACAGCTGCGTCAGGTCGATGTCGGAGACGGTGCCCCGGCCCTCGCAGTGCGTGCACATGCCGCCGGTGCGGCTGAAGCTGACCTTCTCGGTCTTCGTCCTGTCGGAACCGCGGTCGACGGTGAAGCCGCCGGTCGCCGAGACCGAGGCGACGTTGAAGGAGTACGCGGCGGGCGGGCCGATGTGCGGCGTGCCGAGCCGGCTGAAGAGGATGCGCAGCATCGTGTTGGCGTCGGTGGCGGTGCCGACGGTGGAACGGGGGTCGGAGCCCATCCGCTGCTGGTCGACGGTGATGGCGGTGGTCAGGCCGTCGAGCACGTCGACCTCGGGGCGGGCCAGGTTCGGCATGAAGCCCTGCAGGAAGGCGCTGTAGGTCTCGTTGATCAGCCGCTGCGACTCGGCGGCGATCGTGTCGAACACCAGGGAGCTCTTGCCCGAGCCGGAGACACCGGTGAACACCGTCAGCCGGCGCTTGGGGATCTCGATGCTGACGTCCTTGAGGTTGTTCCCACGCGCCCCGTGCACGCGGATCAGATCGTGGCTGTCGGCGGCGTGCGGCCCGGCCGGCTGCTGCTCTGTCCTCGTGGTCATGCTCGTTGTTCCCCTCCGTCGGGCGGGGACCGCGTGCGCGGTCCCCGCCGGCGTCCCGATCGCGGCAAGGCCAGGCTAGACGGCCCGTGCCCACCTGCGCTTCTCGATTCCTGACCGGTCGGGGACGCCCTCGGCACGGATCAGGCCGTCACCTTCTCCGGCCGCTCCGCGCCCTCCCCGACGGCACGTTCACCGAGCTGCTCGGTGGGGACGCGATGGGTCTCGCGGGCCGTGACCGCCGCGATGACCGGGGGCACGCACAGCGCGGCCGTGAAGAGGGCCACCGCCGTCCAGTCGTCGCCGTCGGGCCCGGCGATCCGCGCGGCGAACGTGACCGCGAACCCGGCCACCGCGAAGCCGATCTGCGTGCCGATCGCCACGCCCGAGAGCCGGACCCTGGTCGGGAACATCTCGCCGTAGAAGGACGGCCACACACCGTTCGCGGCGCTGTAGACCACGCCGAACGCGACGATCCCGAGGAACAGGGTGAGCGGGTAGCTGCCCGTGGAGATCGCCCACAGGTAGAGGAACATCGTCACCGCGCTGCCGACGGCGCCGATCAGATAGACGGGGCGGCGGCCCACCCGGTCGGAGAGCGCGGCCCACAGCGGGATCGCGGCCAGCGCGACGACGTTGGCCAGCGCGCCCACCCACAGCATCGACGAGCGGGACATGCCGACCGAGTCACCGGTGGCGTACGCCAGTGCCCACACCGTGAAGATCGTGCTGACCGAGGCGATCAGCGCGCCCGCGACCACCCGCAGGACGTCCGCCCGGTGCTCGCGCAGCAGCACGACCAGCGGCAGCTTCACGACCCCCTCGCCGGCGGTCTGCTGCTCGAACGCCGGCGTCTCGTCCAGCCTGCGGCGGATGACCCACCCGACGACGGCGACCGCGACGCTCAGCCAGAACGGCACCCGCCAGCCCCAGGACAGCAGCTGCTCCTCGGGCAGCGCGGCGATCGGGATGAAGACCAGCGTGGCCAGCAGCTGGCCGCCCTGCGTGCCGCTGAGGGTGAAGCTGGTGAAGAAGCCCCGCCGGTCCGGCGGGGCGTGTTCCAGGGTCATCGAGTTCGCGCTGGCCTGCTCGCCGGCCGCCGAGATGCCCTGCAGCACCCGGCACAGCACCAGCAGGACCGGGGCGAGGGTGCCGACCTGGTCGCGGGTGGGCAGACAGCCGATGAGGAAGGTCGACAGGCCCATCAGCATCAGGGTGAAGACCATGATCTTCTTGCGGCCGAGCCGGTCCCCGACGTGCCCGAGGAAGAGCGCGCCGAGCGGCCGGGCCGCGTACGCGACACCGAACGTGGCCAGCGACAGCAGGGTCGCGGTGGCCGGGTCGGAGTCGTCGAAGAAGACCTCGGGGAAGATCAGCGCGGCCGCGCTGCCGTAGATGAAGAAGTCGTAGTACTCCAGGGCGCTGCCGATCCAGGCGGCGGCGGCCGCCTTCTTCGGCTGCCCGGGCGGGGAGGCGTCGCGGGGCGGTGCGGGGACGGTCACGGCGTGCTCCTTCGGGGGACTCCACGACGGTACGCGGAGGACGAGCGGAGGGGAGGTGCCGAGGTGCTAATTAACCCACTGGGTAGTTAGTCGCGGCTGGGTAGGGATGCTGCGCCCGGTCGCCCGCACTGTCAAGGGGTCGCGTCGTACGGACCGGCGGACCCGGTCCGCGGTCCGGGCCCGGTCCGCGGTTCGGACCCGGTCCGCGGTTCGGACCCGGTCCGCAGTCCGGGACCGCCGGTCCGCAGCCCGGATCCGGTCGGCCGGTCCGGGCTCAGTCCGCCGCGCGTTCCGCCGTCAGGTAGGCGATCACCATGTCGCCCAGCATCGCCCGGTAGTGCTCGCGCCGGCCCGGGTCCACCAGGTCGCGGCCGAACAGCGCGCCGAAGGTGTGCCGGTTGGACACCCGGAAGAAGCAGAAGGAACTGATCATGGCGTGCAGGTCCACGGCGTCGACGTCGGCCGTGAACAGCCCGGACTCCTGCCCGGCCGCCAGGATCCGGCGGATCACGTCCAGTGCGGGCGAGCCCATCCGGCCCAGTTCCTCGGAGGCCGCGATGTGCTCCGCGCCGTGGATGTTCTCGATGCCGACCAGGCGGATGAAGTCCGGGTGCCGCTCGTGGTGGTCGAAGGTCAGCTCCGCCAGGCGCCGGATGGCCGCCACCGGGTCCAGGTGGTCCACGTCCAGTTGCTGCTCGGCCTCGCGGATCACGCCGTACGCCCGCTCCAGCACGGCCGTGAACAGCTGCTCCTTGCCGCCGAAGTAGTAGTAGATCATCCGCTTGGTGGTGCGGGTGCGGGCGGCGATCTCGTCGACGCGGGCCCCGTCGTAGCCGGCCCGGGCGAACTCCCGCGTCGCCACGTCGAGGATCTCGGCCCTGGTGCGGGCGGCGTCACGGATGCGCTCGCCGGGCCGTGCCGGTTCTTCGACGCTGGTCATCGCGTTCCTTCGGGCCGAGGGTGCAGTGCCGGTGATTCTAGAAGCAGCCCCTCGCCCGCCCGACGGGTCTTCCCGCGGGTCCAGGACGGCTGATATAGCTAACGTACTGGTTCGTACATTAGTGAGCCGCCTCTGGAGGTCCCGGTGCTCAAGGACTCGTATCTCGTCGGGCTGATCGGCTCCGGCATCGGCCCCTCGCTCAGCCCCGCGCTGCACGAGCGGGAAGCCGGCCGGCAGGGCCTGCGCTGTCTGTACCGGCTGCTCGACCTCGACACGATCGGTGTCCCGCCCGAGGCGGTGGGCGAGCTGCTGCGCGCCGCCCGGCTGCTCGGTTTCGACGGGCTCAACATCACCCACCCGTGCAAGCGGCTCGTCGTCGAGCACCTGGACGCCCTCGATCCGCGGGCCGAGGCGCTCGGCGCGGTCAACACCGTCGTGTTCGAGGGCGGACGCGCCGTCGGCCACAACACGGACGTCACCGGCTTCGCCGCCGCCTTCGCCCGCGGTCTGCCCGACGCCCCGCTGGAACGGGTCGTGCAGCTCGGCGCGGGCGGCGCCGGCGCGGCCGTCGCGCACGCCACGCTCACCCTCGGCGCCGAACGGGTCACCGTCGTGGACGCGCTGCCCGAGCGGGCCGCCGACCTCGCGGCCGCGCTGAACCGGAGCTTCGGGCCGGGCCGCGCCGCCGCCGCGCCCCCCGACCGGCTGCCGGAGCTGCTCGGCGCCGCCGACGGCCGCGGCGGCCTCGTGCACGCCACCCCCACCGGCATGGCCGCCCACCCCGGCCTGCCCCTGCCGGCCGGACTGCTGCACCCCGGACTGTGGGTCGCCGAGGTCGTCTACCGCCCGCTGGAGACCGAGCTGCTGCGCACCGCCCGCGCGGCGGGCTGCGCCACCCTCGACGGCGGCGGCATGGCCGCCTTCCAGGCCGCCGACGCGTTCCGCCTGTTCACCGGCCGGGAACCCGACAGCGCGCGGATGCTCGCGGACCTCACCGAGCTGACCGGCGGCGCCGTCGGGGCGCCGAAGTAGACCGAGAGACCGAGAAGCCCCACGGAAGCAAGAGGTACCGACGTGCGTACGTCCATCGCCACCGTCTCCCTCAGCGGCTCCCTCACCGAGAAGCTCACGGCCGCCGCCCGGGCCGGCTTCGACGGCGTGGAGATCTTCGAGAACGACCTGCTCGCCGCACCCCTCACCCCCGAGGAGATCCGCGCCCGCTGCGCCGACCTCGGCCTGACCGTCGACCTCTACCAGCCGCTGCGGGACATCGAGGCCGTGCCCGCGGACCTCTTCGCCCGCAATCTGCGCCGCGCCCGGCACAAGTTCGAGCTGATGCGCAGACTGGGCGCCGACACGGTCCTCGTCTGCTCCAGCGTCGACCCGTCCGCCGTCGACGACGACGCCCTCGCCGCGCGGCAGCTGAGCGAACTGGCCGACCTCGCGGACGACTTCGGTATCCGGGTGGCGTACGAGGCACTGGCCTGGGGGCGGCACGTCAGCACGTACGACCACGCCTGGCGCATCGTCGAGGCGGCCGGCCATCCCGCGCTGGGGACCTGTCTGGACAGCTTCCACATCCTCTCGCGCGGCAGCGACCCCCGGGGCATCGAGGACATCCCCGGCGAGAAGATCTTCTTCCTCCAGCTCGCCGACGCCCCGCTGCCCGCGATGGACGTGCTGCAGTGGAGCCGCCACCACCGCTGCTTCCCCGGCCAGGGCGGCTTCGACGTGGCCGGACTCGTCCGGCACGTGCTGCGCACCGGCTACGCCGGGCCGCTCTCCCTGGAGGTCTTCAACGACGTCGTCCGGCAGGCCGAGGCCGGCCCGGCCGCCGTGGACGCCCGCCGCTCCCTGCTGATGCTCCAGGAGGAGGTGGGCGCGGCCGAACCGCCCGCCCCCGTCGTGCCCACCGGGTTCGCCTTCGCCGAACTCGTCACGCCCGACGCGGAACCCCTCGCGGGGCTGCTCGACGCGCTGGGTTTCGCCCGCACCGCCCGGCACCGCAGCAAGCCCGTCGACCTGTGGCAGCAGGGCGAGGCCCGGATCCTCGTCAACACCGGGGCGGCGGTACGCCGTGACGGCGCCCGGCTCGCGGCCGTCGGCCTCGAGTCACCCGACCCCGCCGGTGCCGCCCGCCGCGCCGAGGCCCTGCTGGCGCCCGTGCTGCCGCGCCGCCGCGCCCCCGAGGACGCCCCGCTCGACGCGGTGGCCGCGCCCGACGGCACGGAACTGTTCTTCTGCGGCACCCGGCCCGGGTCCGGCGGCTGGCGGTCCGACTTCGCGGACGTGGAGCACGCCCCCGCCGACACGGCCGTACGGCGCATCGACCACCTCGCCCTCACCCAGCCCTGGCACCACTTCGACGAGGCGGCCCTCTTCCACCGCGGTGTGCTCGGGCTGCTCGCCGACGAGAGCGTGGACCTCGCCGACCCCTACGGTCTGCAGCGCAGCCGCGCGGTCGGCACCGCCGACGGCGGTGTCCGCATCGCCCTCGGTGTCGGTGCCGCGCCCACGGACGACACCGTGCACGCCCAGCACATCGCGCTCGCCACCGACGACGTGGTCGCCGCGGCCCGCCGCTTCCGTGACGCCGGCGGCCGGCTGCTGCCGATCCCGGCGAACTACCACGACGACCTCGCCGCCCGCCACGAGTTCGCCGACGGCGAGCTGGAGGCCTACCGCGACCTGGGCATCCTCTACGACGCCGACGAGCACGGCACCCTGCGCCACTGCTACACCCTCACCGTCGGCCGCGTCTTCTTCGAACTCGTCCAGCGCGACGGCGGTCACCGCGGCTACGGCGCCCGCAACGCCCCGGTCCGCCTGGCCGCCCAGCACGCGGCACAGACGCGCGCGGGCGGCTGAGCACCCGCCCGCCGCCGAGCCGTGGACGGGGACCGGCAGGAGCGGGCCGCGGCACCGGGGGCCGGCGGCCGGCCGCCGCACGTCACGGCCGTGTGTTCCACTCCGCGATCACCGGGCGGCCGTGCTCCGTCGACAGACGGCTCAGGGTGCCCGTCTCCAGGCGGAACAGCCGCCCGGCGGACGGCGGCAGGCCCAGGCGGCGGGCCGTCAGGACGCGGAGCAGGTGGCCGTGCGCCACCAGCATCACGTCCCCCTCCCTCAACGCCCCGGCCACCCGGGACAGCACCCGGTCGGCGCGTTCGCCGACCTGCTCCGGGGACTCGCCGGGGAACTCCGGGCCGGGCGGCACCCCGTCGGTCCACAGGTCCCAGCCGGGCCGGGAGCGGTGGATGTCCGCGGTGGTGATCCCCTCGTAGCCGCCGTAGTCCCACTCCCGCAGATCCGGTTCCGGTATCGCGCCGGTCAGGCCGGCCAGTTCCGCGGTGCACCGGGCGCGGGCCAGCGGGCTGGTGAGGACCAGCCCGAAGGTCCGCCCCGCCAGGAGCGGGGCGAGGGACTTGGCCTGGGCCTCACCGCCCGGGGTCAGCGGCAGATCGGTCCGGCCGGTGTGCCGGCCCGCTCTGCTCCACTCCGTCTCGCCGTGCCGCGCCAGCAGCAGATCCCCCACCGGCGTCACGCCTTCTCCGCCGACTCGACGGCGTGGCCGCCGAACTGCTTGCGCAGCGCCGCGATCATCTTCATCTGCGGCGAGTCCTCCTGGCGGGAGGTGAACCGCGCGAACAGCGACGCGGTGATCGCGGGCAGCGGCACGGCGTTGTCGATGGCCGCCTCCACGGTCCAGCGGCCCTCGCCCGAGTCCTCGGCGTACCCGCGCAGCCGCTCCAGGTGCTGGTCCTCGTCGAGGGCGTGCACCGCGAGGTCGAGCAGCCAGGAGCGGATGACGGTGCCCTCCTGCCAGGAGCGGAACACCTCGCGGACGTTGTCCACCGAGTCGACCTTCTCCAGCAGCTCCCAGCCCTCGGCGTAGGCCTGCATCATGGCGTACTCGATGCCGTTGTGGACCATCTTCGCGAAGTGCCCGGCGCCGACCTTGCCCGCGTGGACATAGCCGTACGGTCCCTCCGGCTTGAGCGCGTCGAAGATCGGCTTCAGCCGCTCCACGTGCTCCTCCTCGCCGCCGACCATCAGGGCGTAGCCGTTCTTCAGGCCCCACACCCCGCCGGAGACGCCCGCGTCGACGAAGCCGATGCCCCGGGCGCCCAGCTCCTTGGCGTGCTTCTCGTCGTCCGTCCAGCGGGAGTTGCCGCCGTCGACGACCGTGTCGCCGGGCTTGAGCAGGCTCCCCAGCTGGTCGACGACGCGCTGGGTGGCGGCGCCGGCCGGCACCATCACCCACACCGCGCGCGGCCTGTCGAGCCGGTCGACCAGGTCCGACAGGTGGTCGACGTCGGAGAGTTCGGGGTTGGTGTCGTACCCGATGACGGTGTGGCCGGCGTTGCGGATGCGCTCGCGCATGTTGCCGCCCATCTTGCCGAGACCAACAAGACCGATCTGCATGTCAGCTCACTTCCTGTGTTCGCGGTAGGCGGCCACCAGCGCGGCCGTGGAAGGGTCGAGGCCGGGGACGTCCGCGCCTTCGGTGAGGGCGGGCTCGACGCGCTTGGCGAGCACCTTGCCGAGTTCGACGCCCCACTGGTCGAAGGAGTCGATGTCCCAGACGGCTCCCTGGACGAACACCTTGTGCTCGTACAGCGCGATCAGCTGGCCGAGCACCGAGGGGGTCAGCTCCGCGGCCAGGATGGTGGTGGTGGGGTGGTTGCCCCGGAAGGTGCGGTGCGGCACCTGCTCCTCGGGCACGCCCTCCGCCCGCACCTCCTCGGCGGTCTTACCGAAGGCCAGGGCCTGGGTCTGGGCGAAGAAGTTGGCCATCAACAGGTCGTGCTGCGCCTTGAGTTCGTCGCTCAGCTCGGCGACCGGACGGGCGAAGCCGATGAAGTCCGCCGGGATCAGCTTCGTGCCCTGGTGGATCAACTGGTAGTAGGCGTGCTGCCCGTTGGTGCCGGGCGTGCCCCACACCACCGGTCCCGTCTGCCAGTCGACGGGACGCCCCTGCCGGTCCACCGACTTGCCGTTGGACTCCATGTCCAGCTGCTGGAGGTAGGCGGTGAACTTCGACAGGTAGTGCGAGTACGGCAGCACCGCGTGCGACTGGGCGTCGAGGAAGTTGTTGTACCAGACGCCCAGCAGGCCCATCAGGAGCGGGGCGTTGGCCTCGGCGGGTGCGGTGCGGAAGTGCTCGTCGACGATCCGGAACCCGTCGAGCATCTCCCGGAAGCGGTCCGGGCCGATGGCGATCATCAGCGACAGGCCGATCGCGGAGTCGTAGGAGTAGCGGCCGCCGACCCAGTCCCAGAACTCGAACATGTTGGCCGTGTCGATGCCGAAGTCCGTGACCTTCTGGGCGTTGGTCGACAGGGCGACGAAGTGCCGGGCGACCGCCTTCTCGTCACCCAGTGCGTCGAGCAGCCAGGTCCGCGCGGAGGTCGCGTTGGTGATCGTCTCGATCGTGGTGAAGGTCTTGGACGCGACGATGAACAGCGTCTCCGCCGGGTCCAGGTCCCGGGTCGCCTCGTGCAGGTCGGCGCCGTCCACGTTGGAGACGAACCGGAAGGTCAGCGAGCGGTCGGTGTAGGCGCGCAGCGCCTCGTACGCCATCGCCGGGCCCAGGTCGGAGCCGCCGATGCCGATGTTGACGACGTTGCGGATGCGCTTGCCGGTGTGGCCCGTCCACTCGCCGGAGCGGACGCGGCCCGCGAAGTCGGCCATCCTGTCGAGCACGGCGTGCACGGCCGGGACGACGTTCTCCCCGTCGACCTCGATCACCGCGTCCCGCGGGGCGCGCAGCGCGGTGTGCAGCACGGCCCGGTCCTCGGTGACGTTGATCCGCTCACCGCGGAACATGGCCTCGCGCAGCCCGGACACATCGGTGGCCTCGGCCAGTTCGAGCAGCAGGGCGAGCGTCTCGTCGTTGACCAGGTGCTTGGAGTAGTCGATGCGCAGGTCGCCCACGCGCACGACGTACCGCTGCGCGCGGGAGGGGTCGTCGGCGAACAGTTCGCGCAGGTCCGGCTGCGGCAGCGCGTCCGCGCGGTGGTTCTCCAGGGCGGCCCACTGGGGACGCCGGGTCGGTTCGGGGACGTCAGACATGGGCGGGGGTCTCCTCGGTGGCCTCGCCGCGCAGGGCGACGGCGTACATCTCGTCCGCGTCGAGGCGCCTGAGCTCCTCGGCGATGAGTTCGGAGGTGGGACGGACCTTCAGCGCCAGCCGGCGCGCGGGCTGCCCCGGCAGGGTCAGCGTGGCCAGCGGGCCCTCGGGACGGTCGATGACGACCTCGCCGTCCGCGGTGCCCAGCCGGACCGCCGTGACCACGGGCCCCGCGGTCACCACCCGGTCGACGGTCACCCGCAGCCGCGCCTCCAGCCAGCGCGCCAGCAGTTCGGCGGCCGGGTTGTCGGCCTCGGCCTCCACGGTCGCCGAGGTCACCGTCGCCCGCGCCTGGTCCAGCGCCGCCGCCAGCATGGAGCGCCACAGCGTCAGCCTGGTCCAGGCGAGGTCGGTGTCGCCGGGGGCGTAGGTGCGCCTGCGGGCCTCGAGCACCTCCATGGGGTTCTCGGCCGCGTACAGGTCGGTGATCCTGCGCTGGCCCAGCGCGCCCAGCGGGTCCTTCGCCGGGTTCCCGGGCGCGTCCGCCGGCCACCACACCACCACCGGCGCGTCCGGCAGCAGCAGCGGCAGCACCACCGAGTCGGCGTGCTCGGACACCTCGCCGTACGTCCGCAGCACCACCGTCTCCCCGGTGCCCGCCTCCGAGCCGACCCGGACCTCGGCGTCCAGCCGGGAGCGGGTGCGCTCGCGCGGGTTGCGGGTGTGCCGCTTGATCACCACCAGGGTGCGCGCGGGGTGCTCGTGCGAGGCCTCCTCGGCCGCCTTGATCGAGTCGTAGGCGTTCTCCTCGTCCGTGACGATCACCATCGTCAGGACCATGCCCACGGCCGGTGTGCCGATGGCGCGGCGGCCCTGCACCAGCGCCTTGTTGACCTTGCTTGCCGTGGTGTCGGTCAGGTCGATCTTCATGGCCTGCGCCAGCTCCGTCCGTCTCGTGCGAGCATCTCGTCGGCTTCCGCGGGTCCCCAGCTGCCCGAGGTGTACCGCGCCGGCCGGCCGTGCGACGCCCAGTACTCCTCGATCGGGTCGAGGATCTTCCAGGACTCTTCCACTTCCTGGTGACGGGGGAACAGGTTGGCGTCCCCCAGCAGGACGTCCAGGATGAGCCGCTCGTACGCCTCCGGGCTGGACTCGGTGAACGACTCGCCGTACGCGAAGTCCATGGTCACGTCCCGCAGCTCCATCGAGGTCCCCGGCACCTTGGAGCCGAACCGGACCGTCATGCCCTCGTCCGGCTGGACGCGGATGACGACCGCGTTCTGTCCCAGCTCCTCGGTGGCGGTGGTGTCGAAGGGGGAGTGCGGCGCCCGCTGGAAGACCACCGCGATCTCGGTGACCCGGCGGCCGAGCCGCTTGCCGGTGCGCAGGTAGAAGGGGACGCCCGCCCAGCGGCGGTTGTCGATGCCCAGCTTGATCGCGGCGTAGGTGTCGGTCTTCGAGGAGGGGTCGATGCCCTCCTCCTCCAGGTAGCCGCGCACCTTCGCGCCGCCCTGCCAGGCCCCCTCGTACTGCCCGCGCACCGTGTGCCGGCCCAGGTCGTCCGGGACCTTCACGGCCCGGAACACCTTCAGCTTCTCGGTCAGCAGCGAGGCCGCGTCGAAGGAGGCCGGTTCCTCCATCGCGGTGAGCGCCATCAGCTGCAGGAGGTGGTTCTGGATGACGTCACGGGCGGCGCCGATGCCGTCGTAGTACCCCGCGCGGCCACCGATGCCGATGTCCTCGGCCATGGTGATCTGCACGTGGTCCACGAAGGACCGGTTCCAGATCGGTTCGAACATCTGGTTGGCGAAGCGCAGCGCCAGGATGTTCTGGACGGTCTCCTTGCCCAGGTAGTGGTCGATCCGGAAGACCTGCTCCGGGTCGAACACCTCGTGCACGATCGCGTTCAGGTCCTGCGCCGACCTCAGGTCGTGCCCGAACGGCTTCTCGATCACCGCGCGCCGCCAGGACCCCTCGGGGGCGTCGGCCAGCCCGTGCTTCTTCAGCTGCTGGACGACCTTCGGGAAGAACCTCGGCGGTACGGAGAGGTAGAAGGCGTAGTTGCCGCTGGTGCCCCGGGAGGCGTCCAGCTCGTCGACGGCCTTGCGCAGCTGGTCGAACGCGTGGTCGTCGTCGAAGTCGCCCGGGACGAACCGCATGCCCTCGGCGAGCTGCTGCCAGACCTCCTCGCGGAACGGGGTGCGCGCGTGCTCCTTGACGGCGTCGTGCACGACCTGGGCGAAGTCCTGGTCCTCCCAGTCCCGGCGGGCGAACCCGAGCAGCGAGAAGCCCGGCGGCAGCAGGCCCCGGTTGGCCAGGTCGTACACGGCCGGCATCAGCTTCTTGCGGGACAGGTCGCCGGTCACCCCGAAGATGACCAGGCCGGAGGGGCCCGCCACCCGGGGCAGGCGCCGGTCCCGGGGGTCGCGCAGCGGGTTGGCCCAGTCGGCCGGGGGTGCGGGGAGGGCCGCGGGGGCCTCCTCCCGTTCCTCCGTCCGCTCCTGCGCGGCGTCCGTCGTCGGTTCGGTCGTCTCGTCGGTCATTCCGCGTCAACTCCCTTGCTGTCGAGCGACTTCGTCACCGCGTCGAGCAGTTCCCGCCGGGCGTCCCCGGGCGTCGTGACGCCCTTCTTCCCTCGCCGTCGCGCCACCTCGTCGTACGGCGGCGTCGTGCGGACGGAGCCGGGTGCGGCCAGTGCCTTCACGTCCAGGGTGTCCTGGTCCGCCGGGTCCTTCACCCCGGCGGACGCCCGGCGCCCACCGGAGACGACCCTCGCGGTTGCTTCACTCACAGTCCTCATCTTCTTTCTCGCGGTCACAGCAACCGCGCGGGGCGGTCGGTCATTCCCCGGCGGCCACGTCGCCGGGGTGACGCCGTACGGGGCGGGTGGCACGCCGCATCACTTCAAGAAGTTCTCGGTTCAAACAACATCGATGCCGTCATGTGTTCAAGTCTAAAAGTATGATCTTTCTGGTGGTCGGTCCGCTCCGGGCCGACGGGGCGTCCTCGGTGCCGGCGGCCCGCCGCTCCTCACGCGGTGCCGGGTACCGTGGAACCGCCCTGACCATGCAGTCCGTGGCCGGACGTGCGGAAGAGGGCCCACGCGCACGCGTGGGCCCTCTTCCCCGGCCGGGAAGGCCGGTGTGGGGGGTGGGACGGTGGGATCAGTGGCCGAAGGTGAACCAGTTGACGTTCACGAAGTCCGACGGCTGGCCGCTGGTGAAGGTCAGGTAGACGTCGTGGGTGCCCGTCACGTCGCTGATGTTCGCCTGGATCGTCCGCCAGGACTGCCAGCCGCCCGTGTTGCCCACGGCGAAGCTGCCGACGGGCGCGTTGCTCCGGCTGTCCAGGCGCACCTCGACCAGCCCGCTGACGCCGGACGCCGCACCGCTCGCCACCCGCGCGGAGAACTGCCGGGCCGGGGTCGAGCCGAAGTCGACGCCCTTGAACTGCAGCCAGTCACCGCCTGCCAGCGCGCCCACGTTCTGGCCGCCGCCGGAGTCGGAGGTGTTCTCCGTCATCGTGCCGCCCTGGCCGTCGTAGGACTCGGCCTGGATGGTGCCGTAGGCGTCGCGGTCGCCGGTCGGCGGGGGAGTGGTGCCGCCGCCACCGGAGGTCAGCACCTGCACGTAGTCGACGAGCATCGAGTGCCCGGGCTGGGTGCCCGCGTCCGGGCCGCCGCCGAAGGCGTCGGGGAAGCCGCCGCCCATCGCCACGTTCAGGATGATGAAGTAGCCGTGGTCGGTCGCGTTCGACCAGGTCGTCGCGTCGACCTGGTTCTCCCGCACGGTGTGGAAGGTATTGCCGTCGAGGGAGAAGCGGATCTCCTCCACGCTCGTCGAGCGGTCCCACTCCATCCGGTACGTGTGGAAGCCGGCCTGACAGGTCGTGCCCTGACAGGTGGTCGAACCGCCGATGCCGCTGGTCTCGTTGCACGGACCGCCCGGTGAGGTGCCGCAGTGCATCGTGGCGAACACGGTGTTGTTGCCCTGCGTGTTCTCCATGATGTCCAGCTCGCCGACGGCGGGCCAGTTCCAGTAGTCGCCCCGGTAGGGGGAGCCCAGCATCCAGAACGCCGGCCAGTAGCCCTTGGCGGCGGCGCCGGTGACGTTCGGCACCTGGATGCGGCCCTCGACGCGGAGCTTGCCGCCGGCCGGGGGCTGGAAGTCGGTGCGGTTGGTCTCGATGCGGCCGGAGGTCCAGTTGCCGGAGGCGTCGCGGCGCGGGGTGATGCGCAGGTTGCCGTTGCCGTCGAGGGAGACGTTGTCCCGGTTGGACGTCATCGTCTCGATCTCGCCGGTGCCCCAGTTGGCGGGGCCGCCCGGGTAGCCCTTGCCGGTCGCGTACTGCCAGTGGGAGGTGTTGACGCCGCTGCCCGCGGGACCGTCGAAGTCGTCGGCGAAGACCTGGGTCCAGCCCGACGGCGGGGGCGGCACGGAGGCGCTCGCGGACGGGCTCGCCGCCGTGGCGGCGCCCGCGGCGAGGGTGAGCGTGCTGACGACGGCGAGGAGCGCCCGCCGCAGCGGGCGGGGTCCGCGGAGCGTGCGGGGGGTGCCGGAGGTGTCACTCATGTGGGGATGCCCTCTCGGGTTCGGACGCCTGTGGCGTGGGGTGTGTTCGAGAGCCCGGAACCTCGCTTGAGAGCGCTCTCAAAGTGACGCCAATGTGCTCTGCGGCGCTTGCGCCGTCAAGAGGTGTAACCGAGAAAGTCCTTGTGGGTGGGGAGAGTTCAGGTCCCGAACTGACGCGAATGTACGCAAGGGGAGTGGTGGACGTCGGACGGGTGCGACGCCGGGCAGTGCCCGGGCGTCGCACCCACCGCTCCGTTCGACCATGCGGGGGGGGGCGGCGGAAGGGGGATGCCGGATCGGTTGTGTCGCGGCTGCGGGTGAGTGGGTGGTTGCTCGCGCAGTTCCCCGCGCCCCTTCAGGGGCGCGGGGAACTGCGCGTGGGGTCTGGGGGCGGAGCCCCCGGGCGCGGGGCGGCGGGGGCGAGAACAAGACGGCCGGTGCTCCGGAAGCGAGCGGTGCCGCACTCAGGCGTGCGCGGACGGCACGCGTGGTGAGGGGCCGCCGGCGGCGTACGGCCTCACACCCCCGTCGGCACGCGCGGCCGGGGCGCTTCCGCCGGCTCCTCGTGGAGGCCGAAGCGGTCGTGGGCCCGGCGCAACGGGGCCGGGGCCCACCAGGCGCGGCGGCCGAGGAGGGACATGGTGGCCGGGACCAGGAGCATCCGCACGACGGTCGCGTCGACGAGGACGGCCAGGGTGAGCCCCAGGCCGATCTGCAGGATGGGCGAGAAGCCGCCCGTCATGAAGGCGCCGAAGACGACCGCCAGCAGCAGCGCCGCGCAGGTGACCACCCTGCCCGAGCGGCGCAGCCCGTCCACCACGGCCTCCGCGTCGTCACCGGTGCGCTCCCGGGCCTCGCGCATCCGGGCCAGGATGAACAGCTCGTAGTCCATGGCGAGTCCGAACGCGATCGCCACGATCAGCGGCGGCGCCGTGAGACTCAGCGCGCCCAGTCCCTCGGCGCCCAGCAGCCCGGCCAGATGACCGTCCTGGAAGACCCACACCACCGCCCCGAGCGCGGCGCCCAGGCTGAGCAGCGTCGTCGCGACGGTGCGCAGCGGCAGCAGCACGGAACCGGTGAACGCGAACAGCAGCACGAAGATGCCGGCCAGGACGGTCAGGGCCGCCCACGGTGCCCGTTCGGCGAGCATCTCGCGGAAGTCGACCAGCCGGGCCGCGGGCCCGGTGACCTCGACCGGTTCGTCGCCGCGGACCTCCCGCACCCGCTCGACCAGCTCGGTCGCCTCCGCGCCGTCCGCCTCGCCGGGCGGCCGGATCTCCAGCACCGTGGCCCCGCCCGGCAGTTCACGGGCCGGGGCGGCCGGGGACAGCGCGCGGATCCCGTCGACGACCGTGCCGTCGGCGCCGGGCCGGACGACGACGGTGACCGGCGTGACCCCGGCCCCCGGCGGGAAGTGGTCGCCCACGGTGTCGTGCAGCTGCCGGGCCTCGGTGTCCGCGGGCAGCTGCCGCGCGTCCCCGAGGGCGATCCTCATCCCGGTCGCCGGCACCGCCAGGACCAGCAGCACCGGGACGGCCACCGCCAGTACGGCGATCCGGCGCCGGGCCGCGAAGCGGGCGATCCGGGCGAAGAGCCGGCCCTCCTCGCCCTCCGGCCGGTCCTTCGCCGGGGAGATCCGCCCGCCGAACCGGGCCAGCAGCGCGGGCAGCAGGGTGAGCGCGGCCAGCATGTCGATGACGACCACGGCGGCGACCGCGAGGCCCATGCTGCGCAGGAACACGCTCGGGAAGACCAGTAGCCCGGTCAGGCTGACGGCCACCGTGAGCCCGGAGAACAGCACCGTCCGCCCGGCCGCCGCGACCGTGCGGTGCACCGCCTCCACGACGTCCTCGGTGTGCCGGCGTTCCTCCCGGAACCGCACCAGCATCAGCAGGGCGTAGTCCACGGCGAGCCCGAGCCCCAGCATCGTCGTCACCTGGATCGCGTACACGGAGATGTCCGTGACCTCACTGAAGAGGAACAGCGCCAGGAAGGCCCCCGCGATGCCGCCGACCGCGACGACCAGTGGCAGCAGCGCCGACCGCAGCCCGCCGAACACCACCAGCAGCAGCACCAGTACCACTGGCAGGGAGATCAACTCCGCGTTCTTCACGTCCTCCTGGGCCCGCTCGCCGAGCTGTTGCCCCAGCAGCGGGCCCCCGCTCACCTGGACGTCGGGGGCGTCGATCTCCCTGAGCCGGTCGGCGGCCGCGTCGAGCGTGCGCTCCTGCGCGTCGTCGTCCAGACCGCCCTCGAGCGTGACGGGGACGAGCAGGGCCCGTCCGTCCTCGGCGACCAGACCGCGCGTGGTGTACGGGTCGGGCACGGCGGCGACCCCGGCGACCTCCCGGACGTCGGCGACGGCCCGCCCGACCTCGGCGCGCACCCCCGGGTCCGAGACGGCCGTGCCGGCCACCACACCGGTGATCGACTCGCCCGCCGGGTCCACCCGGTCGAGGTACCGCGCGGCCGACTCCGACTCGGTTCCGGGTACTTCGGGCACGTTGTCGGAGAGCCGCGCGAACACGCCCGTCCCCAGCCCGAATCCCAGTAGCAGAAAGAGCCCCCACAGGAGCATCACGGTCAAGGGGCGGCGGGTGGCCGCCCGGGCGAGTGCGGAAAGCACGGTCCCTCCCGGCGGGTGATGGTTCGTCAACACGCCCCAGACTCGTGCCGGGGGGCGGGTCACCGGATCGCCCGGGGGAGCGGTTCGCGGCCCTCGCCCGTACGGGGGAGACGGCCCCCTCACTCACTCCTCAGGGGGAGCCGGGCGTGATCAGCCCCGTCTCGTACGCGCAGATCACCGCCTGCACCCGGTCCCTGAGACCGAGCTTGCCCAGCACGTTGCTCACATGGGTCTTGACGGTGTGCTCACTGACGAACAGGGTCGTCGCGATCTCCGCGTTGGACAGTCCCCGGGCCAGCAGCCGCAGCGTCTCCACCTCACGGGCGGTGAGCGCGTCCAGCCGCTGCGGGGCGGCGGCCTCGGCGGTGGCCCGTTCCCGGCGCTGCCGCACGATGTCCGCGACCAGCCGCCGGGTCACCGCGGGGGCGAGCAGCGAGTCCCCCGCCGCGACCACCCGCACCGCGTGCACGAGGTCGTCCCGGCGGACGTCCTTCAGCAGGAAGCCGCTGGCGCCCGCGTACAGCGCCTCGTACACGTACTCGTCCAGGTCGAACGTGGTCAGCATGACCACCTTGCAGCCCGACCGCGCGCACACCCGGCGGGCCGCCTCCAGGCCGTCCATCACCGGCATGCGGATGTCCAGCAGCAGCACGTCCGGGGTGTGCCGGCGCACCGCGGCGACGGCCTCCTCGCCGTTCCCGGCCTCGGCGACCACCTCGATGTCGTCCTGGGCGTCGAGGATCATGCCGAAGCCGGCCCGGACCAGCTCCTGGTCGTCGGCGACGACCACCCGGATGCTCACCCGAGGGCCCCCTCCCGGTCGGCGGCAACGGGAAGGCGTACGACGACCCGGAAGCCGCCGTCCGGGCCGCTGCCGGTCTCGGCGCTGCCCCCGCAGGCGGCGGCCCGCTCCCGGATGCCGACCAGCCCGTGCCCGCCGACCGGCGTGGGGGCACCCCGCCCGTCGTCCGTCATCGTCAGGGTCACCCGGTCCTCCGCCCAGTCCAGCTCCACCACGGCACGGGAGGCACGGGCGTGCTTCACGGTGTTGGTGAGGGCTTCCTGGACCACACGGTAGACGGCGACCTCGGTGTCCGAGGACAGCGGGCGGGGCACGCCCGTGGTGCGCAGTTCGGTGTGCAGCCCCGTGGAGTCCCGCACCTGGCCGATCAGCAGGGGCAGCGCCGCCAGGCCCGGCTGCGGCAGCCGCCGCGCGACGTCGCCGTCCGGCCGCTCCTCCTTCAGCACGCCGAGGATGCGCCGCAGTTGGGCCATCGCGTCCCGTCCGGTCGCCGCGATGGTGTCGAACGTGGCCTCCGCGCGCTCCGGATCCTTGCGCACCACCACGGGTCCGGCCTCCGCCTGCACCACCATCAGGCTCACGGCGTGCGCCAGGATGTCGTGCATGTCCCGGGCGATACGGGAGCGTTCCTCCGCGCGGGCCCGCGCGGTGTCCGCGGCCCGCTCCCGTTCCAGCCGACGGGCCCGGTCCTCCAGTTCGGTGGTGTACGCGCGCTGGACCCGGGCGAGCATCCCGAGGGCGTAGGCGCAGACGAGGCCCATCAGGTGGAAGGCGTACTCGAAGGGTTCCTTGTCCGCCTGGTGCTGCATGGTCACGACGACCCCGACGATCCAGCCCGTGAGCATGAGCCGGCGCTGCCGGGGTCCGACCCGGGCGGCCATGGTGTACAGCACGACCATGCCGCCGTACATCACGTCCGGCGGGGGAGCGTGGTACAGCGCCTGCGCCGGGGTGGCGACCGACACGGCCCACGCGGCCGCGCAGGGCGTCCGCCGCCGCCAGACCAGCGGTACGGCCGTGGCGGCGCCGAGCAGCCAGCCCTGCCAGGTCAGCCGGTCGTCGCCCTCGTCGGGGAAGAGCCACTGCAGGGACACGGCGAACAGCACGAGCGCGGCGAGCGCCGTGTCGAGGGCGTACGGATTCGCCGTGCGCCAGCGGACGACGACCGGCGCGAAGGCGGACCGGAGGGACATGGGCGGCTCCTCGGGGCGGGGGCCGTACCAGTATCGCGAGGAGCCGGGAGCCCGGTCCTCACCGGTGAGAGGGATTTCGCGGCGGCTTCGGGCAGGCGCGGGACGGCCCGCCGTGCCGGCCGGAAGGAGAGGGCCGGTGATCCGCGGCCGGTGGGCCGGGCGCCGGGTGGGAAGGGAGCCGGTCCCTCAGGTGTCCCCGCCGTGCGGCGGGGCGGCCGGCTGCCAGCCCAGGGCCCGGGAGATGCCGCGGGCCGCGAGGCGCAGGGCCGGGGTCAGGGCGGGGATCCGCGCGTCGGAGCGGGGGACGACGACCGACACCGCGGCGGTCACCGTGCCGTCGGGGCCGCGCACGGGCGCCGCCACCGACACCGCGTCCGGGGTGATCTGGCGGTCGCTCACCGCGACACCCGAGCGCCGCACCTCGGCCAGCATCCGCCGCAGCGGCTCCGGTTCGGTGATCGTGTACGGGGTGAAGGAGGCGAGCGGGCCCGCGCAGTACTCCTCCTGGAAGCCGGAGCCGCTGTGCGCGAGCAGGACGAGACCGACCCCGGTGGCGTGCAGCGGCCAGCGGGCGCCGACCCGGATGTGCACACCGACCGCCGAGCGCCCCGACAGCCACTCGGTGTAGACGACCTCGCTCCCGTCGCGCACCGCCAGCTGCACGTTCTCGTGCGTCGCCTCGTACAGGTCCTCCAGGTACGGCAGCGCGACCTGCCGCAGCGCGAGCCCGCGCGGGGCCAGCGCGGCGACCTCCCACAGCCGCAGCCCGACGTGGTACGTCCCCGACGCGTCCCGCTCCAGCGCCCCCCACCGGGCGAGCTCGCCCACGAGCCGGTGCGCGGTGGTCAGCGTGAGCCCGGCCCGGCGGCTGATGTCCGTCAGCGTCAGCGCCGGGTGCGCGTGGTCGAAGGCCGCGAGCACGGACAGCAGACGGTCGGGCGCGGAGCGGCTGGTCATGGCCGGCTGTCCTCCAGCGGGTCGGGTCGGCGGGGCGTACCCGGCGCGGTCGCGCCACGAGTAGGGTCGTCCCGGTTCGTCGTGGCGGGAAGGTGCGGGTGTGAAGCTGACGATTCTGGGCGGTGGGGGATTCCGCGTGCCGCTGGTGTACGGGGCGCTGCTCGGGGACCACGCCGAGGGCCGGGTGACCCGTGTCGTCCTGCACGACGTGGACGCCGGGCGGCTGCGCGCGATCGCCCGGGTGCTGGCCGAGCAGGCCGCCGGTGTGCCCGACGCGCCCGGGGTGACCGTCACCACCGACCTCGACGAGGCGCTGCGCGGCGCCGCGTTCGTCTTCTCCGCGATCCGCGTGGGCGGCCTCGAAGGCCGGGCGAACGACGAACGGGTCGCCCTGGCCGAGGGGGTGCTCGGCCAGGAGACGGTCGGCGCGGGCGGCATCGCCTACGGTCTGCGCACCGTGCCCGTCGCCGTCGACATCGCCCGGCGGGTGGCCCGCCTCGCCCCCGACGCCTGGGTCATCAACTTCACCAACCCCGCCGGCCTGGTCACCGAGGCCATGTCCCGCCACCTGGGCGACCGCGTCATCGGCATCTGCGACTCACCGGTCGGCCTCGGCCGCCGTATCGCCCGGGTGCTCGGCGCGCGGCCGCGGGAGGCGTGGATCGACTACGTCGGCCTCAACCACCTCGGCTGGGTGCGCGGTCTGCGGGTCGCCGGCCGCGACGAACTCCCGCGCCTGCTCGCCGACCCCGTCCTGCTCGGCTCCTTCGAGGAGGGCAGGCTCTTCGGCGCCGACTGGCTGCGGTCCCTGGGCGCGATCCCCAACGAGTACCTGCACTACTACTACTTCAACCGTGAGGCCGTACGCGCCTACCGGGAGGCGGAGCGGACCCGGGGCGCGTTCCTGCACGACCAGCAGGCGCGGTTCTACGCCGGGGTGGCCGACCCCGGCGTCCCCGCCCTGGACCTGTGGAACCGCACCCGCGCCGAACGCGAGGCCACCTACATGGCCGAGAACCGGGAGGCGGCGGGCGCGGGTGAACGCGAGGCCGAGGACCTGTCCGGCGGCTACGAGAACGTGGCGCTCGCCCTGATGCGGGCGATCGCCCGCGACGAACGCGCCACCCTGATCCTCAACGTCCGCAACCGCGGCACCCTGTCCCCCCTGGACGCGGACGCCGTCATTGAGGTCCCCTGCCTGGTGGACGCCAGTGGCGCGCACCCCGTCTCCGTCGACCCGCTGCCCGGCCACGCCACCGGTCTGGTCTGCGCCGTCAAGGCCGTCGAGCGCGAGGTGCTCGCCGCCGCCCGGTCGGGCTCCCGCGCGACGGCCGTCAAGGCGTTCGCACTGCATCCGCTCGTGGACTCCGTGAACGTGGCCCATCGTCTCGTCGACGGCTACACCGCCGTCCACCCCGGCCTCGCCTACCTCGGATAGCCGGCGGACACGGCTTCGGGCCGGCCGGTCGCCCCCCGTGACAGCGGCCGACCGACCCGAGCCCCCCGTTCCCCCGTGCTTCCCCCCCGGCGGCTTCCCCAAGTCGCCGTCACCATCAAGAGCACGCGACCCGGCCCCTGATACACCCCCGGCGGAGATTTCCCGAAGATTTTCTACGTGCGCGCTCCGGTCGCCGTCCGGGCCTCCACGGACCGGGCCGGAGCCGGTACGGCCCCCAGCGCGGCCGTGGGCACGTCGGCGTGCTGCTGCGGCAGCGTCACCGGCAGCAGCGGACGCGGACCCGACACCACCGTGTAGTCCTGGCCCAGGAACGGCGGCGTCATCTCACCCGGGTCCTCGCCGAGCGCCAGCCGCACGGCGGCCCACGGGACGTTCAGCCCGCACAGCGACAGCTGGTGCAGCCCGCCCGCCGGCCGGGTGTTGACGTCCATGAGCACGGGCCGCTCGCCCAGCATCCGGAACTGGATGTTGGACAGGTGGTGCAGTCCGAAGCCCTCCGCGATCCGCCGGGCCGGCTCCAGCCACTGCTCGTGCAGCGTGAAGCCCCTGCGCCGGCCGTTCTTGGTGCGTCCCACCGCCAGCCGGATCCGGTTGTCGGTCCCGGTGAGGCAGTCCACCGACACCTCGGGCTGCTCCAGCCGGGGCATCACCAGCCAGTCCACCGGCTCTTCGGCCTCCCGCAGGGCGTCCAGCACCAGGCCGAGCGGCACGTACGGGCTCGGGAAGCCGCTCAGCTGGGTGAGCGAGAAGGGCGCGCGGGTGATCACGCGGAAGCCCACCCCGCCCGCGCCGGAGGCGGGCTTGAAGCAGGCCCGGTACCCGCGCGCCTCCAACTCGTCGACCACCGCGACGAGTTCGTCGGCACTGCGGACCCGCCACCACGGCGGCACGGGCACCCCGATCGCCTGGACCGCCTCATAGGCGATCACCTTGTCGTGGAACACGGCCACCGCCTCGGGCGGCGGCGCGAGGAGCGCCGTACCGGCCGCCTCGAACTCGGCGCGGTGCGCGACGATCGCCGCCTGGTGCAGCCGGGGCACGAACACGTCGATGCCGCGCCGCTCGCACTGGGTGAGCGCGTACTCGACGTACGCCGCCGGGGACAGCCCCTCGGGCTCCAGCTCGGCGGTGTCGGCGGCGGCCAGCACGGGGGAGTCGGGGTCGCCGTGGGTGGCGTGGATCTCGACGGCCCGGTCGCCGGGATTTCTCCGCAGCTGATCCATGAAGAACACGTTCTCCGCGTACGTGCGGTTGAGCCAGACGCGTACGCGAGAGATCATGCAGGCCGCCTTTCGGGGGTGTGCGGGCAGGGCTCAGCGGCCCGTCGCCCGGGCAGGAGTATGGAGGGTCACCAAACCGCCCTGTACGAAGGGCGTTTCACGGCGGTGGTGTCGGGGCAGACTATACGGCTTCGGCGACCGCTCCCGTACCACACCCGGAGACGGGGTGCGCTTGTTCCGGCGGCACGGATGTGATCTCGTGGTGGCGTTCGTGACGGCTGAAGGAGCGACGGGTGATGTCGGGGACAGACGACGGCGGACAGCTGTGGGCCATCAGCGACCTGCACATCGGTTACGCCGAGAACCGCGAGCTGGTCGAACGGATGCGGCCCGAGTCGGACGAGGACTGGCTGCTCGTGGCCGGTGACGTCGCGGAGACCGTGGAGGACGTCCGCTGGGCCCTCAAGACCCTGGCCGGCCGGTTCGCCAAGGTCGTCTGGGTGCCCGGCAACCACGAGCTGTGGACCCACCCGAGCGACCCGGTCACGCTGCGCGGCGTCGCCCGCTACGACCACCTGGTCGAGCAGTGCCGCGACCTCGGGGTGATCACACCCGAGGACCCGTACCCCGTCTGGGACGGCCCCGGCGGCCCGGTCGCCGTCGCACCGCTGTTCCTGCTGTACGACTACTCGTTCCTGCCGCCCGGGTGCGCCACCAAGGACGAGGGGCTGGAGTACGCGCACGGCACCGGGGTCGTCTGCACCGACGAACAGCTGCTGCACCCCGACCCGTACCCGAGCCGGGAGGCCTGGTGCCGGGCCCGGGTCGCCGCGACCGAACGCCGGCTGGCCGAGGTGCCGGACGGACTGCCGCTCGTCCTGGTCAACCACTGGCCGCTGCACCGCCATCCGACGGACGTCCTGTGGTACCCCGAGTTCGCCATGTGGTGCGGCACCGTGCTCACCGACGACTGGCACCGGCGGTTCCCCGTCCACACCATGGTCTACGGTCATCTGCACATCCCCCGGAGCACCCGGCAGGACGGGGTCCGCTTCGAGGAGGTGTCGGTGGGCTACCCGCGCGAATGGCGCAAGCGCGAACAGCCTCCGGGACGGCTGCGCCGGATCGTGCCATGGACGGAGGAGGGGCGATGATCGAGGAACTGCTGCCGCAGACGGTGGTCGCCGTCGAGGCCTACGGCGACGAGGGCGTCGACGCACCGCTGTATCCCGAGGAGGAGGCGCTGCTGGAGCGCGCCGTCCTCAAACGCCGCCGGGAGTTCACCGCCGTGCGCTCCTGCGCCCGCCGCGCCATGGAGAAGCTGGGCGTGCCCGCGCGGCCGGTGCTGCCCGGTGAGCGGGGCGCCCCCGTCTGGCCCGACGGGCTGGCCGGCAGCATGACCCACTGCCAGGGCTACTGCGCCGCCGCCCTGGTGCGCGCCGCCGACCTGGCGTCCCTCGGCATCGACGCGGAGCCCCACGCCCCGCTGCCCGAGGGCGTCCTGTCCTCCGTGGCGCTGCCGCGGGAGGCGGCGCGGATCGGCGCCCTGGCCGAGGAACTGCCCGCCGTGCACTGGGACCGGCTGCTGTTCAGCGCCAAGGAGTCCGTCTACAAGGCGTGGTTCCCGCTCACCGGGAAGTGGCTGGACTTCCTGGAGGCCGACCTCGACTTCTTCGCCGACCCCGGCGAGCACACCCGCGGCGGCTTCCGGGCCACCCTCCTCGTCCCCGGCCCGCGCGTGGGCACCCGAGTGGTCGACCACTTCACCGGCCGCTGGATCACCGGAGGAGACCTGGTCGCGACGGCGGTCACCGTCCCGCACGGCTGAACGGGAGGCGACCGCCGCCCCGGGAGGGACACGACCGGCTACGGCTCGGGGTGCCAGTCGCGCAGCATCCGGAAGAACACCTCCTCGTTGCCGGCCAGACCCGCCCGGGCCAGGGCGGTCTCCGCCTCGGCGAGCACGGAGGGCGGCACCGTCGGGGGCCCGGGAGGCCCCGGCGGGCCCGGCCGGGTGTCGAGGACGGCGCGCACCGTGTGCAGCAGTCGTAGATAGGCCTGGACGGCGGTGCGCTCGCGGTCGGTCGGTACGGCGGTGGGCATCGCTCGGTTCTCCCCGTGTCGCGGTCGGTGACGATTCGCCTCCAGCTTGCCGCCCACCACTGACAACCGGATCGCCCCGCGGTCCGGTTCCCCCACCCGGAGGGGCTCGCGCGCCGGGGCGTGCCCGCTCAGCCCTGCGGCCCCAGGTACCCCAGCGACGCCTCGATCCGCCCCGCCAGCCGGTCCCGCCGCACCGGCCCGCGCAGCGACCAACCGGCCAGCCGGGTCCGGCACCTGCTGGCCAGCAGCAGGCCGAAGGCCTCGGCCTCCTTCTCCTCGGCCAGGTCGAACCGGGTGCGCGCGGCGACCTTCAGGACGGCCGCCCGCAGGGTGTCCTCGTCGAGGGCATGACCCAGCAGACGCGTCGCCACCTCGGAGCCCCGGACGTGATGGCGACCGCGGTGCCCGGCCTGCATGTGCCACAGCTCGTGCCCCAGGATCACCAGCTGGTGGTCGGGCGCCGTGCGTTCCTCGATCACGACGAGGTCCTGGTCCGCCATGTCGAGCCACAGCCCGCTCGCCGTCCCGGGCGGGAAGACCGCCGTACGGAACAGCACGGGCCGGCCGCGGCGCCTGCTCATCGCCTCGCACAGGGCCGCGTACAGATCGGCGGGCCGGGCCGGGACCGGAAGCGTCAGCTCCGCCAGCAACTCGCCGCACAGGCGGCGCATCTCCCTGCCGATGCCCACTGTCCTCCCCGGGTCAGGCCTTGGGCCGCTGGACACTCTCCAGGAGCATGTCCAGCCACTCCGCGACCTTGTCGCGGTGCTGGTCGGTGGGCAGCTGGGCGGCCCGCCAGGCGATCTGGCGCACCCCGTGGTCCCGCAGCAGCCGCTCCAGCGGGTCGTCGGCCGGCGCCGCCGCCGCCCGCTCCCGGTCCGCGAGTTTCTGCAGCAGCTCCTGCTCGGTGTGCTGGAGCGCGCCCGCCAGCGCCTCGGGGTCCTCGGCGGTGAGGAAACCGGCGTGCACCCGGAAGAACCGCTGGATGGCGTCGCAGTGCTCCATGGTCGGACGCCGGTCGCCGTTGATCAGCGCGCCGGCCTGCTGCCGGGACATGCCCGCGCCGTCGGCGATCTCCTGCTGCGTGTACTTGCGGCCGTTCGGCTTCAGCCGGGTGCGGCGCAGCAGGTCCAGCCGCTGCACGAACCGCGCCTGCACATCGGGCTCGCCCGTGGACCGGCCGCTCAGCAGCGCCTTGACCACGGACTCCGGGACACCGGAAGCGGCGGACAGCCGGCCGACGTCGAAGACCTCGGCGTGCGCCACGCCGAGCCGGTCGGCGAGTGCGGTGACGCGGGCGACGACGGCCGGCAGCGCGGCCGTCGGCGTGGTGCCCGGACCCTCGAAGCCACCCGTCACCGAAAGATCTCCTAGGTCTCTCACAGGCTTCTCACAAGCGATTGCCGTGAACTTCACGGAGACTAGCCGTTGTCTCGAACTCACATCCAGGTCTCGCCACAACTGTGGCCAATTTCAGCCGTCAACCGGCATGGAATGCCACGATAGTTGACACGCATCACGTGCGGGCAGCAGGATCGGGGCGCCGCGTCAGGGCCGCACAGGCAAGAGGGGTGACCTCCCGATGGCACATCAGGCAGGAGGGCAGCGGCCGGCGCCGCGGCCCGTCCCCGGGACCCCCGAGGCCCATGCCTATTTCCAGGACTACGCCGTACTCCTGGAGGCGACCGCCTTCCCCTCCCTGGTGATCGACCACCGCTGGGACGTGCTGCTCACCAACGCCGCTTTCCGGACACTTTTCCAGGACGTCGAGCCGCACCCGACGGCCCTGCCCTCCGACAACTTCCTCCGGTTCGTGCTCTTCCACCCGGACGCGGCCACGGTGCTCGGTGACCACGAGTCGAGCTGGTGCCTGCCGATGCTGGCCCACTTCGCCGGGGCCGTCGAGCGGTACGGCCACGACCGCGGGCTGCAGGCCATCCGCCGCGACATCGCCCAGGACCCCATCATGGAGGCCGCCTACCGGCACGGACTGCCGCACTGGCTGCGGGTCGTCGGCGAGCAGGCCGCCGAACACGACGGCGCCGTACGGCCGCTGCTCCATCCCGACCCCCGCTGGGGCGCCACGGACTGCCGGATCGTCGCGGAGACGACCCCGGCCCTCCGGGACATGGACTGCACCCGGCTGACGCTGGTCCTGCGCGAGACGCGCCGCACCTCCTCCGGGGGCCGGGGGGCCCGCCGTGCCGCCTCCCACCTGAGAGTGGTCCGCTCCGCCGGCTGAGGCAGCCCTTCACGGAAGGTGTCCGCGCCCTTCCCCACGGTAGTGCTGTGTGACATAGTACTGCCGTGAGCGAGCCGCTGACCTGCGACGTCGTGATAGTGGGCGCCGGGATGACGGGCGCCGCCTGCGCCCTGTACGCGGCCCGGGCGGGCCTCGCCGTGACCGTGGTGGACCGGGGTCCCGTGGCCGGCGGCACGACCGGCGCCGGCGAGGGGAACCTCCTCGTCTCCGACAAGGCACCCGGCCCCGAACTCGAACTCGCCCTGCTGTCCCACCGGTTGTGGGCACAGGTGGCACAGGAACCGGCCGGGCCGGTCGAGTACGAGGCCAAGGGCGGGCTCGTCGTCGCCGAGACCCCCGAGACGCTCGACGGGCTGCGGAGGTTCGCGGACACCCAGCGGGCCGCCGGGGTGACGGCCGACCCCGTCCCCGCCGACCGGCTCCACGACCTCGAACCGCGTCTGGCGCCCGGCCTCGCGGGCGGTGTGCACTATCCGCAGGACGCCCAGGTGATGCCCGCCCTCGCCGCCGCCCACCTGCTGCGCGCCTCCGGGGCCCGGCTGCTCACCGGCCGCGAGGTGACCCGGGTCCTGCGCGCCGCCGACGGCGCGGTGCGCGGGGTGCGCACGGACCGCGGCGACCTCCACGCCCCCGCCGTCGTCAACGCGGCCGGCCCCTGGGGCGGCGAACTGGCCGTCCGCGCCGGGGTGTCCCTGCCCGTCCTGCCCCGACGGGGCTTCGTCCTGGTCACCGAGCCACTGCCGCCCCGCATCCGGCACAAGGTGTACGCCGCCGACTACGTGGCCGACGTCGCCAGCGACTCCGCGGCACTGCGGACCTCCCCGGTGGTGGAGGGAACGGCCGCCGGACCGGTGCTCATCGGCGCCAGCCGGGAACGGGTCGGCTTCGACCGGTCCCTGTCCCTCCCGGCGGTGCGGGCCCTGGCGGCCGGGGCGACCCGACTGTTCCCCTTCCTGTCCGGCGTCCGGGCCCTGCGCGCGTACGCCGGCTTCCGGCCGTACCTGCCCGACCACCTGCCCGCGATCGGCCCCGACCCCCGGGCGCCCGGACTGTTCCACGTGTGCGGCCACGAGGGCGCGGGCATCGGGCTGGCCACCGGCACCGGCCTGCTGATCGCCCAGGCCCTGACCGGAGGGACACCGGAACTGGACCTCACCCCGTTCCGGCCCGACCGCTTCCCCCCTACGGCGAAGGAGGCCGTGCGGTGAATCCGCTGGAGCTCGCCGGGGCACGCCCCGGACCCGCCTTCGAGGTCACCTTCGACGGACGGCGGATCGAGGCGCTGCCCGGCCGGACGATCGCCGCGGTGCTGTGGGCCGCCGGCGTCACCTCGTGGCGCACCACCCGGGGCGACGGACGCCCCCGCGGGGTGTTCTGCGGGATCGGGGTGTGCTTCGACTGCCTGGTCACCGTGAACGACCGCCCCGACCAGCGGGCCTGTCTGGTCCCGGCCCGGCCGGGCGACGTGATCCGCAGCCAGGAGGGGACGGGCCGTGCGCACTGACCTCGTGGTGATCGGCGCGGGACCGGCGGGACTCGCCGCGGCCCTCGCGGCGGACCGGCGCGGCCTGCGGGTCGCCCTGGTCGACGCGGCTCCCGAACCGGGCGGGCAGTTCTACCGGCAGCCGGCCGCCGGACTCCGCGCGGAACGCCCCCGGGTCCTGCACCACCGGTGGCGCACCTGGACCCGGCTGCGGGACCGGCTCGCCACGAGCTCCGTGCGCGTGCTGGGCGAGCACCACGTGTGGTGCGTGGAACGGACGCCCGGCGGACCGACCGTGCACGCGCTGCTCGGACCGGAACAGCGGGAGCCGGCCGAGGTGCACGCCACCGCCGTGCTGCTGGCCACCGGCGGCTACGAGACCGTGCTGCCCTTCCCCGGCTGGACCCTCCCCGGAGTCGTCACCGCGGGCGGCGCCCAGGCGATGCTCAAGGGCGGGCTCGTCGTGCCGGGCCGGACCGCCGTCGTGGCCGGCACCGGGCCGCTGCTGCTGCCGGTGGCGGCCGGGCTCGCGGCGGCGGGCGTACGGGTCGCCGCGCTGGTGGAGTCCGCGGGCCCGGGCCGCCTGCCGCGGCACGCCGGAGCGCTGGCCGGCAAGCTGCCCGAGGGTGCCGGGTACGCGGCCCGGCTGCTGCGCCACCGCGTGCCCTTCCTCGCCCGGCACACCGTCGTCCGCGCCCACTCCGGGGGAGACCGGCTCACCGGCGTCACCGTCGCCGCCCTCGACGCGCACGGCCGCGTCCGGCCCGGCACCGAACGCCGGCTGCCCTGCGACACCCTCGCGGTGAGCCACGGCATGTTCCCGCACACCGACCTCGCCGAGAGCCTCGGCTGCCGTCTCGACGGACTCACCGTGGCCGTCGACGCGGAACAGCGCACCGACGTCCCCGGCGTGTGGGCGGCGGGGGAGGCCACCGGCGTCGGCGGCGCCGCGCTCGCGCTCGCCGAGGGGCACATCGCCGGTCGCTCGATCGCCGCCCGGGTGCGGGGCACCGTACCCGACCCCGGTGCGTGGGCCCCGGCCGCCAGGGCCCGCGCCCGGCTGCGCGGATCCGCGGCCGCCCTCGACGCCGTGTACGCCCCGCCCGCCCACTGGGCCGACCGGCTCACCGACGACACCGTGGTCTGCCGCTGCGAGGAGGTCACGGCGGGCGAGGTCCGCGCGGGCCTCGCGCTCGGGGCCGGGGACGTCCGCACGGTCAAGCTGCTCACCCGGGCCGGCATGGGCTGGTGCCAGGGCCGGATGTGCGAGCCGGCCGTGGCGGGCCTCGCCGGCTGCGGACCCACCCCGGCCCGGCGGCCGTTCGCGCGTCCGGTGCCGCTGGGCGTGCTCGCCGCACAGCACGAACAGCACACCGAGAGAGGACCCTCATGACCGACCACCGTCCCTGGCGCGGCGTCCTCGTCGCCACCGCGTTGCCGCTGAACGACGACCTCTCCGTGAACCACGACCGCTACGCCGAGCACTGCGCCTGGCTCGTGGAGAACGGCTGCGACGGCGTCGTACCGAACGGCTCGCTCGGCGAGTACCAGGTGCTCACCCCCGAGGAGCGCGCCCGGGTGGTCGGGACCGCCGTCGCCGCGGTCGGCGGGGAGCGCGTCATGCCGGGCGTCGCCGCCTACGGGGCCGCCGAGGCCCGCCGCTGGACCGAGCAGGCCGCCGAGGCGGGCTGCCGGGCCGTGATGCTGCTGCCGCCCAATGCCTACCGCGCCGACGAGCGCTCCGTCCTCGCCCACTACGCCGAGGTCGCCGCCGCCGGGCTCCCCGTCGTCGCCTACAACAACCCCGTCGACACCAAGGTCGACCTGGTGCCGGAACTGCTCGCCCGGCTGCACGGCGAGGGGTACGTCCAGGCGGTCAAGGAGTTCTCGGGGGATGTCCGCCGCGCCTACCGGATCGCCGAACTCGCCCCCGACCTGGACCTGCTGGCCGGCGCGGACGACGTCCTGCTGGAACTCGCCGTGGCCGGCGCCAAGGGCTGGGTGGCCGGCTACCCGAACGCGCTGCCCCGGTCCTGCGTCGAGCTCTACCGCGCCGCCACCGGCGGCGACCTCGGCACCGCGCTGCCGCTGTACCGGCGACTGCATCCCCTGCTCCGCTGGGACTCGCGGGTGGAGTTCGTGCAGGCGATCAAGCTGTCCATGGACCTCGTCGGACGGCACGGCGGCCCCTGCCGCCCGCCCCGCGTGCCCCTGGAACCCGGTCAGGAGGCGGCCGTCCGCGCGGCCACCGAGAAGGCCGTCGCGGCCGGACTGGCGTAGGGGAGGAGCCCGGTCATGCGCAGCAAGCTCGTCCTGCACGCCGTCGACTCGCACACCGAGGGCATGCCCACCCGGGTGATCACCGGCGGCATCGGCACCATCCCCGGCGCGACCATGAACGAACGGCGCCTGTACTTCCGCGAACACCGCGACCACGTCAAGCGGTTGCTGATGAACGAGCCGCGCGGGCACTCGGCGATGAGCGGCGCGATCCTCCAGCCGCCCACCCGGCCCGACTGCGACTGGGGCGTCGTCTACATCGAGGTCTCCGGCTACCTCCCGATGTGCGGACACGGCACGATCGGTGTCGCGACGGTGCTCGTCGAGACCGGCATGGTCGAGGTCGTCGAGCCGGTCACCACCATCCGCCTGGACACCCCCGCCGGGGTCGTCGTCGCCGAGGTGGCGGTCGACGACGGTGCCGCCACGGCCGTGACCCTGCGCAACGTCCCGTCCTTCGCCGTCGCCCTCGACCGCGAGGCCACCCTGCCCGACGGACGGACGGTGACCTACGACCTCGCCTTCGGCGGCAACTTCTACGCGATCCTGCCGCTGGACCGGCTCGGGCTGCCCTTCGACCGGTCCCGCAAGGACGAGATCCTCGCGGCCGGCCTGTCCCTGATGGAGGCGGTCAACGCCGACGGCGGACCGGTCCACCCCGAGGACCCGTCCGTCCACGGCTGTCACCATGTCCAGGTGACCGCTCCCGACGCCACCGCCCGCTACTCCCGGCACGCCATGGTGATCCACCCCGGCTGGTTCGACCGCTCGCCCTGCGGCACCGGCACCAGCGCCCGCATGGCCCAGCTCCACGCGCGCGGCGAACTCCCGCTGCACACCGAGTTCGTGAACGAGTCCTTCATCGGCACCCGGTTCACCGGCCGGCTGCTCGGCACCACCGAGGTGGCCGGCCGCCCGGCGGTGCTGCCCAGCTTCACCGGCCGGGCCTGGATCACGGGCACCGCGCAGTACCTGCTGGACCCGCGCGACCCCTTCCCGGCGGGGTTCGTCCTGTGAACACCGCCCTCTCCGGCCTGGGCGGCCGGGGGCCCAGCTACCGCGAACGGGTCGCGGACGCGCTGCGGGCCGCGCTGATCGCCGGGGAACTGCGCCCCGGCGAGGTGTACTCCGCCCCCGCCCTCGCCGCACGCTTCGGGGTCTCCGCCACCCCCGTGCGCGAGGCCATGCTCGACCTCGCCAAGGAGGGGCTGGTCGACACCGTGCCCAACAAGGGCTTCCGGGTCACCGCCGTCTCCGAGCAACAGCTCGACGAGTACACCCACGTCCGCGCGCTCATCGAGATCCCGACGACGGCCCACCTGGCCGCCACCGCGGACCCGGTGGCCCTGGCGGCGCTGCGCCCGGTCGCCGAGGAGATCGTCACCGCCGCCGCGGCCGGCGACCTCATCGCGTACATCGAGGCCGACCAGCGCTTCCACCTGGGACTGCTGGCGCTCGCCGGCAACGGTCACCTGGTCGAGGTGGTCCGGGACCTGCGCCGGCGCGCACGGCTGTACGGGCTGACCGCGCTGGTGGAGCAGGGGCGGCTGGAGGCGTCGGCCGAGGAGCACCTGGAGCTGCTCGACGCGCTGCTCGCCCGGGACACGGAGACCGTGCGGGCCGTGATGACCCGCCACCTCGGGCACGTCCGAGGGCTCTGGGCGGCGCCTTGACGACGGATTTGCGCGTGAACGCAAGTGGCTTGCGCTTTTTGCGTTACTCTTGCGCGCATGACACGACGACTTGCTGTGGTGGCGAAGAAGGTCGGGGTCAGCGAGGCCACGGTCAGCCGGGTGCTCAACGGCAAGCCGGGGGTCTCCGAGGCCACCCGGCAGGCGGTGCTCTCCGCCCTGGACGTGCTCGGCTACGAGCGGCCCACCCAGCTGCGCGGTGAACGCGCCCGGCTGGTCGGCCTGGTCCTGCCCGAGCTGCAGAACCCGATCTTCCCGGCCTTCGCGGAGGTCATCGGCGGCGCGCTGGCCCAGCTCGGCCTCACGCCGGTGCTGTGCACCCAGACCCGGGGCGGTGTCTCCGAGGCGGACTACGTGGACCTGCTGCTCCAGCAGCAGGTGTCCGGGGTGGTGTTCGCCGGCGGTCTGTACGCCCAGGCCGACGCGCCCCACGACCACTACCGGCGGCTCGCCGAGCGCAACATCCCGGTCGTCCTCGTCAACGCGGCGATCGAACACCTCGGCTTCCCGGCCGTGTCGTGCGACGACGCCGTGGCCGTGGAGCAGGCCTGGCGGCACCTGGCCTCGCTCGGGCACGAGCGCATCGGCCTTGTGCTCGGCCCCGGCGACCACATGCCCTCGGCCCGCAAGCTGGCCGCCGCCCGCGCGGTCGCGGGGGAGATGCCCGAAGAGCACGTCGCCCGCGCCATGTTCTCCATCGAGGGCGGTCACGCCGCCGCCACCCGGCTCATCGAGCGGGGCGTCACCGGCTTCATCTGCGCCAGCGACCCCCTCGCCCTCGGTGTCGTACGGGCCGCCCGCCGCAAGGGACTCGACGTGCCCGGACGGATATCCGTCGTCGGTTACGACGACTCGGCGCTGATGAACTGCACCGAGCCCCCGCTGACCACCGTCCGGCAGCCCATCGAGGCCATGGGCAAGGCGGTGGTGGAACTGCTGAACGCGCAGATCAGCGGCAGTGCGGTGGCACCCGAGGAGCTTTTGTTCGAACCCGAGCTGGTGGTGCGGGGGTCGACCGCCCAGGCGCCCCGCTCCTGAGCCCCGCTCCACTGTCGAACAATTTCATATTCTGCGCGACATCTTGCGGACCGATGTTGTCGGTGCTTGAGTGTGCCCCGCCCACCGCTCCTGTTCCGAGGGGTTCACTCGCTCCTGTCCCGTAAGGGGTCCACCGATGAGAAGCACCGGGATCCGTCGTACCCTCGCCGCGCTGGGCGTCGGCGCGCTCACGCTCACCGCGTGCGGGTCGAACGACGACGAAGCCGCCGGCGGCAAGACCCGCATCACGGTCAACTGCATGCCGCCCAAGAGCGCCGAGGTCGACCGCCAGTTCTTCGAGGAGGACGTCGCCGCCTTCGAGAAGAAGAACCCGGACATCGACGTCGTCCCGCACGACGCGTTCCCCTGCCAGGACCCGAAGACGTTCGACGCCAAGCTCGCCGGCGGACAGATGGAGGACGTCTTCTACACCTACTTCACCGACGCGCGGCACGTCGTCGACATCGGCCGGGCGGCCGATCTCACCCCGTACGTCAAGGAGTTGAAGAGCTACGACACCATCCAGCAGCAGCTGCGGGACATCTACACCGTCGACGGCAAGGTCTACGGCGTCCCGCGCACCGGCTACTCGATGGGCCTGGTCTACCACCGGGAGCTCTTCGAGAAGGCCGGACTCGACCCGGACCGGCCGCCCACCACCTGGGACGAGGTCCGCACCGCCGCCAGGAAGATCGCCGCACTCGGCGACGGCACCGTCGGCTACGCCGACTACAGCGCCCAGAACCAGGGCGGCTGGCACTTCACCGCTGAGCTCTACTCCCGGGGCGGCGACGTGGTGAGCGCCGACGGCGAGAAGGCCACCGTCGACACCCCCGAGGGCCGTGCCGTGCTCCAGACCCTGCACGACATGCGGTGGAAGGACGAGTCGATGGGCAGCAAGCAGCTCCTCGTCATCAACGACGTCCAGCAGATGATGGGCGCCGGCAAGCTCGGCATGTACCTCGCCGCACCCGACAACATCCCGATCCTCGTCAAGGAGAAGGGCGCCGAGTACGAGAACATCGCCCTCGCCCCCATGCCCGGCGGCGAGGGCACCCTCATCGGCGGCGACGGCTACATGTTCGACAAGAACGCCTCACCCGAGCAGATCCGCGCCGGCCTCAAGTGGCTCGACCACATGTTCCTCACCCCCGGCGACGGCTTCCTCGGCGACTACGCCCGCGCCGAGGAGAACGACGCCCCGGTCGGCCTGCCCGAACCCCGCCTGTTCACCGGTGCCGCCGACGACAGGGACCAGCAGGCCAAGAAGGCCAACGCCAACGTCCCGGTGGAGAACTACCAAGCCTTCCTCGACGGCAACCAGAAGCTGGAGATGAAGATCGAGCCGCCCCACGCCCAGCAGCTCTACTCCGTTCTCGACGGGGTCGTCTCCGCCGTCCTCACCAAGGAGGACGCGGACATCGACCGGCTCCTGAAGGACGCCTCCGCGAAGATCGACGGCATCCTGGCCCGGAGCTGACCGGTGACGAAGACGGTTGAACGGCCGACCGGGGCAGTGCGGGTCCGACCGGTGAGGGCGCCGTCCCCGGCAGGGGGCCGGAGACGGCGCGGCCTCACCGACCACCTGCGCGCCTACGGCTTCCTCCTCGGCGGCCTCGTCTGCTTCGCCCTGTTCTCCTGGTACCCGGCGATCCGCGCCGTCGTGATCGCCTTCCAGAAGTACACGCCGGGCTCCGACCCCGAATGGGTCGGCACCGCCAACTTCACCCGGGTCCTCAGCGATCCCGAGTTCGGCGCGGCCTGGCGCAACACGCTCACCTTCACCCTGCTCGCCCTGCTGATCGGCTTCGCGATCCCCTTCGTGCTGGCCCTCGTGCTCAACGAACTGAGGCACGCCAAGGCCTTCTTCCGGGTCGTCGTCTATCTCCCGGTGATGATCCCGCCGGTGGTCAGCGCCCTGCTGTGGAAGTGGTTCTACGATCCCGGCGCCGGCCTCGCCAACGAGGCGCTGCGCTTCCTCCACCTGCCCACCTCGAACTGGTCCAACGGCGCCGACACCGCCCTGGTCTCCCTGGTCATCGTCGCCACCTGGGCCAACCTGGGCGGCACCGTCCTCATCTACCTCGCCGCCCTCCAGTCCATCCCCGGCGAGCTGTACGAGGCCGCCGAACTGGACGGCGCGAACCTGCTCCAGCGCATCCGCCACGTGACGGTCCCGCAGACCAGGTTCGTCATCCTCATGCTGATGCTGCTCCAGATCATCGCCACCATGCAGGTGTTCACCGAACCCTTCGTGATCACCGGCGGCGGCCCCGAGAACGCCACCGTGACCGTCCTCTACCTCATCTACAAGTACGCCTTCCTCTACAACGACTTCGGTGGCGCCTGCGCGCTGAGCGTGATGCTCCTCGCCCTGCTCGGCGCGTTCTCCGCCGGCTACCTCCGCCTCACCCGCTCCGGAGAGGAGGCCGCGTGAGCAGCACCACCCGCACCCTCGTCTCCCCGGCCGTACTGGCCCGCCCGCGCGGCCGGGCCGTCTACTGGACCGTGTTCACCGGCGTCGTCGTGCTGTTCGCGCTCGCCTTCCTCTTCCCCGTCTACTGGATGGCGAGCGGCGCGATGAAGTCACCGGACGAGGTGGCGCGCACCCCGCCCACCCTCGTCCCGGAGAACTGGAGCACCAGCGGCTACACCGACGCCTGGGAGCTGATGCAGCTGCCCACCCACCTGTGGAACACGGTGGTGCAGGCGGCCGGCGCCTGGCTGTTCCAGCTGGTGTTCTGCACGGCCGCCGCCTACGCCCTGTCCAAGCTCCGGCCCGCCTTCGGCAGGCTGATCCTCGGTGGCATCCTCGCCACGCTGATGGTCCCGGCCCAGGCCCTGGTCGTACCGAAGTACCTGACCGTGGCGGATCTCGGCCTGCTCAACGACCCCCTCGCCATCTGGCTGCCGGCCGTCGCCAACGCCTTCAACCTCTACCTGCTCAAGCGGTTCTTCGACCAGCTGCCCAGGGACGTGCTCGAGGCCGCCGAGATGGACGGCGCGAGCAGGCTGCGCACCCTGTGGTCGATCGTGCTGCCCATGTCGCGCCCGGTGCTCGGCGTGGTGTCGATCTTCGCACTGGTCGCCGTGTGGCAGGACTTCCTCTGGCCGCTGATGGTCTTCTCCGACACGGGCAAACAGCCGATCAGCGTGGCCCTCGTGCAACTGTCGCAGAACATCCAGCTGACCGTGCTCATCGCCGCGATGGTGATCGCCAGCATCCCCATGGTCGCGCTGTTCCTCGTCTTCCAGCGGCACATCGTCGCCGGAATCAGCGCGGGCAGCACCAAGGGCTGACACCGCACATCGTCCACAGAAGAGAAAGGCACCCACCGTGGGACAGCCCACCCCTGCCCGAAGCGACGACTGGTGGCGCTCCGCCGTCATCTACCAGGTGTACGTCCGCAGCTTCGCCGACGGCGACGGCGACGGCACCGGTGACCTCGCGGGCGTCCGCGCCAGGCTGCCGTACCTCGCCGAACTCGGCGTGGACGCCCTGTGGTTCAGCCCCTGGTACCTGTCCCCGATGAAGGACGGCGGCTACGACGTCACCGACCACCGGGCGATCGACCCGGCCTTCGGCACCCTCGCCGAGGCGGAGAAGCTCATCGCCGAGGCGCGGGGACTGGGCATCCGCACGATCGTCGACATCGTGCCCAACCACGTCTCCGACCAGCACCCCTGGTTCCGGGCGGCGCTCGCCGGCGGTCCCGAGCGGGAGCTGTTCCACTTCCGTCCCGGCCGCGGCGAGAGCGGTGAACTCCCCCCGAACGACTGGCGGTCGGAGTTCGGCGGCCCCGCCTGGACCCGGCTGCCGGACGGCGACTGGTACCTCCACCTGTTCGCACCCGAACAGCCCGACCTCAACTGGGCGCACCCCACCGTCCGCCAGGAGTACGAGGACGTCCTGCGCTTCTGGTTCGAGCGGGGCGTGGCCGGCGTCCGCATCGACTCCGCCGCGCTGCTGGTGAAGGACCCCCGGCTGCCGGACTTCGTGGCGGGCCGCGACCCGCACCCCTACGTCGACCGCGACGAGCTCCACGACGTCTACCGCGCCTGGCGGGCCGTCGCCGACGAGTACGGGGGCGTCTTCGTCGGCGAGGTCTGGCTCCCGGACACCGAACGCTTCGCCCGCTACCTGCGCCCCGACGAACTGCACACCGCGTTCAACTTCTCCTTCCTGACCTGCCCCTGGGACGCGGCACGGCTGCGCGCCTCCATCGAGGACACCCTCGCCGAACACGCGCCGGTCGGCGCCCCCGCCACCTGGGTGCTGTGCAACCACGACGTCACCCGCACGGTCACCCGCTACGGCCGCGCCGACACCGGCTTCGACTTCGCCGCCAAGGCCTTCGGCACCCCGACCGACCTCGCCCTCGGCACCCGCCGGGCCCGCGCCGCGGCCCTGCTCTCCCTGGCCCTGCCCGGCGCGGTCTACGTCTACCAGGGCGAGGAACTCGGCCTGCCCGAGGCCGACATCCCGCTCGACCGCATCGAGGACCCCATGCACGCCCGCTCCGGCGGCACCGACCCCGGCCGCGACGGGTGCAGGGTGCCGCTGCCGTGGACGGCGGACGCGCCGCACGCCGGGTTCGGCGGTGAACCGTGGCTGCCGCAGCCGGCCGGCTGGGCGTCGTACGCGGCCGACCGGCAGGCGCGGGACCCCGGCTCGATGCTCGCCCTGTACCGCGAGGCGATCCGCCTGCGCCCGGTCTTCGGCGACGGCCCGCTCACCTGGCTGCCCGCCGCCGACGGCGTGCTCGCCCTCACCCGCGCGGAGGGCACCGCGACCTGCGTGCTGAACCTCGCGGACGCGCCCGCCGACCTCCCCGCCCACACCGCGCTCCTCCTCGGCAGCGGCCCCCTCACCGGCGACGGACGGCTGCCGAAGGACACCGCGGTCTGGCTCCGCGCCTGAGCCCCGCGGCCCGGGGACCGCACCGCGTTCTTCAGTGAAGCGGGGGCGCATCCGTCCTGACCGTGGTGACCCCGCGCTTCGCCGCCTGGATCTGCTCGTACACCTGGGTCCGCAGCTCGGCGAAGCGCGGGGCCACGCGGGTGCTCAACTGGTCCCGGTCGGCGGGCAGGTCGATCTTCAGCTGCTCCCGTACGACGGTGGGGGAGGCCGACAGCACGATCACCCGCTCGCCGAGGTACACCGCCTCGTCGATGTCATGGGTGACGAACAGGACCGTGATCCCGCGCTCCCGCCACAGCCGCCGCACCAGGTCCTCCAGATCGGCGCGGGTCTGCGCGTCCACCGCCGCGAACGGCTCGTCCATCAGCAGCACCTCGGGCTCGTACGCCAGCGCCCGCGCGATCGCCACCCGCTGCTGCATGCCGCCGGAGAGCTGCCACGGGTACGCCCCGGCCGCGTCCGCGAGGCCCACTGAGGCGAGGGCGTCCGCGACCAGCTCGCGGCGCCGTGCCCTGCCCAGGTCCTTCTGCTTCAGCGGGAGTTCGACGTTCTGGCCGACCCGCATCCACGGGAAGAGGCTGCGCCCGTACTCCTGGAACACGAACGCCATGCCGGGCGGCGGGCCGTCCACCTTCCGCCCGGCCAGGAACACCTCACCGGCGGTCGGTTCGAGCAGCCCGCCCACGCACTTCAGCAGCGTCGTCTTGCCGCAGCCGGACGGGCCGACCAGGCAGACCAGTTCACCGGCCGCCACGGTGAAGGTCAGGTCGCGCACCGCCTCGACGTGCCGCCCCGATCCCTCGTACACCTTCCGCAGGCCGCGTACGTCGAGCATGGGCCGCCCTTTCTGGAGTGTCACCTGGGCCGCCGGGCGGCGGCGCGCAGGCCGTGGTACCAGCCGAGCGCCCGCCGCTCGACCAGCTGGAAGAGGACCGAGAGGACGAAGCCGAGCAGACCGAGCAGCAGGATGCCGGTCCACATGTCGGGGATCGCGAAGGAGCGCTGGAACTGCACGACGGTGAAGCCGAGACCGTTGCTGGCGGCGAACATCTCGCTGATCACCATCAGGATGATGCCGATCGACAGCGCCTGCCGCAGCCCCGCGAAGATCTGCGGGCTCGCCGAGGGCAGCACCACGTCCCTCAGGCGCGCGGCGCCCGTGATGCCGTAGGAGCGGGCCGTCTCGGTCATCACCGCGTCGACCGCGCGCACCCCCTCGACCGTGTTGAGCAGCACCGGCCAGACGCAGCCGCTCGCGATGACGACGATCTTCATGGTGTCGCCGATGCCCGCGAACAGCATGATCACCGGTACCAGCACCGGCGGCGGCACGGCCCGCAGGAACTCCAGCACCGGCTCGCACACCGCGCGCACCCGCCGGTAGGAGCCGATCAGCGTGCCGAGCGCGATGCCGGCGACGGCGGCGAGGGCGTAGCCCGCCGCGAGCCGCAGCACGCTGGGCAGCACGTCACCGCGCCACCGCTCACCGGTCCACACGTCCGGGAACGTCTCCAGGATCGTGCGCAGCGGCGGCCAGTACACGTCCTCGCTGCCGGCCGAGGACACCCACCAGACGGTCACCAGCACCACGGGCAGCGCGAGCACGAACACCAGGCGCAGCAGCAGCCGCCTCACACCGCCACCTCCCCGCGCACCGACTGGTGCCAGGCCAGCGCCCGCCGCTCCACCGACCGGGCCCCGACGTTGATCAGCAGCCCGAGCAGTCCGGCGACGACGATCAGCGCGTACATCTCGGGCACCGCCTGCGAGGTCTGCGCGACCGCGATCCGGGCGCCCAGCCCCGGTGCGCCGATGACGAGTTCGGCGGTGATGGCGAGGATCAGCGCGACCGCCGCCGCCAGCCGCACCCCGGTCATCACGTACGGCAGCGCGGTCGGCCACAGTACGTGCCGGATCCGCGCCCAGGTGCCGAGCCCGTACGACCGTGCCGTCTCCTCGGCGACCGGGTCGACGTCCTGGACGCCGTACAGGACCTGGATCAGCACCTGCCAGAAGGAGGCGTACACGACCAGGAGCAGCACCGACTCCAGTTCGGTGCCGTACAGCAGCACCGCCAGCGGGATCAGCGCGACCGACGGGATGGGGCGCAGGAACTCGATCGTGGACGCCGTCGCCTCGCGCAGGTACGGCACCACGGACAGGACCACCCCGGCGACGATCCCCGCGCCGACCGCGATCGCCAGGCCCAGCGCCCAGCCGGTGAGGGTGTCGCCGAGCGCGGTCCAGAAGGCGCCGTCCGCGAACTCCGTGCCGAGCGCGCCGGCGATGCGGCCGGCCGGCGGGAAGTACTCCTCCTCGACCAGACCGAGCCGCGGCACCGCCTCGGCCAGGAGGAGGAAGGCCGCGAGCCCGGCCGCACCGAGAGCGGCGTTCGCGCCCCTCACGGCAGCAGCTCGTCCAGGTCCGGGGTCTGCTTGAACAGGCCGTCCCGCGCGCCCAGTTCCGCCAGTTCCTCGAGGGCGGCGCGGTTGGGCTCGGCCGGCCACTTCGGCAGGGTCACCTTCGCCAGCACGTCCGCCGGGATCTTCGTGTACGTGGTGACGATCTCGCGCACCTCGTCGGGGTGGGAGTCGGCGTAGGCCAGGGACTCGGCGGTGGCCTCCTGGAACTTCTTCACCACCTCCGGGTTCTCCCGCGCGTACTCGACGGAGGTGAAGTACATGGCGACGGTGAGCTCCGGAGCGATGTCGATCATGGGGGAGGCGATCTCCCGGCCGCCCTGGCTCTTGATCGTGGCCAGCGCCGGTTCCACCACCATCGCCGCGTCGATCCGCCCGCCGTCGAGCGCGGCCGGCATCTGGTCGAAGGCCAGCTCGACCAGTTCCACCTTGTCGGGATCGCCGCCCGCCTTGCGCACCGAGGCGCGCACCGCGGTCTCGTTGATGTTCTTCAGGGTGTTGATGGCGACCTTCTTGCCCTCCAGGTCCTTCGCCGACTTGACCGGGCTGTCGCCCCTGACGGTGAGCGCCTCGAAGTCGTCGCCCACCTCACCGGTCGAGGCGATGCCGTTCGCCACCGCCTTCACCGGCACGTTGTTGGACTGGGCGATCATCAGCGAGGTCATGTTGGAGAACCCGAACTCGAACTGGCCGCTGGCCACACCGGGCACGATGGCGGCGCCGCCCTGCGCACTGGAGAAGTCCAGCTTCAGCCCGCGCTCGCCGAAGAAGCCCTTCTGCCGGCCCAGGTACAGGGGCGCCACGTCGACGATGGGGATGAGACCCACCGTCACGGTGGTGGTGCCGCCGGACGAGCCGGCCTCGTCCGGCCCGCCGGAGTCGGACGAGCCGCAGGCCGTCGCGGCGGTCAGGACGGATGCGGCCGTGAGGCCGATGAGCAGACGACGACGCATGACTGTGACTCCCGCGGTGGGACCGGACCGGATGCTCCGACAGACTGTGCGCAGAGAGAACGGACGTGCCGATCGGGAACGTAGAGCCCGTGCCGAGACAGGGTCAATCCCCGTACACCGGCCAATCGTCGACGACCGCATCGTGGACGACCGCTCTTGCGCGGACGCGTCGTTGACAGCCGGATCGCGCGCTCATAGCGTGCGCGACGCGTACGTCCGTACGTCCTCCCGGAGGCCACGATGACCGCTGACGTCCGCGGACCGCACTTCGTCCGGTCCTTCGAGCGGGGCCTCGCCGTCATCCGCGCCTTCGACGCCGACCACCCGGCGCTGACCCTGAGCGAGGTCGCCCGCGCCTGCGAACTGACCCGCGCGGCCGCCCGCCGCTTCCTGCTCACCCTGGCCGACCTCGGTTACGTCCACACCGACGGCCGGCTCTTCCGGCTCACCCCGCGGGTGCTGGAGCTCGGTTACTCCTACCTCGCCGGGTTCACGCTGCCGCAGATCGCCGAGCCGTACCTCGAGCGACTCGTCGCGCAGGTGCGGGAGTCGTCCTCGCTGTGCGTGCTGGACGGCGACGACGTCGTGTACGTCGCCCGCGTCCCGACCAGCCGCATCATGACCGCGTCGATCACCGTCGGCACCCGCTTCCCGGCCCACCTCACCTCCGTCGGCCGGGTGATCCTCGCCGGTCTGCCGGACGCCGAGATCGACACCCGGCTCGCCCGCGCCGACCTGCGCCCGCTCACCGCCCGCACCCTGGTCACGGTGGACGCCCTGCGCGCCGAGCTGCGCCGGGTGCGCCGCCAGGGCTACGCGCTCGTCGACCAGGAACTGGAGGACGGGCTCAGGTCCGTCGCCGCGCCGGTGCGGGACCGGGACGGCGAGGTGGTGGCCGGCGTGAACCTCGCGGTGCACGCCGGCCGCAACTCCGTGGAGTCCGTACGCCGGGACCTGCTGCCCCACCTGCTGGCGACGGTCGCCCGGATCGACGCCGACCTGAGGATCACAGGTCCAGTACGAGCCGCCGGCCGCGACACCGGGACACACAGATGAGCATGGTCTCCCCGGCCGCCCGCTCCTCCGCGGTGAGCACCGAGTCGCGGTGGTCCGGCTCGCCCTCCAGCACATCGGTCTCACAGGTGCCGCAGGTGCCCTCCGTGCAGGAGTGGAGCACCTCGACGCCCGCTCCGCGCACCGTGTCCAGGACGGAGACGTCCGGCGGGACGGTGAGCGTCCGGCCGCTGCGGGCCAGCACGACCTCGAACGCGCCGCCCGCTCCCGCGTGCCGGTTCTCGGGCCGGAACCGTTCCACGCGCAGCACCCCGGCCGGGCACCGCTCCCCGACCGCGTCGAGCAGCGGACCGGGTCCGCAGCAGTAGACGAGGGTGTCCTCCGGGAGACCGGCCAGCACCGGGGAGAGGTCCAGCAGCCCGGTCTCGTCCTCGGGGGCGAGCGTGACCCGTTCCCCGTACCGGGCCAGCTCCCCGGTGAACGCCATGGAGGCACGGGTGCGCCCGCCGTACAGCAGGGTCCAGTCGGCGCCCGCCGCCTCGGCCGCGGCCAGCATCGGCAGGACGGGGGTGATGCCGATGCCGCCCGCGACGAAGCGGTAGCGCCCGGCCGGCTCCAGCCGGAAGCGGTTGCGCGGCCCGCGCGCCCGCACCTTGTCGCCCGGCCGTACCCGCTCGTGCACGTGCGCCGAGCCACCGCGCCCGTTCCGCTCCCGCAGGACGGCGATCCGCCAGCTGCCCCGGTCGGCCGGGTCCCCGCACAGCGAGTACTGCCGCTCGAGACCCGGCCCGAGCAGCAGGTCGATGTGCGCGCCCGGCTCCCAGACGGGCAGCTGAGCGCCCGACGGGTGCCGCAGGGTGAGGACGAGGACGCCCTCGGCCGCCGGCTCCCGCCGCTCCACGACGAGTTCGACGTCGTCGTACGAGGTCATGCACCGGCTCCTCGCGGCTCGTGCCCCCGCGGGTGCGCGAGCATCCACTCCCACATCTCGACCGGGTCCTGCGCGGTGTGCTCGCGCCCGCAGTGACAGGTGCCGTGCAGCAGATCGGTGCCCGGCAGCCAGTCGACGCGGTAGATCTCACCGGTGCGCCCGCTCATCGGACGCCCTCCGCGGGCTTGTCGCCCTCCTCCACCAGCCGGGCGAGGATGCGGCGGGCGGCCAGACCGCCGGTGTCGATGTTGATGCTCAGCTCCTGGTAGCCGGCGCGTTCGGTGCCGAGGGAGCGCTGGAGCAGGTTGAGCGCGTCGACGTCCTGCATGACGACCGTGTGGTTGTTGCTCCGCAGGAACTCGCTCACCTCGGGGTCGTCGGTGGCCCAGTCCCGCGAGACGGCCCAGAAGTCGTACACCTTGCCGTCGGCGGACGGCGTGATGGCGTAGGTGATCTCGGTGTGGAAGCCGTTCGGGTCGCTGCCGTCCGGCTCGGGCAGCACACCGACCGGGGCGATCCTGCTGTGCAGCAGGTACAGGCACGGCGCGTGGTACTCGATGTCCTGCCAGCGGGTGATCCGCCCCTCGATGCCGGTCGACCGGGCGTAGAACGGCGGGCACGCGGCGTCGTCCATGTGCCGGCTCACCCGGACGATCCCGGCGCCCTCGTCGACCTCGGTGGTGATCGGCGTCTCGGCGACCTCGGGGGTGCCGATGTACCCGCCGTGCAGATAGGTCTCGTGGGACAGGTCGAGGAGGTTGTCGACGAGCAGCCCGTGGTCGCAGTCGATGGGTTCCATGCCCCGCACGGTCACCCAGCCGGGGGAGTCCAGGTGCCGGGCCCGCGGAACGGCCCCCGCGTCGGCCAGCGCCGGGTCGCCGATCCACACCCAGACCAGCGAGTCCTGTTCGACGACGGGGTAGGAGGCGACGCGCGCGGTGCGCGGCACCCGCTTCTGCCCCGGCACGTACACGCACGTGCCGGTGGTGTCGTAGGTGAAGCCGTGGTACCCGCAGACGATCCGGTCGCCGTCGAGCCGCGTCGGTGCCGCGGAGAGCGGGTAACGGCGGTGCACGCACCGGTCGTTGAGCACGACCGGACTCCCGTCGCCCTCGGTCCGGTAGAGCACGAGCGGCTCCCCGAGCACCGTCCGGCCGAGCAGCTCCCGGCCCACCTCGTGGCTGTGGGCGGCGACGTACCACTGGTTCCTGGCGAAGGCGGTGATGTGCGGCATGGCGGCCCCGTCCCTGTCGGCGGGGCGCCGTCGCCCCGCGTTCCGTGGTCGGGTTCAGGGTCCTGAGGACCGTGGTTGCCGCGCAAGGCGGCTTCTGCCAGGCGGAAGTGTTCATACGGAAGACCTGGCCAGAGCCGTGTCATGAGTCTTGCCTGTCACTGGCAGGAGCTGCCGAGCAGCGCCGCTGGGTGGACGACTCGACCGGCTGCCGTACCGGGTCTGTGGAACGGCGATCGCCCTGTGTGCTCCTGCCCGCCGTGCCCTCGAAGCGGGACTGGCACGTGCGTCGGGTCTTGCCGACGTCACCCGGACTTCATGCGGCCGCCGGGCACCAGCAGGAAGACGGAGACCTCCGGGGCGACGGCTGCTCATGCCCGGCGGACCGGTACTGCTTGCGATCCGTTCGTTCAGCGGGTGACCAGCAGGCCCCGCCCCCGCAGCACCCGCCGCTCCAGCGGGCTGAAGATCAGCAGGTCGATGGCGATGCCGACGAGCAGGATCAGGAAGATGGCCAGGAACACCTGCGAGATGCTGGCGTTGTTGCGCCCGTTCTCCAGCAACTGGCCGAGTCCGACGCCCAGATCGGGCGAGGAGGCGATGATCTCGGCCGCCATCAGCGATCGCCAGGAGAATGCCCAGCCCTGCTTCAGTCCGGCGAGATAGCCGGGGAGCGCGCCCGGCATCACGATGTGCCAGGCCCCGCGCAGGCCGGTCGCGCCCAGGGTGCGTCCGGCGCGCAGGAACAGCGGGGGGATCTGGTCGATGCCGGCGACGAGGCCGTTGGCGACGGAGGGGACCGCGCCGAGCAGGATCACGGCGTACATCATCGAGTTGTTCAGGCCCAGCCAGAGCACGGCGGGCGGCACCCAGGCCACGGAGGGCAGCGACTGCAGACCGGACAGGATGGGGCCGATGGCGGCTCGGACGAATTTCACCCGGGCGACCAGGAGGCCGAGCGGCGTACCGATGGCGAGTGCCATCAGGAAGCCGAGCAGGCCGCGCGAGACGGATGTCCAGATGTAGTCGAGCAGCGTGCCCTGCCGCCAGGCGTCGGTCACCTCGTCCCACACCGCGGACGGCGAGGGCAGCTTGTAGTCGGGGGCGACCTCGGCCCACACCAGCAGTTGCCAGACCACCAGCACCAGTGCGACGGCGGTGACGGGCGGCAGTGCTTTGCGCATCAGGGTCTCGCGCAGCGGTGTGCGGCCGGCCTGTACCGAGTCCAGCGCGTCGAGCCCGGCCTCCAGCCCCGCCAGATCTTGCGTGTCCCGCATGTCCTGGGACTCCCCGGCTGCCGATGAGCCGTCCTTCTTGGCGGCGGTGCCGGTGTCAGTGCTGGCCATGGCGGCGGATCTCCCTACGCAGTTCTTCGGTGATCTCGACGGACAGCTCGGCGACCGCGCTGTCCTCGATGCGGCGCGGCTGCGGGATGCCGACGGTCCATTCCCGGGCGATCCGTCCCGGCCGTGAGGAAAGCAGCACCACCCGTTGCGCCAGCTTCACCGCCTCCCGCACGTTGTGCGTGACGAACAGCACCGACAATCCCGTCTCGTGCCAGATGCGGGTCAGCTCGTCGTGCAGCACGTCACGGGTGATGGCGTCCAGCGCGGCGAACGGTTCGTCCATCAGCAGCAACCGGCTGTCCTGGGCGAGCGCCCGGGCCAGGGCGACGCGCTGGCGCATACCGCCCGACAGTTCGTGCACCCGCTTGCCGTGCGCGCCCCGCAGCCGTACGAGTTCCAGCAGCCGTTCCGCCTCGACGCGGCGCTCCGCCTTGGCGACCCCGCGCAGCTTCAGCGCGAGTTCGATGTTCTTGCCCGCGGTCAGCCATGGGAACAGGGCGTGCTCCTGGAACATCAGGGCGGGCCGGCCCTCCGTGGCGATCGAGCCGGCGGACGGCCGGTCCAGTCCCGCGACCAGGTTGAGCAGGGTGGACTTGCCGCAGCCGGAGGCACCCAGGAGGGTGACGAACTCGCCCGGTGCGACATCGAGCGTGATGTCGTCCAGCACGAGCTGCTGCCCGCCGGGCGTGCCCGGCGCGGGGAAGGACTTCGAGACGTGCTCGATACGGGTGGCGTGCGTCACCGCCGTGGCGTCCTGGACAGCCTTGGCGACCGTGGTGGCCATGGTCGTCACCTCCTGGGTACTCATCGGGGCGGTTGTCGCTTGTCAGCTGTTCGGCTGCTCGGCGCCGAGACCGGCGTCGTCGACCTCGTCCTTGGCCTCGGCCTTGAGGACCTTGTTGAGCGGTGCGAGGTCGTAGATGCCCTTCAGGTCGGGCTTCTCCAGCAGGCCGGCCTTCACCGCGTGCTCCGCCTGGGTGTTGAGGGTGGCGGCCAGCGGGTCGTCGAGGAAGGTGATGGACTTCCAGGCCGGGTCGATGACCTCGGCGGGCAGGGCCTTGCCGGACTCCTCCTTCAGTGCCGCGTTGGCTGACGCCTTGGCCTTGTCCGGGTTGGCGTTGATCCACTCGTTGGTCTTCACCGAGCCGCGGAGCACGGCCTCGACGACGTCCGGGTGGTCCTTGAGGAAGCTCTGCGACACGATGATGTTCGTGATCACGAACTTCTTGTCGGGCCACAGGTCGGCCTCGTCGAGGATCACCTTCGCGCCCTCGGAGACCAGCTTGGAAGCGGTCGGCTCCGGAACCCAGGCTCCGTCGATGGAACCGGACTTGTAGGCGTCCGGGGTGATCTTGTTGTCCGTGCGGACGACGGAGACGTCGCCCTTGCCGCTCTCTGCGTCGACCTTCCAGCCCTTCTCCGCGATCCAGTTGAGGAACGCGACGTCCTGGGTGTTGCCGAGCTGCGGTGTGGCGATCTTCTTGCCCTTGACGTCGTCCAGGGACTTGATCTTCTTCGGGTTGACGACGAGCTTCACGCCACCGGAGGCGGAACCGCTGATGATGCGCAGGTTCTTGCCGTTCGACTTGGTGTAGCCGTTGATGGCGGGAGAGGGGCCGATCCAGCCGATGTCGATGGAGCCGGCGTTGAGCGCCTCGATCTCGGAGGGGCCGGCGTTGAAGGTCGAGGCCTTGATCCTGGTGCCGCCGAGCTCCTTCTGGAGCAGGCCTTCCTGGACGCCCACCAGGGCTGTGGCGTGGGTGAGGTTGGGGAAGTAGCCGATCCTCACCTCGTCGGCGGAGAGCTTCTCGGCGTCCGCCGCGACCTCGGTCTGCTTGTCGTCGTCGGTGGCGTCGGATCCGTAGCCGCAGGCGGTGAGCAGGAGGGGGAGCGCTGCTACGACGGCGATGGTGCGCAGGGTGGTGAGCGGTCTTGCGGCAGACACGGAGGTGTCCTCTCGGGGAATGGTTCGATCAGGGAGATGCCGAAAGCGCGAGGCGCGAAGCTCATGGGCACGCGCCTGCGCTTCGTTCGTCGGTCCTCGGTGGCGGGAATGCCGTCGCGGGTCCGGGAACGGAGCTGTGCGGGGATGGGCGGGCGCGGGTGACGCTGCCGACCGAAGGATCTTCTGCCGGCGGCCTCAGGCGGGCGGACAGATGGCGCTGGACGTGCGGCCGAGGTCGATGTGGCGGCGCGAGGTCAGCAGGGGGAGCGACAGGTCTGCGCGGTCGCGCGTTCGCATGGCCACCCCCCCCCACGAATCCCTAGTTTTCCTACCTGGCTGATAGGGATCGTGGCAGAAGGTGGCGCTCATCCCAAGGGGGTGTTCATATGGCGGACGCGACTATCTCACTTTTTGGGATCTTCGGTCGACGACCGGCGTTTCAGGGGTTCACCCAGGCTTTCGGGGCGTCGGTCAGGGCGGCCACGTCGGCGGGCAACCGGGCCGACGCGACGTCGGCGAGCGACACGCCCTCGAGGATCTCGCGCACGTTGGACCGCAACGCGATCCACAGGGGGAGCAGTGACTCGGCGGGGCCGGTGTAGGACAGCTCGGGCGGGCGGACCCCGCGCACCGAGACCAAGGGTCCCTCCACGACACGGATGACGTCGGCGATGCTGATCGACTCGGCGGGTTTGGCCAGCCGGTAGCCGCCGTTGCCACCGCGCTGGCTGAGTACGAGACCGCCCCGGCGCATGTCGTTCAGGATGCTCTCGAGGAACTTGTGCGGGATGTCCTGGGCGTCGGCGATGGCCTCGGCCTTCAGTGGTCCGTCATCGCGTGACGCGGCGAGCTGTAGCGCGGCACGTACCGCGTAGTCGGCCCTGGCTGAAATCCGCATGCGTCCATTATCCCGCATGGCTTCGGCCGGTGTCCGTCACCGGCGGGCCGCCGGCCGGGAGCGGATGCCCCCGCCCGGCGGCCGCGCGCGGCGGGTGCGGTGCTCAGGCCGCGGCCGGGGTGTAGTGGGCGGCGTCGTCGCCCTCGATGACGTGGCTGAGAGTGCCGTCGACACCGGCCGGGACGTCGCCCGCGACGGTCACCCGGTGCAGCAGGCGCGGCAGGTCGCCGTAGTCGTCGGGGGCGTAGTGCTGGGTGATGCGGTTGTCGAACAGGACGAGGTCGCCGGGCGTCCAGGCCACGCGCACGATGTTCTCGGGACGTGTGACGTACGACTGGAAGATACGCAGCAGGTCACGGGAGTCGGACGGGCCGAGGCCCACGATGCTCTGGGCGAAGCCGCCGATGAACAGCCCCCGCTCCCCGGTCTCGGGATGGACGCGGACGACGGGGTGGGCGGCTCGGTACTTCCGGGAGACGAACCGCCTGTGGTACTCGGCCGCCTTCTCGCTCTTCGGGGCGGCGTAGTCGTAGTCGTTGGTGTGCACCGCCCACAGCTTGTCCGCCAGCTCGCGCAGCGGCTCGGGCAGGTCACGGTACGCGGCGGCCGAATTGGCGATGAGCGTGTTGCCGCCGTAGGGCGGGACCACGATGCTGCGCAGCGTGGACGCCTTCGGAGGCGTACGGACGAAGGTGACGTCCGTGTGCCATTGGTTGGCGCGGATCCCCTCGTCGCCGTCGACCGGCAGGATGTTCGGCCGGCCGTCGACGGAGGGGACCGTCGGGTGCGCGGTGGTCAGCTCACCGAAGAGGGAGGCGAAGCGGAGCTGGCCCGCGTCGTCGAGGTGCTGGTCGCGGAAGACGAGCGCCTTGTGTTCCAGGAGCGCGGAGTTGATCTCGGTGACGACGGCGGGGGCGAGGTCGGTGGAGAGATCCACGCCGAGGATCTCGGCGCCGATACGGCCGCCGATCCTGCGGATGTCGAAGTCGGTGCTGGTGGTCATGGGCGGGTGTCCTTTCGAGGGGTGATCGGTCGGGAGGTCGTCAGGAGGTGACGGGCAGGGAGCTTCTCCGGGATCCCGGCGGGCTGAGGGGAGGGCCGATGGCCCGCAGTGCGCCGGGTTCCGGGCCGACGTACCAGACGCCCGTTCCGGCGGAGGCGGTGGCGCCGCTGGTGCCGCAGTAGCCCTTGCCGGCGAGGACCACGTCCGCCCCGTCCCGGGCCGCCCTGAGCGCGGCCCAGGTGGCGGCAGGGCCGCCGCCGGCCACCAGGACGTCCGTGGTGAGGTCGGGACCAGTCATACGGCGGCCACAGGGTGAGCGGTTCGAAGCCGCCGAGGGCGTTGTGCCGGACCTTGCCCCACAGGGCGAGACCGTCGGCGAGGAACACGGAGTCGAGCCGGCCGCGCTCGGCGGTCTGCGCGAGGTGCTGGAAGTAGCGCAGCTCGGTGACCCGTTCGGGCCGGGTGCGCGGGTGTCGCCAGGCGGCTTCGTGGTGGCCCGCGTTCATCAGGAAGGCGTTGAGATGCAGCTGACGGGGTCTGGGCGCGGTCATGGGGTTCCTCGGGCCGGGGGGCTGCGGGGTGAGCGGGTGACAGGGGAGAGGGGGAGGGCGAAGAGGGGAGGAGCGAGGGCGGCGGGTCAGCCGCCCGCGGGTACGCGCCAGGAGCTGAGCCGCCGCTCGACGGCCACCAGGAACTGGTTGAAGACCACGCCGATGGCGGAGATCGTGATGATGCCCGCGTACATCTGCGGGATGGCGAAGTTGTACTGCGAGGCGTTGATCAGATAGCCGAGGCCCGCCTTGGCGCCGATCATCTCGGCGGCGACCAGCACCAGGATCGACACCGCTCCGGCCAGCCGGATTCCGGTGAACATCACCGGTACCGAAGCCGGCAGGATGACCCTCTGGAACAGGCGGGGTGCGGACAGGTCCATCGACTTCGCCAGCTTCAGCAGGGTCGGGTCGACGTGGCGGACCGCGCTGATGGTGTTGAGCAGGATCGGCCAGGTGCAGGCGTACACCACGATGGAGATCTTCGAGGTCTCGCCGATGCCCAGCAGCAGGACGAACACCGGCAGCAGGGCCAGAGCCGCGGTGTTGCGGAACACCTCCAGGAGCGGTCCGAGGAGGTCGGCGACGGGCCGGTACCAGCCGATCAGCAGTCCGAGCGGTACGGCGACAGCCACGGCGATACCGAATCCGCTGAACGAACGTGCCAGGCTGGCGCGCGCGTTGTCGGCGAGCTGACCGTCCGCGGCGAGCCCCCACCAGGCGTCGGTGACCTCGCTGAACGGCGGCAGGAAGGTCCGGTCCACCAGGCTGGCTCGTGGCGCGATCTCCCACAGCAGGAGCAGGGCCACGATGGCCGCGGACCTGGTCGCCCCCTTCAGCAGCAGGTACGGCAGTCGGCGGACCGTCCGCAGCGCCGTCCGGCGGACACGGGCCGTGGGGGAGGGGGCCCGGCGCGCGTCCGGGGGTGACGAGGCGCCGGGCGTGGGCGCGGTCGATGTGCCGGCCTCGGGGGAGGCGGCGGACTCGGCGGACTTGGTGAGGGAAGGTGCCTGGACGGTTTCTGTCGTGTTCGTCGCGTCGGTCGTGGTGGTCGCGAGGGTCGCGTCGGCCTTCTCGGCGGTCGTGCCGGTCGTGGAGCTCATACGGAGGCCTCTTCCTTCTCCAACTGCTGGGCCCTGGCCACCTCGTCGTGCAGCAGCGACCAGATCTGGTGGCGGTGCCGTGCGAACTCGGGGCTGGAGCGGAGGTCGTCCGTCGCCGTACGGGAGCCGAGGGCGACCGGCACGATCTGCTTGATCCGGCCGGGCCTCGACGTCATGACGGCGACGCGCTGTCCCAGGTGGACGGCCTCGTCGATGCCGTGGGTGATGAAGACGACGGTCTTGCCGGTGCGCTGCCAGATGCGCAGGAGTTCGTCCTGCAGCGACTCCCGGGTCTGGGCGTCCAGCGCGGCGAACGGCTCGTCCATCAGCAGCACATCGGGGTCGTAGGCGAGGCTGCGGGCGATCGCCACCCGCTGCCGCATTCCGCCCGACAGCTCGTGCGGATGGCGGTCCTCGAACCCGGTCAGGCCGACCAGGTCAAGGAACTCCCGGGCGCGTGCGGCACGTTGGCGCCGTGGGACACCGGTGGCTTCCAGGCCGAACTCGACGTTGCCCTGTGCCGTGCGCCAGGGCAGCAGCGCGTACTGCTGGAACACGATGCCGCGGTCCGGTCCGGGCCCCGTGACGGGTTCGCCGTCCAGCAGGATCCGTCCGCCAGTGGGCTGGACGAGGCCGCCGAGCAGCTCCAGCAGCGTCGACTTTCCGCAGCCGCTGGGACCGACCAGGACGACGAACTCGCCGTCCGCTATCTCCAGGTCGATGCCGTCGAGGGCGGTGAACCGGGTGGCCTGCCCGGCCCCCGTGCGGTCCTTGACGGTGAACTGCTTCCGTACGTCCTCGAACACGATCTTGGGCGTCGTGGATCGCGTGGTCGCTTCCGGCACGGGATCAGCTCCTGCTCTTCGCGGCGGAGGAGGACTTCTCGTAGTCGTTGAACTTGTTGGTGTAGAGGTCCGACAGCGTGACCTGGCCCTCCTTGATGTCGCCCCGCTCGGCCAGCCAGTCGATCCACAACTGGAGTTCCCTGCCGGTGATCCGGCCCGCCGTCTCGGCGACGCCGTAGGACCGCCAGAACTTCAGCGGTGCGGTGTCCTCGTTGCGGCCGCGCTTCTTCACGATCTCCGTCATCCGGTCGACGACCTCGTCGTGCGGAGTGGAACGGGACCACTCGATGGCCCGCCCCACGGCGGTGACGAAGGTCCGGGCCGTGCCGGGGTTCTGCTTCAGGAAGCGGTCCGTCATCACGTACGTGCCGGCGCTGAACGCGCCGAGCAGCCGGTAGTCCGTGAACAGTGGGCGGACACCGCCGGTTTCCAGGGCCTTGTCGCGCAGGATGCCGCCGAGTACGGCCACGTCGATCTGCTTCTGGCGCAGGGACTGCTCGGTGTTGACCGGGGGCACCACGAGCGGCTCGACCTTGTCGATGTCTGCCTGGGACAGACCGCCTCGCTGCAGGTAGATGCCGAGCATGGCCTCGGAGTGGGCTCCGAGGGTGTTCATCCCGACCTTCCTGCCGATCAGGTCCCGGGCCGAGCGGATCGGGCTGTCCTCGAGGACGTAGAAGCCGTTGTAGGCGTACTCGTCGGCGCCGTAGTAACTGATGACGGCCTTGACGGGAGCGTTGTTGGCGGCCAGCTTGACGACCGCGCCGTTGAACGCGCCGCCGAAGTCGACCTGACCCGTGGCCGCGGACTGGATGTCCTGCGGTCCGCTGATCGTGTTGCCGACCCACTTCAGCTTCACGTCCTCCAGATAGCCGAGCTCCTCGGCCAGTTCGGGCAACGTGACCTGACCGGCCCAGCCCTGGTATCTCAGCGTCTTGGTCTGGTCCTCGGCGGCCGGTGTTCCGGACGTGGTCGTGCCGCAGCTCACCGACACCGCCGAAAGACCGAGAAGGGTGAGGAAGTGACGTCGGGTCGATGCCGTCGTGGCCATGGCAGGTTCCTGTCCGGGAAACGGGGAAAGGAGAGGGCAGACGTCGAACGGCGGAGAAAAGATCTCAGCAGAAATGGCTGTGACGGGGGCCGACGTCTGTTGAAAAGCAGCGGCTTGCGTAGAAGCCGGCTGTGAAATGGAGCGAAGGTGTGCCTGTCAGCGGATGCGGCGACCGACGGCACAGATGGCGCTGGCCTGACGTCGCAGATCGACGTGCAGGCGCGCGGCGAGGGTCTCGGACTTGCTCACAGCCACGAGAGTTGCAGCGAAATCCAGCCGGGTCAATGTCGCTTGCGTGTGCGTCATGTGTTCTCAACGGTCCGCCATGCGAATGAAGCGCGGCGTTCACAATGCTCCGGACAGGCGGTGTCGTGGTGACTGCCGCTTGTGCCGCCACCGCCGTCAGCGCAGTGACTGCACGGCGTAGAGGGCACCGAGGGCGGTGGCCAGGGCACCGAGCAGGAGACGCAGTGCCGTTTCGGGCAGTCGAGGTTGCAGGCGTGCCCCGAGGTAGCCGCCGATCAGTCCGCCGAGGCCGCAGGCCAGACCGAGGTACCAGTCAGGGGCGATGTCACCGGGGCCCGTCAGGGACAGCAGTGCGAAGGCCGCGGCCCCGGTCACGGAGGTGGTGAACGTGGAGGCGAGGGCGGCCGGTGCCACGCGGGCGACGGGCATACCCCGGCCGACCAGGATGGGGCCGAGGAGGGATCCGCCGCCGATCCCGTAGATCCCGCCGACGACCCCGACGACGAGGGCCAGTCCGGTGATGGTCCGGGGCGAGGGTTCCGCGGCGGGGGCCGGCCGGGCGGGCCCGAGGGTGCGCCTGATGAGCCACAGGCCCAGTGGCATCAGCAGAGTGGCGACCAGAAGGCGGAAGACGGTGGCCCCCGGGACGGCGAAGACCCGTATCGCGGCGCCGATGACCACCCCGGGCAGAGTGCCGGTCACGAGGCGCCGCGTCAGCCGACCGTACAGCAGGCCCGCGCGGTGGTGGCGCAGCAGGGCGCCGGGCCCGGCCACCACGTTGAACAGCAGATTGGTGGGCGTGACCGCCGGGCTGGGCACCCCGAGGACGCTCAACTGCACGGGCAGCAGGAACACCGCACCCGACACCTCCACCGGCGCGGTCACCACCGCTATGAGCAGGCCGACCGCCAGCCCGGCCAGCCCGGTCGACCATGTCACGGCAGGCCTCCGATTCGAATGTCCGGTCAGTGTCGCCGCCGTGGTCCCGCTGCCGGCCCACAGGGCTGCCGAGCACCCCGGTAACGAGGGATCCTGGCAGCAGGTCGATCGGCTCGGGCATGGGCGGGGCCGCGGAATCGGTCTCCCCGAACGTTCCAGCCCCCGATCAGGCGGGCAGGACGAACGGAGGGTGGGAACCGTTGAGGAAGTACTCCCCGACATCGCGGAGCCGGTGGGCGACGGGCTCGTACAAGGTGTGGGTCCTGGCATTGCGCCAGAACCGGTCGAAGCCCAGCCGCGCGGAGGTGGACCGGGCGCCGACGATGTCGAGGGCGCGGGTGGTGGACTCCTGCGCTGCCCGGGCCGCAGCGGTTTCGGACATCGCCACGAGGGCGGAGATGTCCGCCCACTCGTCGTAGCTGAGGTCTTCGCCGCGCTCGAGGCCGCCTCGCACGGCTTCCAGTGCTTGATCGGTGAGCGCCGACGCGGAGCGGGTCAGGACGGTGAGTTCTCCGTAGGCGGTCTGCACCTGCGGGTCGTGCGGGGTACCGGTCGGCCAGGCGGGGTGCCAGGGTGCGTGGCCCGTCCTGCTGTACTCACGGGCTTCGGCGAGCACTCCCTCGGCCATGCCGAGAAGGAGCTGGGCGGAGAAGAGACGCCCGACCGGGGATGCCAGGGCGGCCCAGGGTGACAGCAGGTCCTCGTCCGCGGACAGGGAGCCGAGCACGTCGTCGGCATCCACCGGTACGTCGTCGAACTCCACGCTGCCGCCGGCCGCGAGCCGCTGGCCGAAGGTGTCGGTATCGCCGTCGATCACCACACCGCGACGGGCGGGATCCACCACGACGGCGAGCGGTTCACCCGTGTCCTCCCGCACGGCGCGCACGGCGATGCGATCGGCGACCAGGACCCCGGTGGTGTAGCTCTGGCGACCGTCGAGCACCAGTCCCTTGGAGGTCCTGGCCAGCGTCAGAGGCGGCTCCTGACGCGCGAAACCGCCGCCCCAGCACCACTGTTCGGCTGCGGACCGCTCCTCTGTCCGCGCGGCGAGAGCGGGCCCGGCGAAGAACCGGGCGCTCCACGACAGGAAGTAGTGACAGCCGAGCAGTTGACCGATCGCGCCGTCGGCCGCGGCGATCTCCCGGACGACGGCGTAGGCCGTGGGCCAGTCCGCGCCGCCTCCCTGGGATTCGGCCGGCGTCAGGAGCGTCAGCAGTCCCGCCTCGCGCAGCCGGGACACCTCGTCGATCGGGGCCTTGCCCGCCTGCTCCCTGGCCGCGGTGTCCGTGGCCAGGTCGTCCGCCACCTCGCGGGCCACGCGCAGCCAGTGCGCATGGCCGGGCCCGGTTCGGTCGGACGGTGAGGCGGGGTGGGACGGCGCGGAGGCAAGGCCCATGGAAGTGATCTCCTCAAGGTCGGCCGCAGGGCGCGGCGTTGGAGCTCTCCTGCTGGTCGGGCACGTACTTGTAGCCCACGCGCCGAACGGTGACGATGCGGTGCCGGTGGGCTTCGCCCAGCTTGCGGCGCAGGCGGGCGATGTGGACATCCACGGTGCGGCCGTCGCCGATGTGGTCGTAGCCCCAGACGGCGGTCACCAGCCGATCACGCGTCTGCACGTGGTGAGGGTGCTGGACGAGATGCGCCAGCAGCTCGAACTCCAGGTAGGTGAGGTCGAGTTCGCGTCCGTCGACCTCGGCGACATGTCGCGCCGGATCGATGCGGACGACGTCGTCCGCCGTCCGCCGGACAGGGGCCGAGCCCGCGGCGGCGACCGGTCGGATCTCGGGCCGTGGCCTGTCCTTGGCGAAGAGCTCGGTGGGATCGGTGCCCTCGGGGACGAGCACGAGGTAGCCGACGAGCGGCGCGGAAGAGCGTCCCTGGGCGTCTCTCCGAGCGGTGTCGCCCACCAGGCGAAGACGGGGCGTGTCGGAGAGGAGCGGATCGTGTGGGGCGGCCTGGGCCGGAAGTGTCGTGGTCATGGCGATTGTCCCTCGGAAGTGTGTCGGGCCACCAGGCGCGGTGGGTGAGTTCGCCTGATCGCCTGGGAAGGGGGAGTGGAGCGGCGCGGGCGAAGGTGCGAGTCGCGTGCCTTACGCGCGGCAGCAGGCGGCACTGACGACGTGACCAAAGTCGACATGCCGACGACGAACGAGTCGTTGCTGCTTACGGGACATGTTCACCATCCTGTGCACCCCCGGTGGGCGCAGTCAAGGTTTCCCTAGTAATTCAATAGGAAAAGCAGGGAAGGTCTCACACTCTGAGAGGTCGGCCGTCCACCGGAGACGTAGCCGTCTCGGCCTCGGTGGCGCTCAGGGCACGCAGGAGCGCGCGGGCGACCGCGTCGTTCTGGCGGAAGGCCGGCGCGTTGGTGCGGGGACGGGCGAAGGCGGCGACGGCCCGGCTGTTGGTGGGGGCGCCGAGGGCGATGCGGCGGGGATGGGGGCTGTCGAGGGACGGGTCGATGACGTGGCCGTCCGCGGGGGAGACGGCGAGCAGGCCGGAGCGGTGGGTGTGGGTGGGGTCGGCGATGGCCTCCTCGGCGAGTGCGCCTTTCCGGTACAGGCCCCGCAGGAGGGGGTCCTCGGTGCGGGCCAGGGAGGGGCCCGGCAGGTACGCCTCGACGAGGGCGGTGGCGTGGAGGGTGTGCCCCGGGACGGTGGGGCCGGTCGCGGTGAAGGTGCCGGTGCTCTCGTCGGTGTCGATCCGGATGCCGGCGCCCAGGAAACGGACGACCCCGGCCCGGGACAGAGCCAGCAGCTGGCGCAGGCGGAAGCCGGGCGGACCGGAGGCCAGGAAGCTGAAGAAGCCGTGCCACCAGCCGTCGAGTTGCTCGGCGACGGAACGCGCGGTCAGTCGCCCCGCCGCGACCAGGCGGGGCAGTTGCCCGTAGACCGAGAGCAGGGCGAGGAACGCCCCGAGGTCGGCGCTGAACGCCGGGTCCTCGCGGCGGGCGACGTCCCGGGAGATGTGGTCGCGCAGGTGGTCCTGGAAGGCCTCCGGCGTGGGGAACACGAGGCCGTCCAGCGGGCGGTCCAGGACCTCGAGGTCCAGGCGGTCCACCGGGTCGGGTACGGCCGTGGCGACGAGGGCCGCCATCTCGGCGTCGTACCAGCCCAGACGGTCGTAGGCGGCGACGAAATCCGGCCAGGGGAGGGCCGTGCGCCCGGGGTGGGCGTGGAAGAGCTCGTGGTAGTGGCCGAAGCCGATCTCCTTGGCCATCAGCGGCCACACATCGCGCCGCAGGTCCAGCGGACGGCCCTCGGCGAGCAGCGCGTCGACCGCCTCGGGGCCGAAGTGGCGCGGCAGCGGCGGCCGCGGGCCCTGGAGGCGGTAGCGCGTCTTGGAGTGGTACGGCACCCCGCGCCGCGATCCGACGTGCAGGACGGGCTCGCGGCCGGACGGGAGGTAGGTGAGGGTGCCGTCGGGTTCCGTGCGGTAGGTGCCGCCGCGGCCCTCGGTGAGCAGCGCCATCAGGTCGATGAAGGCCAGTCCGAAGCCGCGCACGATGACATGTTCGCCGGGCCGCAGTCCGGACAGGTCGGCGTCGGCGGTGAACTCGGGTGGGAGGTGGCGGCGGCCGTGGCGGCGGGCGAAGGCGGCGTGGGCGCGGTGCTCGGCGGCGGGTGTGGAGCCGAGGTGGCCCTGGGCGAGGACGACCAGGTCGGCGGTGAGCGGAGTGGCACGGTCGGCGAGGTGCACCTGCTGCGGGCCGTCCGGGGGGCCGGTGACGGCGGTCGCGGTGGTGGGGTGCCACTCGACCGTGACGGTGGGCGGCAGCTGGGCCAGCGCCCTGCGGAACACCCAGTCCAGGTAGGCGCTCTGGGCGCGGCGGGTGGGGAAGTCGGACCCGTCGAGCGTGCGCAGTTCGGCGAGCACGTCAGGGTCGGTGGGTTCGGTGTACGGGGCGTGGCGCGGGCTCCGGCCGGAGAACTGGGCGGCCCACTCGGCAAGGGAGGGGCCCGGCTGGACCGGGCCGTCGATCGTGGAGGAGTCGTCGGTGAACATGGTGACGTCCTCGGCCATGGAGTTCATCCGCAGCAGCGCCGACTGCTCGTGGCGCCAGACGCGTCCCGGGCCGGGCGGATGCGGGTCCACCAGGTGGATGCGCAACTCCCGGACCTCGTCCCACAGTTCGGGCGCGTTGGCGGCGATCCGCTCCAGCAGGCCCGTGGCGCGCGGCCCCGCGCCGACCACGACCAGGACGGCCGGCGAAGGGGTGCTGCTCACCGGTCACCGCCGATCGCCGGGCGGGCGTCGGCGACCGTGGCCGCGCTCGGTCGGTGGCGCACGGCGGTCAGGTGGCCGCGCAGCCGTTGCGGCGGGGTCGGCGGCAGGGCGCGGGAGTCCTCGCGCGCGTAGTACCGCTCCACGGAGAACTGGCCCGTGCTGAGCACCGTGGTGACCGCGATGTACCAGAGGGTGGCGACCATCAGCAGCGGGATGACCTGGTAGGTCCGGTTGTAGATGAGCTGCACCGAGTACAGCAGGTCGTGCACGGCCAGCACGCTGACGATACTGGTGCCCTTGAGGGTGCCGATCAGCATGTTCCCGGCCGTGGGCACGATGGAGCGCATCGCCTGCGGGACGACGATCCGGCGCAGGGTGCGGCGTCCGCTCAGACCGAGTGCCTGTGCGGCCTCGGTCTGCCCGGCGTCCACGGAGAGGATGCCGCCGCGCACCACCTCCGCGGCGTAGGCGGTCTCGTGCAGGGTCAGGCCGATGACGGCGGTGAGGGTGGGGCCGAGCAGATTCACCGTCCTGACGGTGACGAACTCCGGGCCGAACGGGATGCCGAAGCCGAGCGTCGGGTACAGGGCACCGATGTTGAACCAGAACAGCAGCTGCACCAGCAGCGGCGTGGACCGGAAGATCCGCACATAGCCCCAACTCAGCGTGCGCAGCATCGGGTTGGCCGACAGCCGCATCACCGCGAGCACGGTGCCGAGCAGGAAGCCGAGCACCATCACCACAGCCGTCAGCCACAGGGACAGCAGCAGTCCGTCGAGCACGGCGGCGGTGGTGAAGTACCGGCCCGCCACGCTCCGTTGGAAGGCGTCGTTGTGGACGACGGAGTCGAGCACCATCGCGAACAGCAGCAGCGCGACCACAGCGGTCAGCCACCGGCCGACATGCCGGCGCGGCACGATCCGCGGCACCTCGGGGCCGGGCGCGCTCGCCCGTTCCGGGGGCTTCGTCGCGGGGACCGGCGTGACTTCGGAAGGCGTGAACATCGAGAGGCTCTCCGGGGGAGGGGATCGCAGGCGTGGGTGACCACCCGGTGGCACTCGCAGGGAGCGCAGCGGCACAGGCGCTGCGTGCGTACGGTGCGGCCGGGGCTCGGCGTCGTCACGTCCGCCGCGTCCCTCAACGCGGCCGGGAGGGCTGCCGGGAAGGGCGGCCGATCCGCTGTCGATCGTAGGCGCCCAGGGCGTCGATGTGTCAACAGCGCCCAGCGCGGCGCCGGCCACGGGCGGTCCGGCATCCGGGTGCTGCTTGACGAGCGCCACGATGTACTGCTCAAGTAGTCGCATGAATGCCCAGCAGCGCTTGGTCACGCGCGATCACATCGACTTCGGTCGAGTGTGGTCCGCCGCGTGTTGCGCCTGACTCGGCAGCGGGCCGTCTGACCGGCCGTTCCCTCCCTCGGTGACCCCGTCGCGGGCCGAGTTCTCCCCTCACGCGCGCTGCCGCAGCTCTGCTTCTCCCCACGCTCGACGTCGTCACGACCGCACCGATCCGTCCGCCTGACGGTCTGTTCACTCATGCCCGCACGCACGGCGATTCCGCCCTGCCCGCGTGCCGCCGCGATTCCTGAAAGGCCATTCCCATGCCCGTGGAGTTCCTCGGTATCGCCGCCACCAACGACGGCTCCGAAACCACGCCCCGCTCCGGCGCCGCGTTCGACAAGGAGTACACGCTCCGGCTCGCCCGGGCACACGAGGACCACGGCTGGGACCGGGTGCTGTTCGCCTACGGCTCCGGGTCCCCGGACCCCGCCCCGGCCGCCGCGTACATCGCGAGCCGGCTGGAGCGCCTGCAGATCCTGCTCGCCCACCGGCCCAACGTCTCCTACCCCACCTTCGCCGCCAAGACCTTCGCCACCCTCGACCGGATCAGCGAGGGCCGGCTGACCGTGCACTTCATCACCGGCGGCAACGACCACGAGCAGGGCCGCGAGGGCGACACCCTCACCAAGGACGAGCGCTACGCCCGCACCCGCGAGTACATCCGGATCGTCAAGAAGATCTGGACCACCCACGAGCCCTTCGACCACGAGGGCGAGCACTACCGCTTCCATGACTTCGTCAGCGACGTCTTCCCCGTCCAACAACCCCGTCCGAACGTCTCGTTCGGAGGCTCGTCCGCTGCCGCGTACACCGCCGGAGGCGCCGAGGCCGACATCTACTGCCTGTGGGGCGAGCCCCTCGCCAGGACCGCCGAGCAGATCGAGAACGTCAAGACCGCCGCCAAGGCCGCGGGCCGCACCGACGTGCCCCGCATCCAGGTCGCGTTCCGCCCGATCATCGCCCCGACCGAGGAACTGGCCTGGGAGAAGGCCCACCGCACGGTCGGCGCGATCAAGGCCCGCAAGGAGGAGGGCGAGGTGATCACCAAACGCCACAACGGGCACGCCCGGCCCCAGAACACCGGATCGCAGCGGCTGATCGCCATCGCCGAGGAGGGGGAGCGCTACGACCGTGCCCTGTGGACTCCGACCGCCGCCGCGACCGGTGGCGCGGGCAACTCCAACGCCCTGGTCGGCACTCCCGAGACCGTGGCCCAGGCGCTCCTCGACTACTACGACCTCGGCGTCGACATCCTCTCCGCCCGCGGCTACGACCTGCTGGGCGACGCCATCGACTTCGGCCGGTACGTGATCCCGATCGTCCGCGAGGAGGTCGCCAAGCGCGACGCCGAACGGGCTGCACGCGGGACGCAAACCCTTGCGGCGGTGGGCCAATGACCTCCACAGTCCAACCACCTTCGTCGGCAGTGGATGTGACGATCCTCCATGTCCCTGTCTCCGACCCGCGCGTGGGACCCCTGCTGCGCGAGCTCGGCCACGAGTACTCCACGCGCTACGGCAAGGACGCCCACGCCGAGATCTCTCGCTACCCCGACGAGGAGTTCACCGAACCGTACGGCGGCCTGCTGCTCCTGCTGCTGGAGCGCGGCGAGCCCGTCGCAGGCGGCGCCTTCCGGCGGTACGACGCGACCACCGCCGAGCTGAAGCGGATCTGGACCCACTCCGCCCACCGGCGGCGTGGCCTCGCCCGCCGTGTCATCGCCGAGCTGGAGCACGAAGCGGGCATGCGCGGCTACCGGCGGGTCCACCTGACCACCGGGCCGCGCCAGCCCGAAGCCCGCGGCCTGTACCTGGCCACCGGCTACACACCGCTGTTCGACACCGAGGCCGACCCGGAAACCATCGGCCCGCTGCCCTTCGAGAAGCATCTGCCGGCCGAAGCACGCGCAGCACGCACGGGAAAGGCAGTCGACCTGTGAACCTCCGCCCGATCAGAACCCGCCTGCGTATCACCGCGACCATCGCGCTGCTGCCCGTACTGGCGCTGACCGCCTGTGGCTCCGGCGACACCTCCGGCACCACACCGGCGGGCGCTCAGGCGTCCCCCGCGCCGACCGACGACCCGGTCGCCGCCGTACGCAAGGTGGACTCCGCCGCCGCCCTGCTGCCCGCCGACGTCCGCGAAGCGGGCACGCTGCGGGTCGGCAGCTCGGTCGGATTCCCGCCCGGGGCGTACTACCCGAACGGGCAGGACAAGCCACCCGCCGGCCAGGACATCGACCTAGCCGACGCGGTGGCCAAGGTCCTCGGTATCGAGCTGGAGCGCCAGGACGCTTCTTTCGAGACGATCCTGCCCGCCCTGGACAGCGGCAAGTACGACTTCGGGACCGGCAACTTCGGCGTCACCACCGAGCGCCTGAAGACCATCGACTTCGTCACCTACATCGACGACGGCCAGGGCTTCGCGGTGAGGGAGGGGAACACGTCCTTCGGCAAGAAGGTCACGGACCTGGTCCAGCTGTGCGGGCGCACGGTGGGCATCGGCGCCGGGACCACCTTCGAGGCGACCCTCACCGCGCAGAAGGGGGTGTGCGCGAAGGCGGGCAAGAAGCCGTACGACGTGAAGGTCTACTCGGAGAACGGGGCGACCGTCACCGCGCTCCAGCAGGGCCGTGTCGACGTGATCATGTCGACCATCAACGGCCTGCGGTACCAGGCGGCCCGGCCCGCCGCGCACACCACGTTCCTCGGCGAGTTCCACCGCCTCGACGTCGGCTTCGCCTTCAAGAAGGGCTCTCCGCTCACCAAGGCGTTCCAGG
>NZ_JBEZBE010000007.1:0-275784 GCF_040646935.1 Streptomyces sp. NPDC044984
GCCGCTCAGAGGTCGAACTCGTGCGGCGGCAGGCCGAGGGCGTAGCACGCCTCGCGGACCACGGCCTGCTCGTCCTTGTCGAAGTCGCCGTCGGCACCGCCGATCACGATGCCGATCTGGATGACCGCCCGCGCCTCGGCGGGCTTCTTCTTCGCCTTGGCGATCTCCTGCATGACGCTCACCTTGCCGAAGGCGAAGTCGGCGGTCAGCTTGCCGATGTTGTCCTCGAAGCGGCGGCGCAGGTCGTCGGCGTCGAAGTTCTGCAGCACCTCGTTGGTGGCGATGAGCTGGGCCACGCGCTGCCGCTCGGACGGATCGACCGTGCCGTCGGCCGCCGCCACCAGAGCGCACATCGCCATGCTCGCGTCGCGGAAGGCGCCGCTCTTGAGGTCGTTCTTCTTCGCCATGAGCTGGGTCTGCATCGTCGACGCGGACTCCTTGAAGCGGTCCCACAGGGCCATGAGAACTCCGTACGTGTCGGGAGGATGCCCGGACCGGGGTGCTCCGGACAGCGCTTTTTCTACAACAATGTAGAAGTTATCAGCAGGGGGCGGATGCATGCGTCCCCCCGCCCCTTGCTGATGCGGCCTTCACCCCTTTCCGGGGCCTGCTGTCAGCCCTCCTCCTCGTCCCCTTCGAAGAAGTCCCCGACCTCGTCGACGACTTCGGCCGCGACCATGCCCCCGACCACCCCGACCGCCAGGCCGGCGGCGCCCGCGGCGACGACGGTGCCCATGCCGGGGCCGGAACGGTGGTGGTCGTCGTGGTGGTCGCCGTGCTCGTAGTGCCCGCCGTGCCCGTGCCCGGCGTACGGGGCGCCGTGGCCGTAGGCGCCGTGGGAGCCGTGCGACGCCCGGTGCTCGACCAGCTGGCGGATCCAGCCGTCGACTTCCGTGTTCCAGTCGCGGGAGTCGTGGTGGCCGACGGTGAAGCGGGTCAGCGCGTCGTGGCCGCCGGAGAAGAGGCCGCCGCGCTTGTCGGCCTCCAGGACGACTTCCATGCCGCCCGGGTTGGCCAGGAAGGTCACCTCGATCTCGTTCACCTGATGCGCGTACTGCGGCGACGGGGTGATCTCGATCTCCTGGTAGAAGGGCAGTTGCTGCCCCGTGCCGCCGATGCGCCCATATTCCAGGTCGGCGGACTTGAAGCCGAAGCCGAGCTGCCCGAGGGCTTCCAGGACGGCCTCCTGGGCGGGCAGCGGCCCGACCGTCAGTGGATCCAGGTCGCCCTTGTCCTTCGCCCCAGCCACCGACAGCTCGGTGCGCACGCCGAGCACGATGCCCAGCGGCTGCCCGTACAACTCGGTGACCGGCGTCTCCCACGGCAGCGTGACGCCGAACGGCACGCTCCGCTGCTCGCCCTCGGCGAGCCGGAATCCGCCACCGACGGTGAAGCGGTCGAAGACGACGACGCCTTCGCTCTCCCCTTCCTCGTACTCGGCCTCGACCCGGGCGACCAGCTCCAGGGTGATGTGTTCGATGTCGAAGTCGGCGCTGCCGCCCTTGAGGTGGACCTGGCCGGCGAGCGTGCCGCCGGGCCGGACGGGACCCGGATCGAGGACCGTGTCGACGGTGGGGCCGCCCACGCCGAGCGAGCCGAGCAGTCGTTTGAACACCATGGTGGCGTCCACTCCTTAAACGTGCGTGTGTTCCATGAGGGTGGTGCCGCCCAGTCGAAGGTGTGCGGCACCACGGCGGTTCGCGGGCCGGTTACCTGGCGGTGTCGAGTGCGGCGAGCGCCTGGGCCCAGCGGGCGTACTTCAACTCGGCCAGGTCCGCTATGGTCTCGACCCCGAACGCCTCCCGCAGCAGTTCGCCGTCGCGGTCGGAGACCCCTTTCAGCGCCGCCACCGGGGCGGCCAGGATGTCGGGCAGGGGCTTGTCCGCCCATGCCTTGTCCAGCACCTTGTCCAGGTCGATCGAAGCCATGTGTGTCGTCTCCAAAGGTGCGGGCCCGGCTCGCGCGGGCCTTCTACAAACGAGTAGAAGCATAGGGTGGTCAGAGCGGGGGAGGGGCCCGGTCCGGGCGGACGCGTCGGGAAAGGCTGAAAACGGGTTCTTGCGCCGGCAGGCGTCGCTGGTCCGGCTCCGGGTGCCTTCGGCATGAAGCCACAGGCGACGCGGGCGCCGGTGCAGCAGGCGCGTTCGTCCGGTGAGCAGGCGGCGCAGGAGCTGCGGCCCGTCGTTCCAGGGGTACCCACCACCACATGGCCGGCGGCGAGGGCAGGACGGGAGTTCTTGCCCGCCTGGCCTCGAACCGATCCGCAACGCCCCCGGCCGGGAGGCCCCGGCCCCCCGCTGATGGCGTGATCTTGCAGGCCGAGAGGTCGACGTGCAGGTGAACGCGTATTTCCACACCCGCACTCGCGCCCCGGCGTACTGGGGGCGGGAACTGGAGCGCACCCTTCCCATGCCGCTCAGGGTGCTGGGCCTGTGAGGGGTTTTACCCCTCCTTTACAGTTGGTGTAGAGACAGGCGATCCTGTTTCCACCCACTGTCTGCATGTGTGTTTCGAGAAGGAGCGACGTTCCCCCAATGGGTGAGCCTCCCAGTACCAGCCGTGCCGTTCCCCGCCGGACTCATGCGATTGAGGGAGCGGGGGTGGCACGGTGACCGAGGTCCTGCTGCTCCTGCTGGCCCTCCTCCTGACACTGGCCTGCGCGGTGTTCGTCGCGGCAGAGTTCTCCCTGACCACCGTCGAGCGCGCCGACCTGGAGCATGCCGCCGAGGCCGGTGAGCGCGGCGCGGACGGTGCGCTGAAGGCCGTACGACGCCTCACTCTGCAGCTCTCCGGCGCCCAGCTGGGCATCACCGTCACCTCGCTGGTGATCGGCATGCTGGCGGAACCGTCCCTCGCCGTGATGCTGCGCGGCCCGCTGCGGGCGATCGGCCTGGGCGGTGCCGCCCCGGCGGTGGCGACCGTGCTGGGCGTGGTCGTCTCCACCGTCGTGCTGATGGTGGCTGGTGAGCTGGTGCCGAAGAACTGGGCGATTTCGCGTCCGGTGGCGGTCGCCAAGGTGGTCGCCGGTCCGCAGCGCGCGTTCACCGCCGCGTTCGGCCCGTTCATCAGGCACCTGAACGGTACCGCGAACCGTTTCGTGCGCCGCTTCGGTCTGGAGCCCGCCGAGGAGCTGGCCTCCGCGCGCACCGCCGAGGAGCTGGGCGCGCTGGCCCGGCACTCGGCTGCGGAGGGCGCTCTGGAAGCAGACTCGGCGGAGTTGTTCGTACGGACCCTTCATCTGAGCGAGCTGACCGCCGAGAACGTGATGACCCCGCGGGTCGACGTCAAGGCCCTGGAAACGCACGCCACCGCCGCCGACGCGGCCAACCTCTCCTACGCGACCGGCCTGTCCCGCTTCCCCGTCTACCGCGACAGCCTGGACGAGGTGGTCGGCACCGTCCACATCCGGGACGTGCTCGCCCTGGAGCCGGAGAAGCGGGCCGCCACGCCGGTCACGGAGCTGACCACGGAGCCCCTGCTGGTCCCCGACAGCCTCCCCGCCGACCGGCTGCTGGAGCGGATGCGCGCGCACCGCACCATGGCCGTGGTCATCGACGAGTACGGCGGCACGGCGGGCGTGGCCACCGTGGAGGACATCGTCGAGGAGGTCGTCGGCGAGGTCCGCGACGAGCACGATCCCCTGGAGACACCCGACCTGATCCCCTCCCCGGCCACGCGGGACGGGCGCGCGGCGTGGGAGGCGGACGGCAGTGTCCGCCTCGACCAGCTCACGGACATCGGACTCACCGCGCCGGAAGGACCGTACGAGACCGTGGCCGGGCTGGTCGCCACCCATCTCGCCCGCATCCCCGGCAAGGGGGACCTCGTGGACCTCGGCGGCTGGCGGCTCGAGGTGCTGGAGGTCGAGCACCACCGCGCCGACCGGATACGCATCACCGAACCGGCTGCCGCGATGACCGTCCGGCTTGTGGAGGAGGTCCGATGACCGCGCTGCAACTGGTCATCGGCGCCCTGACGCTGCTGACCAACGCGTTCTTCGTCGGCGCCGAGTTCGCCCTGGTCTCGGTGCGCCGCAGCCAGATCGAACCGCGCGCCCAGGCGGGCGACAAGCGCGCCCGGATGACACTGTGGGCCCTGGAACACCTTTCGGCGATGATGGCCACCGCCCAGCTCGGCATCACCGTCTCCTCCCTGGTGCTCGGCGCGGTCGCCGAACCCGCCATCGCCCATCTGATGGAGCCCGCCTTCGCGGCGGCGCACCTCCCGCACGGACTGGTGCACCCGATCGCGTTCGTCATCGCGCTCACCCTCGCCACGTATCTGCACATGCTGATCGGCGAGATGGTGCCCAAGAACATCGCGCTGGCCGCCCCCGTGCCCAGCGCGCTGCTGCTGGGCCCGCCCCTGGTGGCGCTCACCCGGGCGCTGCGGCCGTTCGTCTTCGGCATCAACGCCTTCGCCAACGCCCTGCTGAGACTGTTGCGCGTCGAACCGAAGGACGAGGTCGGATCCGTTTTCACCGACGACCAGCTCGCCCGCATGGTCCTCGACTCCAGCGAAGCCGGGCTGCTCAGCCCGGCCGACGGCGAGCGGCTGCGGGACGCTCTGGAGCTGGGCACCCGGCCGGTGGGCGAGATCGCGGTCCCCGCGCAGCGGATGCGCACCGTCGATCACACGATCACCCCCGCCCGGCTGGAACGGCTGGCCTCCGAGGCGGGCTTCTCCCGTTTCCCGGTCACCGGCCCGGACGGCACGGTCCTGGGCTACCTGCACATCAAGGACACCCTCGGCCTGACCGACCGCGGCCGGCCCTTCCCGCGCGGCGCGCTGCACAAGGTCACCCGGGTCCACATCGACACGCCGCTCGACGACACCCTCACCGCCCTGCGCGCCGAGGGCAGCCATCTGGCCGCCGTCGTCGGGGAGGGCGGCACGGTCATCGGCTTCGTGACCATGGAGGACGTACTGTCCGAACTGGTCGGGCCGGCGGCTCCGGCCGCCGCGTGACCGCCGGGTCGCCCCGTGCGCGCCCCCGCACGGGGCGACCCGGTTTGCGTGTGCCCGACCGGCGTGGTGGAGCGGCAGAACAGAGATGTTCTCCAGGGTGCTGACGATGGAGCGGGCCTTTCGGCGGTTCAGGTGACGGCAGCCTCGCCGGCGCAGCACTTGGGCAGCGCCGGGAACGTGATTCCGGCCAGAATCGTTGTCCGGATACACCCCGGATAAAAGGAGCAACCCCTTGTCCGCCAGACCGACGGACCCCCCGGGGCACAGTCCCCGACCATCCCGCCAGGCATTCCCTGAGCACGGCACACGGCGGGATGCCCTCTCGCAATCGATGCGCCGATGAGTGCCGCGAACGCCCTCCTGGGTCTGCTGGCCGTCTTCGTCCTGACCGCCGGCACCGGATACTTCGTCGCCCAGGAGTTCGCCTACGTCTCCGCCGACCGCCTCGCCCTGGCGCGCGAGGCCGAGTCCGGGGACCGCAAGGCCGCCCGCGCCCTGAAGGTGCTGGAGCGGCTGTCCTTCATGCTGTCGGGCGCCCAGCTCGGCATCACCGTGTGCACCCTGGGCCTGGGCTCGGCGTCCAAGCCCGCGATCTCCCAAGAGGGGCACCGAACGACGTGAGCGATCCAGAACGCGCGATGCTGCTGTCCGTCCACCCGCGCTTCGCCAACGCGATCCTGGCCGGCAGCAAGACGGTGGAGGTTCGCCGCCAGCGCGTCGCCGCGCCTCCGGGAACGCCCGTCCTCTTGTACGCGACCGCGCCCACCATGGCGGTGGTGGGCATGGCGCGCATCGCCGCCGTCCATGTCGCCACCCCCGGCGAGGTCTGGTCGGCTCATCGGGGGCAGACCGGGATCACCCGGCGGGAGTACGACGCCTACATGAGCGGTGCGACGCAGGCGAGCGGTCTCACGATGGAGAACCCCGTCTCCTTCGATGAGCCGGTAACGCTCAATGCGTTGCGCTCCGCCGGGCCCTTCCACCCTCCGCAGAGCTACCGCTACATGAAGGGTGACGAGCTTCGACAGGTGGCCGTGGCGGGGCCTGTCGTGGGCACGACTCTTCGCGAGGCACTGGGAGACCTGGTGCCCGCCTAGTGCTGCGCCCCCCGCAGCCGGCGGGGTCGAAGCACCGGATGGGGCCTTAGCGCAGGGCGTGGCGGACCTTCAAGCGTCCGTATCCCATGGCCCCGGAGATTCGAATCGTCGGCCCGCCGGGCCGGGAACGCCGCGGGATCTTGTAGCGCAGATCCTTCCATCCCGTGCTCAAGCCTTCGACGTCAACTACCGCGTCACGAGGCACCGTGATCCTGGCCCCGCCGGTTCCCAGTTGCAGCTCGATGTCGACGACCGGGTGCTCGATGACCGCCCGGGACAGGTCCAGGCGCACCCTTCCATATGCTGACCCGACCTTGAGGACCCGAGGCACCCGCCACGCGCCACGCCGCTTGATCCGTCCACCGGCGGCAGCGATCGTGGCCGTGCTCCCCGGGTGCTCCTCTGGGAGCGAGACCAGAACGGACGCGAGTTCGCTTTGCGTCTTGGCGCTGAGCACCTGGTGAAGGCGCTCGTCCAACACCTCGTGCGCGATGAGCCCTTCCGCATACGCCTCCTGCAGGCGTCGGACGGCTGCATCGCGGTCGTCTTCACCGATCAGCGACGGCGATTCTTCCGGTAAGGAGGTCACGGGTTCACCGTACTGCCGAGTCGGCGAGGTGCACCCGTCAAGGGAGGCCCGGAGGACGGGTCGCCACCTGTCCCGCAAACCATCCTTTGCGTATGCGACTTGGTGACCCTTTGCGCAATATGTGGCGCGGATCACACGAATTGCGTCTCGCGGTATGGGGTGCGGGGTCGGGTCGATGCCTGATGTGGCGTCCGAGCAGTGCTGGTGCGACCGCCCGGACTCGACTTGGGGCACGTTGAGGGCATGCCGCCCTCTGATTGGACTAGACAATAAGTAAGGCCCAGGTCGGTGACCTGGACCTTCTCCATGGAGCGGGTGACGAGAATCGAACTCGCGCTCTCAGCTTGGGAAGCTGATGTTCTACCATTAAACTACACCCGCGTGATCCGGTAGGGCCCGCCCTGAGCGGCGTCCGGATGCTTGGTCACTCTACCCCATGTCGGGCCCCCGGTGTTCAAGCCCGGGGGCCTGATGCTGTTTCAGGGGGTGGATGCGGCTGCGGGGGGCAGAAGTTGGGGCGTACGGTGAGGGTGCGGGGTGCCGCCTGGAGGACCGTTCCTTTGATCCCGTAATGTGGCTTTTGTCGTCAGGGCAGTTCGCCAGACGCGGCCTCTTGGGGAAGGGACTCTTGGACTTGATGGAGCGCACCGTCGTCCGCTGTGCCGATGGGCACGTGTTCACCGCCGCCTCGTTTCCGATGCAGCAGGCCGAGCGACTCGGCCCCGGCCGGCTTCTGCGGTGTCCGCGCTGTGCGCGGCTCCGCAGTGTCGTGCCGGTGAGTCTTCAGAAGCGGTAGCACCGGTCACAGTGGCAGCGCGCGGGGTGGCCGATTGTGGCCGGTCCGCGCGCCTTGCGTATCCTCGGGCCCGTGCTTCTCTCTGACAAGGACATCCGGGCCGAGATCGACGCCGGGCGGGTGCGTATCGATCCCTACGACGACGCCATGGTGCAGCCGTCCAGCATCGACGTACGCCTCGACCGCTACTTCCGGGTGTTCGAGAATCACCGGTACCCCCACATCGACCCCTCCGTCGAGCAGGCGGACCTGACCCGGCTCGTGGAGCCGGAGGGGGACGAACCGTTCATCCTTCACCCCGGTGAGTTCGTGCTGGCCAGTACGTACGAGGTCATCACGCTGCCGGACGACCTCGCCTCGCGGCTGGAGGGGAAGAGCTCGCTCGGGCGGCTCGGGCTGGTGACGCACTCCACCGCCGGGTTCATCGACCCCGGGTTCTCCGGGCATGTGACCCTTGAGCTCAGCAACCTCGCGACGCTTCCGATCAAGCTGTGGCCCGGTATGAAGATCGGGCAGCTGTGCATGTTCCGGCTCAGCTCGCCGGCCGAGCACCCGTACGGGAGCGAGCGGTACGGGTCGCGTTACCAGGGGCAGCGGGGGCCGACGGCCTCGCGGTCCTTCCTCAACTTCCATCGGACGCAGGTGTGAGCGGCATGCGCGAGAACCTCAGCTACGAGCAGTTCGGCGTCGCCGTCCGTGAGCTCGCCCAGACGATCGCCGACGACGGGTACGAGCCCGACATCGTGCTGAGCATCGCCCGCGGCGGTGTCTTCGTGGCCGGCGGGCTCGCCTACGCGCTCGACTGCAAGAACATCCACCTGGTGAACGTGGAGTTCTACACCGGGGTGGGGACCACCCTCGAGATGCCCGTCATGCTCGCGCCCGTGCCCAACGCCATCGACTTCACCGACAAGAAGGTGCTGATCGCGGACGACGTCGCCGACACCGGCAAGACGCTCAAGCTCGTGCGCGACTTCTGCCTCGACGCCGTCGCCGAGGTGCGCAGCGCCGTGGTCTACGAGAAGACGCAGTCGCTGGTGAAGTGCGAGTACGTCTGGAAGCGCACCGACGAGTGGATCAACTTCCCGTGGTCCGTCCAGGAACCCGTGGTCAAGCGGGACGGCCAGGTGCTCGACGCCTGAGGGCGGCGAGGAGGAAAGAAGAGAAGAAAAGGGGGCTCCCGGCGCCGGGAGCCCCCTTCTTCGTGCGCGTCCGTGCTTCGTGCGCGTCCGCGTCAGAACGTGCCCAGCTTCACGATCGACAGCAGGGCGGCCAGCTGGATCGCCGAGGCGCCCAGGGCCTTCGGCCAGGGGAGGTCGTGGGAGCGGCTGACCATGACCGTGAGCAGGGCGCCGGCCGCCACCCAGGTGGCCCAGCCGAGGATCTGGACGAAGGCGGCGTCGCCGCCGGCGAACATGGCGAAGACCAGGCGGGGCGCGTCCGTGAGGGACATGATCAGCATGGAGAGGCCGACCGTGGGCTGCCAGGCGCCGTCGCCGCCGAGCTGGCGGGCCAGGGTGTGGGTGACCACGCCGAGGACGAAGGCGCTGAGCACCATCGCGACGGCCGTCGTCAGGACGATCGGGATCGCGTTCGAGAGGGTCGCGCTGATCGCGTCCTCGCGGGCGGTGTCGAAGCCGAAGACGGCGAGCAGGCCGTAGAGGAAGGTGACGATGAGGGCGGGGCCCCACATCGTGTAGTCGCGCATCCGCAGGAACGTCTGGGCGGGGGACAGGACGATGCCCTTGAGCAGGTCCTTCCAGTGCAGGCGGGGGCCCGTCGGGCCGGCGGGCGGGACCGCGCCGGCCTGGTAGGTGTCGCCCTGGTGGTAGGGGTCCTCGTTGATCGAGAAGGCCTGGGTGTGGCCGGGGTTGTTGGCCGCGTACGGGTCGTGCGGGGCGCCCTGGGCGCCGTGCGGGTACGCGCCGTCGCCGAAGTACTCCGGCTCGCCGTGACCGCCATGACCACCGGGTCCGCCGTGGCCACCGGGTCCGCCCGGGCCGCGGTTCGCGTGCGGCCAGGGGCCGGCGCCGCCACCGCCGTACGACGGCTGCTGCGGGTACGGCTGCGGCGCCTGCGGGTAGCCGTACGACGGCCCCTGCGGCGTCTGCTGCCCGTGCGGGGGGTGTTGCGGTCGCGCGTGAGGAGCGCCGTTGTTGTTCCGGCCGCGTCCGATCCTGAATCCAGCCACGTCATCGAACGTACCTGGTCCCGGGCGGTGACGTACCGGACCCCGGCGTTCGGGGCCGGGTTTGCGGCCGAGCTGTGACATCCCCTAAGGGGTCGTCAGCCGGGTCGTCCGTCCTCCGGAGGGGACCGGGGCGGTCCGGTCCTACGGAGGACGGAGACGCGTCAGTCGAGGAAGCCGCCGCCGAACTCGGGCAGCGGGATGGCGCCGGTGGTCGTCGGGACCGTGCTCGTGCCGCGCAGCACGATGCCGTCGATCGCCAGGTCCGCCCGACCGTCGGCGGTCAGGTCGCGCAGCCGCACGGTGCCACCGAAGGTGGCGTTCTCGTCGGCGGGGCCGGTCACCGTCTGGGCGATCCAGGAGAAGCGGGCGCCGCTGAGCCCGCCCGAGCCGCCGCGGAAGAAGTGGACGCCGCCCTGGTCGGCCCTTCCGTCGACGTCCTCGAACGGCACGCCGACCGCCAGGTCCGCGTGGCCGTCGCCGTTCGCGTCGGCGGCGGACACGGCGTGGCCGAAGCCGTCGTCGGCCTCGGGGCTGCCGGAGACGCCGGAGGTGGCCTGGGTGAACGTGGTGGAGCCGCTCGGGCCGGAGGAGGTGCCGCGCCACACGGTCACGGCGCCCTTGCCGCTGCTCTGGTCGGGCAGGCCGACGGCGATGTCGCCGTAGCCGTTCTTGTCGAAGTCCCCGATGGTGGCGGACCAGGGTTCGGTGCCGAAGGTCTTGTGGGGGCCGGAAGTCAGGCCGGAGGAGGAGCCCTTGAGGAACCAGACGCGGTGGCGCGGCACGTCTCCGGCTTCGTACTGGGTGCCGAGGACGACGAGGTCCGTCCGCCCGTCGCCGTTGACCTTGCCGGCGGCGAGGCCGTGCGAGTACCAGCTGCCGCCCGCCTTGTCGATCTTGCTCACGCTGCCGGTTCCGCCGGCCTTGGTGAACCCCCCGCGGTACAGCCAGGTCTTCTCGTTCCCGATCACCGCGAGGTCGGGCGATCCGTCGCCCGTGAAGTCGCCGGTGGCCACGTCGCGGCCGAAGCGGCCGCCGGCGCCGGACGTGGGATCGAGGTTGGTGCCGCCGGACAGGCCGGACTTCGAGCCCCAGACGATGGTGACGGTCCCGCGGTACTCGGCGCTGCCGACGTGCTCGCTGGGGTTGCCGACGACGAGGTCCGCGTAGCCGTCCTTGTCGAGGTCGGCGCTCGCCAGCGTCTCGCCGAACATGTCGTCCTCCTCGCCGCCCCCCGGTATGCCGGGGCTGTCCTGGTGGATCAGCTGGGGGCGGGCGGTGTCGAGGCCGCCGGCGGTGCCGTACACGACGGTGACGGTGCCGCCGTCGCGGTCGACGTCGTTCAGGCCGCGGTAGGCGAGGTCGCGGCGGCCGTCGCCGTTGAAGTCGTCGTAGTGCTTGGCGACGGCGGCGGAGGCGGGGGCGGCGAGGAGCACGGGGGTCAGGCCCGTCGCCAGGAGGGTGGCGGCCAGGGCGGTGGCGGTGTGTCTGCGCATGCGGTCTCCGTGTGGTTCAGCCGGTGGGGGGCGTCGAACGTGCGGTGGGTACGGGGCTGCCGGCGGGCAGGGCGCGCGGTCGTCACCGGAGGGCCGGTGGACCCGCGGCCGGTGGACACGCGATCGGTGGACACGCGGCCGGTGGACCCGCGGCCGGGCCCGCGGTGGTACGCGGGCCCGGCGCGGGGAGACGTGACGCGGCTCGTTCAGTCGGCGAAGTTGGAGCCGAAGTACGGCGTGCCCGTCGTGGAGACGCCCGAGGTGCTCGGGGAGACGGAGCGGGCGCCGCTCGTGGTGATCTTCGAGCCGGTGGACGGCAGGTAGGTGATCGCGCCGTCGCCGGCGTTCTCGGCGGAGCCGACGATCAGGTCGGCCCTGCCGTCGCCGGTGACGTCGTCGAGCTTGACGTCCAGGCCGAAGCCGTCGTTGTCCTCGTTGGAGCCCGGGACGCCCGCGGTGTTCTGGGAGAAGGACTGGGCGCCGGAGGCGGTGTTCAGGCCGTTCGCGGTGCCGTAGAGGATCGTGACGGTGCCGGTGTCGACCTCGGTGTCGATGTTCTCGCCGGCGACACCGACGGCGAGGTCGAGGAAGCCGTCGGCGTTGATGTCGCCGAGGTCGAGCTCGTAGCCGAAGTAGTCGTTGCCCTCGGACGTGCCGGGGACGTTGCCGGTGTTCTGGGTGATGCCGGTGGCGGAGTCGGTGAGCGGGCCGGCGTCCGAGCCGTAGGTGACCCAGACCTTGCCGCCGTTGGCGGAGTCGGGGACCGTCGTGCCGTCCTCGATGGTGGAGTTCCAGTAGGCGCCGCTGACGATGTCGCCGAAGCCGTCGTTGTCGATGTCGCCGATGGCGGTGATCACGCCGGGCTTCAGGGACGTGGCCGCGGAGGCGTCCAGGCCGCTCGCGGTGCCGGGGATGAAGTAGTTCCGGTTCCAGCCGTACTCGGAGGAGGTCTCGTAGCCGTCGACGATCAGGTCGGTCGCGCCGCCGTTGACGTCGCCTGCGGTCAGGTTCACCGGGCCGTCCGCCTCGCTGCCCAGGATCGGCGGCGTGATGGTGTAGCGGCCGCCGGACTTGCCCGCGGTGGTGAAGCCGCCCTTGTAGACGTAGAGGGTGGCGTCGTTGCTGCCGACGGCCAGGTCGGCGTGGCCGTCGCCGTCGAAGTCGCCGGCGGCGAGGTTCTTGCCCCACTGGTCGTGGGAGGAGCGGGACGGGTCGGTGACGGTGATGCCCTTGCCGGTGATGCCGGAGGCGGAGCCCCACAGGATGGCGAGGGTGCCGCCGTCCTTGTCGCCGTCGACGTCCTCGTACGGGGAGGAGACGGCGACGTCGTCGTAGCCGTCGCCGTTGAAGTCGGCGTAGGCGTGGTCGTAACCGAAGTTGTCCCCGGCCTCGGCGGTGCCCGGGACTCCGGTGGAGTTCTGGCTGAGGGTGTGCCGCTTGGCGGAGGACACCCCGGTGGACGTGCCGTAGAGGACGACGAACTGACCGGCCTCGGCCTTGCCGGAGACGTGGGCGCCGTTGGCCGAGGTGGCCACGTCGCCCCGGCCGTCGCCGTTGAAGTCGGCCAGGGCGACGTCGGTGGAGTCGGCGGCCGTCGCGGGTGAGGCGACGAGGGTGAGCAGACCGCCCGTCAGCGCGACGGCGGTGGCTGAGGCGAGAGCGAGTCTCATGTGTCGGTGCATGCGGGTTCTCCTGCGGCATGCGAGGGATGCCTGGCGGGCATCCGGAGTCGATGAGGTGCCGGGACCGTGCGGGTTCGCCGGGAGTTGTCCCGGCGTTCACCGGACGGTCGGCGATCATGAGACCGGTGGCGGCACGTGAAGGTTGTACGTGAGTCCGGTGATTTCCGAGACGGATGTGACGTCTCAGTCGGCCAGCGCGCCCCCGAAGAAGGGCCGCGCGCCCAGGCCCAGTTCGCCGGGCGTGAGCAGGACCGAGCCCGTGCCGGTCGGACCGGAGGCGGTGCCGGGCAGCAGGTGGAGGCGTCCGGCCTCGTTGGCGGTGGCGGCCAGTTCGGCGCGGCCGTCGTGGTCGAAGTCCCTCAGCAGCACGGAGGTGCCGAGCCAGGCGTCGTTCTCCTCGGCGGGGTCGCCCTCGACGCCGGCGGTGCCGTAGTCGTACTGGCGGGCGCCCTTCCCGGTGATCCCGCCGGAACCGCCGCGCAGCACGGTGAGCGCGCCCGCGCGGAACAGGTTCGACCCGATCACCTCGCAGGGGACGCCCACCGCCAGGTCGGGGTAGCCGTCGCCGTTGGTGTCGGCGGCCGACACGTCGTGGCCGAAGGAGTCGCCGGACTCGCGCACGCCGGGGACCCCGGAGGTGTTCTGGCTGTACGACTTCGCCGTGCCGAATCCGGTGGAGCCGCCCTTGAGGACGTGGACCGCGCCGCCCTTGCCGGAGCGGGGGACGCCGACGGCGAGGTCGCCGTGGCCGTTCTTGTCGAAGTCGGCGATCACGGCGGTGGAGCCGACGATCTCGGAGGAGGCGGGCAGGCCGGTCTTCTTGGACCGGGCCGGGGTGCCGGAGCCGCCCTTGTAGAACCAGACCCGGTGGCTGCGGGTGTCCACGTCGTAGCCGATCACCGCGAAGTCGGCGGTGCCGTCCTTGGTGACCTTGCCGGAGACGACCAGGTGCGGGTTGATGTCCTCGCCGTCGACGGGGTCCAGGTTGGTGGCCTTGCCGCGGGAGCCGGACTTGGTGAAGGGGCCGCGCAGGAACCAGACGTACTCGTCGTCGACCGCGGTCACGTCCGGGCGGCCGTCGGCGTTGAAGTCGCCGACCGCGACGTCCAGGGCGAAGCCGACCTCCTTGCCCGCGGGCGCGGCGTACGAACTCCCGCCGGAGAAGCCCGACCTGGAACCCCACAGAACGGTGAACGTGCCCCGGTTGGCGCCGGTCGCCTCGCCCGGGGAGGTGGCGACGATGTCGGCGTACCCGTCCTTGTCCATGTCCGCGGTGGTGATCTTCGCGCCGAAGCGGTCACCGGTCTCCGCCGCGCCCTCGACGCCCGCGCTGTTCTGCGTGATCACGGTTCTCTTCGCCGGGTCCGGTCCCTTCGCGGTGCCCCAGACGACGACGATCGCGCCCGCTTGCTTCTTGCCGCCCGCGGTGGCGAGTTGATCGCCCAGGGCGAGGTCGCGGTGGCCGTCGCCGTTGAAGTCCTCCGCGTACTTGGCGGTCGCCGCGCCGGCCGGGGCGGCGAGGGCGAGCGGGGTCAGGCCCGAGGCGAGGAGGGTGGCGGCGGCGAGGAGGGAGGTGCGGGTGCGCAAGGGAGAGCTCCATGGGTCCGCTGGGTCAGGTGTGGGCGACGCGTTCGTCAGACGCCCGGAGCGGACCGAAGGTTGTACGTGAACACGCCGAAGGGGCCGCCCTGTCGGACGGCCCCTTCGGGGGTGTGCCGCGTTACTTCACCGGCTCCGGCTGCGGAGCGCTCTCGCTCTCCTCGTCGCCCGTCGGGTCGGCCGGGGTCTTGACGGACTCCAGCAGCAGTTGGGCGACGTCGACGACCTGGACGGACTCCTTCGCCTTGCCATCGTTCTTCTTGCCGTTGACCGAGTCGGTCAGCATGACCAGGCAGAACGGGCAGGCGGTGGAGACGATGTCCGGGTTCAGGGCGAGGGCCTCGTCGACGCGCTCGTTGTTGATGCGCTTGCCGATCCGCTCCTCCATCCACATCCGGGCGCCGCCGGCGCCGCAGCAGAAGCCGCGTTCCTTGTGGCGGTGCATCTCCTCGTTGCGCAGGCCCGGGACCTTGCCGATGATCTCGCGCGGGGGCGTGTAGATCTTGTTGTGGCGGCCCAGGTAGCACGGGTCGTGGTAGGTGATGATGCCCTCGACCGGGGTGACCGGGATCAGCTTGCCCTCGTCGACCAGGTGCTGGAGCAGCTGGGTGTGGTGGATGACCTCGTAGTCGCCGCCGAGCTGCGGGTACTCGTTGCCGAGCGTGTTGAGGCAGTGCGGGCAGGTGGCGACGATCTTCTTCGCCGACTTGGGCTTCTTCGACTCGTCGGTGACCTTGCCGTCGTCGTCCGTCTCCTCGCCGAAGGCGGCGTTGAGGGACATGACGTTCTCCATGCCGAGCTCCTGGAACAGGGGCTCGTTGCCGAGGCGGCGGGCGGAGTCACCGGTGCACTTCTCGTCGCCGCCCATGATCGCGAACTTGACGCCCGCGATGTGGAGGAGTTCCGCGAAGGCCTTGGTGGTCTTCTTGGCGCGGTCCTCCAGGGCGCCGGCGCAGCCGACCCAGTACAGGTACTCGACCTCGGACAGGTCCTCGATGTCCTTGCCGACGACCGGGACCTCGAAGTCGACCTCCTTGGTCCACTCCAGGCGCTGCTTCTTCGCCAGGCCCCAGGGGTTGCCCTTCTTCTCCAGGTTCTTGAGCATCGTGCCCGCCTCGGACGGGAACGCGGACTCGATCATGACCTGGTAGCGGCGCATGTCGACGATGTGGTCGACGTGCTCGATGTCGACGGGGCACTGCTCGACGCAGGCGCCGCAGGTGGTGCAGGACCACAGGACGTCGGGGTCGATGACGCCGTTCTCCTCGGCGGTGCCGATCAGCGGGCGCTCGGCCTCCGCGAGGGCGGCGGCGGGCACGCCGGTCAGCTGCTCCTCGGACGCCTTCTCCTCGCCCTCCATGGTCTTGCCGCCGCCGGCCAGCAGGTAGGGGGCCTTGGCGTGCGCGTGGTCGCGCAGGGACATGATCAGGAGCTTGGGGGAGAGCGGCTTGCCGGTGTTCCAGGCGGGGCACTGCGACTGGCAGCGGCCGCACTCGGTGCAGGTGGAGAAGTCCAGCAGGCCCTTCCAGGAGAACTGCTCGACCTGGGAGACGCCGAAGACGTCGTCGTCACCGGGGTCGGTGAAGTCGATCGGCTTGCCGCCGGACGTCATCGGCTGGAGCGCGCCCAGGGCGGTCCCGCCGGTGGCCTCGCGCTTGAACCAGATGTTCGGGAAGGCGAGGAAGCGGTGCCAGGCCACGCCCATGTTGGTGTTCAGGCTGACCGTGATCATCCAGATCATGGTCGTTCCCAGCTTGATCATCGCGAACAGGTAGACCAGGTTCTGCAGCGTCGCGACGGACAGGCCCTCGAAGGCCAGGACCAGCGGGTACGAGGCGAAGTACGCGGCCTCGTAGTGGTCCACGTGGTGCAGCGCGCCCTCCAGGCCGCGCAGCACGTAGATGGCGAGGCCGATGGTGAGGATGACGTACTCGACGAAGTACGCCTGGCCCATCTTCGAGCCCGTGAACCGCGACTTGCGGCCCGGCCGCGAGGGCAGGCTCAGCAGCCGGACGACGATCAGCACGAGGATGCCGAGGGTCGTCATCGCGCTGATGAACTCGATGTACAGCTCGTACGGCAGGAAGCCGCCCAGCACCGGCAGCACCCAGTCGGCCTCGAAGAGCTGGCCGTAGGCGGTGACGATGGTCGGCGGCAGCGTCAGGAAGCCGACGGCGACGAACCAGTGGGCGATGCCGACGACACCCCACCGGTTCATGCGGGTGTGGCCGAGGAACTCCCGCACCAGGGTCACACTGCGCTGGTAGGGATTGTCGGTCCGGGCGCCGGCCGGTACCGGCTGACCCAGTCTGAAGTACCGGACGAACTGGCCGATCGCGCGTGCGAGCAGCGCGACGCCGACCACGGTCAGGACCAGCGACACGATGATCGCGGCGAGTTGCATGGGGGCTCCTCGGGCCTGCGAGGGGTTTCGAGAGGGACTGTCGGCGGGGGCTCCACTACGGCTTCCCCGAAATTACTAAGCGGTAACTTATGTGGTCCGTTCGAGACTACCCCCATCTCCGGTCGCACTGTAGCCGGGCGCGGGGTGATCTGAATCGCTCAGGGTCGCCTATGGCGGCACCCTCGCGGGTGCCCCGGATGGCGCCCGGGATCCGGTCGTGTTATTCGCGCTAAATCGGTCCATACGCACCTAACTTATATCCGTGCTCTACGGGATCGCCGCCGCCACCATCGCCCTGCTGCTCTCCGCCGTGTTCGCGGAACTGCTGCGGGTCCCCGCCCTGCGCCTGGGGATCCTGGACCGCAGACGCCGCCTGCCGGTGCCGCTGTCCGGGGGAACGGCCGTCGTGCTCGCGACCGGGCTGGTGGCGGGGGTCGGCGACCGGGCGGGACTCGCCCCGCTCGGCACCGGGATCGGGCGGCTGCTGGCCGCCGGGGCCTGGATCGGCGTCCTCGGTCTGGCCGTCGACGTGTGGCGGCTGCGGTGGTGGATCCCGCTCACCGGTACGGCCGTGGCGGCGGCGCTCGTCGTGCCGTACGCGGAGACCGGGACGGTGCAGGGGGTGCTCGCCGTGGGGTGGATCGTGGCGGTCACCGCCGCGTTCCGGGGGCTCGACCACGCGGACGGGCTGGCCGGCACCGTGGGGGCGGTGACCGCGTTCGGGGTGGCGGTCTGCGCGGCGGTCGAGCTGATGGAGGGGATCGCGGTGCTGCTGGGCGTGCTGGCCGCCGGGCTCGCCGGGTTCCTGCTGCACAACTGGCACCCCGCGCGGGCCGGCCTCGGGGCGGGGGGCTCGCTGTTCGCGGGGTTCGTGGTGGCCTCGGCGGCGGTGTTCGTGCGGGCCGGACAGGGAATCGGGGCCGGCGCCGGGGTGTTGTTCGCCCTGACGGCCGTGGCGTGCGCCGACGCCGTACTGGTGGTCCTCGCGCGGCGGCTGTCCCGGTGGCCGCTGACCCGCGGCCGGCCGGATCACCTCGGGCACCGGCTGCGGCGGCTCGGGCTCGCGCCCCGCGCGGTGACCGTCCTGCTCGGTGCGGGAGCGCTGGGCGGGGTGTTCGTGGGGGTGGCCGTCCACACCGGGCGGGTGTCCGGGGGCGCGGTGCTGTGGGTGGTGGCGGTGGCCGCGGTGGTCGTCCTCGCGCTCGTGCGCCTTCCCGTCACCCCTGTTTTCCACGCCCGTCAACGAACTGCCGAGGCATCGCCGCAGGTCATAGAGCGGTTGCGTGTAAGGAACGGATAAGAGTTGAGTCTGCTCGACTCAGCTCTGTTGACCCGGCGCCGGGTGTCATGCATGCTTGAGTCCGTTCCACTCAAGTCAGCTGGAGGAATCGAAATGGCACGTGCGGTCGGCATCGACCTGGGCACGACTAACTCCGTCGTCAGCGTTCTGGAGGGCGGCGAGCCCACCGTCATCACCAACGCCGAGGGCGCCAGGACCACGCCGTCCGTCGTCGCCTTCGCCAAGAACGGTGAGGTGCTGGTCGGCGAGGTGGCCAAGCGCCAGGCGGTCACCAACGTCGACAGGACCATCCGGTCGGTCAAGCGCCACATGGGCACCGACTGGAAGATCGAGCTCGACGGGAAGCCCTTCAACCCGCAGCAGATCAGCGCCTTCGTGCTGCAGAAGCTGAAGCGCGACGCCGAGTCGTACCTGGGCGAGAAGGTCACGGACGCGGTCATCACCGTCCCGGCGTACTTCAACGACGCCGAGCGCCAGGCGACCAAGGAGGCCGGCGAGATCGCCGGTCTGAACGTGCTGCGCATCGTCAACGAGCCGACGGCCGCCGCCCTGGCGTACGGCCTCGACAAGGACGACCAGACCATCCTCGTCTTCGACCTCGGTGGCGGTACCTTCGACGTCTCCCTGCTGGAGATCGGCGACGGTGTCGTCGAGGTGAAGGCCACCAACGGTGACAACAACCTCGGTGGTGACGACTGGGACCAGCGCGTCGTCGACTACCTGGTCAAGCAGTTCCAGTCCGGCCACGGCGTGGACCTCGGCAAGGACAAGATGGCCCTCCAGCGCCTGCGCGAGGCCGCCGAGAAGGCCAAGATCGAGCTGTCCTCGTCCACCGAGACCTCGATCAACCTCCCCTACATCACCGCGTCCGCCGAGGGTCCCCTGCACCTCGACGAGAAGCTGACCCGCGCCCAGTTCCAGCAGCTGACCGCGGACCTGCTCGAGCGCTGCAAGACGCCGTTCCACAACGTCATCAAGGACGCCGGCATCCAGCTGTCCGAGATCGACCACGTCGTCCTCGTCGGCGGCTCCACCCGCATGCCCGCCGTCGCCGAGCTCGTCAAGGAGATGACCGGCGGCAAGGAGGCCAACAAGGGCGTCAACCCGGACGAGGTCGTCTCGATCGGTGCCGCGCTCCAGGCCGGTGTCCTCAAGGGCGAGGTCAAGGACGTCCTGCTGCTCGACGTCACCCCGCTGTCCCTCGGCATCGAGACCAAGGGCGGCATCATGACCAAGCTGATCGAGCGCAACACCACGATCCCGACGAAGCGCTCCGAGATCTTCACCACGGCCGAGGACAACCAGCCGTCGGTGCAGATCCAGGTCTACCAGGGCGAGCGCGAGATCGCGGCGTACAACAAGAAGCTCGGCATGTTCGAGCTGACCGGTCTGCCCCCGGCGCCGCGCGGCGTCCCGCAGATCGAGGTCTCCTTCGACATCGACGCCAACGGCATCATGCACGTGACCGCGAAGGACCTGGGCACGGGCAAGGAGCAGAAGATGACCGTCACCGGCGGCTCCTCGCTGCCGAAGGACGAGGTCGACCGGATGCGCCAGGAGGCCGAGAAGTACGCGGAGGAGGACCACGCCCGCCGCGAGGCCGCCGAGTCCCGCAACCAGGGCGAGCAGCTCGTCTACCAGACGGAGAAGTTCCTCAGCGACAACGCGGAGAAGGTCCCCGGTGACGTCAAGACCGAGGTCGAGACGGCCGTCGCCGAGCTGAAGGAGAAGCTCAAGGGCGAGGACTCCGCCGAGATCCGCACCGCCACGGAGAAGGTCGCCGCCGTCTCCCAGAAGCTGGGCCAGGCCATGTACGCCGACGCCCAGGCCGGCCAGGCGGCCGGTGGCGCGTCCGCCGGTGCCGGCGAGGCCAGGGCCGACGACGACGTCGTCGACGCCGAGATCGTCGACGAGGACCGCAAGGACGGTGCGGCGTGACCGAGGAGACCCCGGGCTTCGACGAGCAGTCGCAGCAGCCCGACGTCCCCTCCGACGAAGCCGAGCCGAAGGCCGCCGCCCAGCCCTCCGCGGAGGAGGCGGCGGCCCCGGCCGGGGACACGGGCCAGGAAGCGGCACTGGTGGCCCAGCTGGACCAGGCGCGCACGGCGCTCAGCGAGCGCACGGCGGACCTCCAGCGCCTCCAGGCCGAGTTCCAGAACTACCGGCGCCGGGTCGAGCGCGACCGGATCGCCGTGAAGGAGATCGCCGTGGCGAACCTCCTGAGCGAGCTGCTCCCCGTGCTCGACGACGTCGGCCGCGCGCGGGAGCACGGCGAACTGGTCGGCGGCTTCAAGTCCGTCGCGGAGTCGCTGGAGACGGTCATCGCCAAGATGGGCCTCCAGCAGTTCGGCAAGGAGGGCGAGCCCTTCGACCCGACGATCCACGAGGCGCTGATGCACAGCTACGCGCCGGACGTCACCGAGACGACGTGCGTGGCGATCCTGCAGCCGGGGTACCGCATCGGCGAGCGCACCATCCGCCCCGCGCGGGTGGCCGTCGCCGAGCCGCAGCCCGGCGCGCAGACGGTCAAGCCGGCCGAGGAGGGCACCGAGGCGCAGGCCGGCTCGGAGAACAAGGAGAGCGGTGGCCCGGACGAGGGCTGACGCGGGAGTCGACGCAGGGAAGGAGGGACGTCGGGGATGAGCACCAAGGACTTCATCGAGAAGGACTTCTACAAGGTCCTCGGCGTCCCCAAGGACGCCACCGAGGCCGAGATCAAGAAGGCGTACCGGAAGCTCGCCCGCGAGTTCCACCCGGACGCCAACAAGGGCAACGCCAAGGCGGAGGAGCGGTTCAAGGAGATCTCCGAGGCGAACGACGTCCTCGGCGACCCCAAGAAGCGCAAGGAGTACGACGAGGCGCGCGCGCTCTTCGGCAACGGCGGCTTCCGTCCGGGGCCGGGCGCGGGCGGCGGCTCCTTCAACTTCGACCTGGGCGACCTCTTCGGGGGTCAGGCCGGCGGCCAGCAGGCGGGCGGCTTCGGCGGCGGCCTGGGTGACGTCTTCGGGGGCCTGTTCAACCGCGGCGGCGCGGGGACCACGCGTACCCAGCCGCGGCGCGGCCAGGACATCGAGTCCGAGGTGACGCTCAGCTTCACCGAGGCGATCGAGGGCGCGACGGTCCCGCTGCGGATGTCGTCGCAGGCGCCCTGCAAGGCCTGTTCGGGCACCGGCGACAAGAACGGCACACCGCGCGTGTGCCCGACCTGCGTCGGCACCGGCCAGGTGGCGCGCGGCTCCGGCGGCGGCTTCTCGCTCACCGACCCCTGCCCCGACTGCAAGGGCCGCGGCCTGATCGCGGAGGAGGCCTGCGAGATCTGCAAGGGCAGCGGCCGGGCCAAGTCCTCGCGGACCATGCAGGTGCGCATCCCCGCGGGCGTCAGCGACGGCCAGCGGATCCGGCTGCGCGGCAAGGGCGCGCCGGGCGAGCGCGGCGGCCCCGCCGGTGATCTGTACGTCGTCGTGCACGTCGGCACCCACCCGGTGTTCGGCCGCAAGGACGACAACCTCACCGTCACGGTCCCGGTGACGTACCCCGAGGCCGTCCTCGGCGGCGAGGTCCGGGTCCCGACGCTGGGCGGTCCGCCGGTCACGCTGAAGCTGCCGCCGGGCACGCCCAACGGGCTCACCATGCGGGCCCGGGGCAAGGGCGCGGTCCGCAAGGACGGCACCCGCGGTGATCTGCTGGTCACCGTGGAGGTGAGTGTTCCCAAGGACGTGTCGGGGAAGGCTCGTGACGCGCTGGAGGCGTATCGCGAGGCGACCGCGGACGACGATCCGCGGGCGGAGCTGTTCCAGGCCGCGAAGGGAGCTTGATCTGCATGGACGGCCGTCGACGCAATCCGTATGAACTGACCCAGGACACCCCGGTCTACGTCATCTCGGTGGCGGCCCAGCTCTCCGGCCTGCACCCGCAGACGCTGCGCCAGTACGACCGGCTGGGTCTCGTGTCGCCGGACCGCACGGCCGGCCGGGGCCGCCGTTACTCGGCCCGTGACATCGAGCTGCTCCGTCAGGTGCAGCAGCTGTCGCAGGACGAGGGCATCAACCTGGCCGGAATCAAGCGCATCATCGAACTGGAGAACCAGGTCGCCGCCCTCCAGGCTCGCGTGGCCGAACTGGAGGGCGCCCTCGACGGGGCGGCCGCGGCGATGCGTCAGCGCGAGGCCGCGGTGCACGCCTCGTACCGCCGCGACCTGGTGCCCTACCAGGAGGTGCAGCAGACCAGCGCGCTGGTGGTGTGGCGGCCCAAGCGGCAGCAGTCGGACTGAGGCGCGGGTGCGGTGAGGCGCCGCGGGAGGCCCGGAGGTCAGTGGATCTCCGGGCCTCCCGGCTTATGTACGCACACGTGTGTGGCTATCGTGTAGCTGCGTGTCCAGATGATCCCCGCCGGACGTCCGCGGGTCTCTCACGAGTTCGGCGCACCGTGCCGTGTCCATCTCGTTAAGCGGACGACCTTGACGCCGACGGGGGCTGAAGCGTTGGCTTTTCAGTCACATGGGCCGCAAAGCTGTGCCCACGTCCAAAACGCACCTGAAGTGAGCCCTCGCATGCGTCGTATCGCCATATCCGTGGCCGCCACCTCCATGTCCGTCATGCTCGCCGGATGCGGCGTGCTCAACGCGACGGGGAGCAGCGACGACGCGAGCCCGGGCAAGGGCGACGACATCACCGTCGGGCTGCTGCTCCCGGAGAAGGAGAACACCCGGTACGAGCAGTTCGACTACCCCATCTTCAAGACGAAGGTGGAGTCGCTCACCAACAAGAAGGGCACCGTCGAGTACGCCAACGCCGAGGCGGACGCCGACAAGCAGGCGAGCCAGATGCAGCAGATGATCGACGACAAGGTCGACGTCATCGTGCTGGACGCGGTCGACGCGCACGCCATCGCGGACAGCGTGCAGAAGGCAGATGACGCGGGCATCCCCGTCATCGCCTACGACCGTCTCGCCGAGGGTCCGATCGACGCGTACATCTCCTTCGACAACGAGCTGGTCGGCGAGGTGCAGGGCCGTTCCCTGCTGGAGTCGCTGGGCGGGGAGGCCGGCATCACCGACAAGATCGTGATGATGAACGGCTCGTCGACCGACCCCAACGCCAAGCAGTTCAAGGCGGGCGCGCTCTCCGAGCTCAAGGGCAAGGTGACGATCGCCAAGTCCTACGACACCAAGGACTGGAAGCCGGAGAACGCCCAGGCCAACATGGCCGAGGCGATCAGCGCGATCGGCGCGGGCGACATCAAGGCGGTCTACTCCGCCAACGACGGCATGGCGGGCGGCATCGTCAAGGCGCTCAAGGCCGCCGGCGTGACCGACCTGCCCCCGATCACCGGCCAGGACGCCGAACTCGCGGCGGTCCAGCGGATCCTCGCCGGCGAGCAGTACATGAGCGTGTACAAGTCCTACCCGGACGAGGCCGAGAACGCCGCGGAGATGGCCGTGGCCAAGGTCCAGGGCAAGGACATCCAGTTCGACGCGCTGGCCCGCGACCGGGTGGACAGCCCCACGACCAAGGACATCCCGGCGCAGCTCGTGCCGGTGGTCGCGCTGACGAAGGACAACATCGAGGACACCGTGGTCGCCGACGCGATCTACGACGTCTCGGACATCTGCACCGCGGAGTTCGCCGCGGCCTGCGAGGCGGCCAAGCTGAAGTAGCCGCCCCGTCGATATCCGGCCACCCGCCGGTCCCCTGACCGGCGGGTGGCCCTGCCCGTGTTGCACAGCCGGTTGTGGCCGCGCATAGTTGCGCTGCGGAAAGTGGCGGAACCGGGGGTGGGATGGGCGATGGCCGGGCACGGGACGGACGGGCATCCACACGGTGCTGACCGACTGTGCGAGGCCGGGGATCGCGTGTATTCCCGGGCCGTACGGCGCGGACGGCTGCCGCGCCGGGACGCGGAGCCGGTGCCCTGCCTGCTGGAACTGGCCCTGCTGCACCCCGATCCCGACGACATGGACTGGCTCGTCCCCACCGCCCCGCAGGAGGTCATGACCCGGCTGCTGCGCGGGATGTACGACGAGGTGAGCGCGAGTCAGCGCCGGGTCGGTTCGGCCGTCGAGGCCTTCGAGCGGTACGCCGGCCTGGGCCGCCGGGTGCCCGCCTCGCCGTCGGCGGCGGAGGGTCCGGCGATCCGGGTGCTGGACGGGCTGGCCCGCATCCAGGCCGCGATGGACGAGGCGACCCAGGCGTGCGCCACCGAGGTGCTCACCGTCCAGCCCGGCGGCATCCGGCGCGAGGCGGAGCTGTCGGAGGGCCTGCACCGGGCGATGGCGCTGCGCGGCCGGGGCGTGCGCATGCGGGACCTGTACACGCATGTCGCCCGGCACGGGCACGGGCTGCTCAGCTACCTGGAGCTGATGGGCGACGCGGTGGAGGCGCGCACGCTGGACGAGGTGATCGAGCGGCTGATCCTCTTCGACCGCACGGTCGCCTTCATCCCCGCCAACGCCGAGCGCACCATGGCGCTGGAGCTGCGCCACCCGGCGCTGGTGGAGTACCTGGGCACGGTCTTCGAACGGCTGTGGCGGCTGGCCATCCCGCTGACCGCCCCGCTGCCCGACACCGGCATCGAGGGCATCTCGCACCGCGAGCAGTCCATCGCGGCGCTGCTGGCGGAGGGCCACCAGGACGCGGTGATCGCGGAGCGGCTCGGCATCAGCGTGCGGACGTGCCGGGCGCACATCGCCCGCCTGTCGGAGACGCTGGGGGCGGCGAGCCGTACGCAGCTGGGGGTGCGGATCGCCCAGGCCGGCCTGGACGGGGCCCGGGGGCCGGCGGTCATTCGGCCCGGTCGAGGATCCCGGACCGCCCGATGAGATAGCCCAGCTGCGCCCGGCTCCGACTGCCCAGCATCGCGGCGAGTTTGGCGATGTGGACGCGTGCGGTGCGGACGTTCATGCCGAGGCGGTCCGCTATGACGGAGTCGGTGTGGCCCTCCACCAGGAAGCGGGCGATGGCCCGTTGACGGACGGTGACGCCGTTGAGGGCCGCCGGTTCGACCGGCCGGGGGTGCATGGGGGTGGCCAGTCGCCAGAAGCTGTCGAACACGCTGACCAGGTACTTGATGATGGACGGGTGGCGGATCTCCAGCGCGACGCTGCGCTGTCTGTCCGCGTCACCGGGAATGTAGGCGACGGACTGGTCGATGACGATCAGCCGGCCGGCGACCTCGTCCAGGGTGCGTGCCTCGGCGTCGCCGTTCAATCGCTCGTACCGGGCGACGACCAGGGGGATGTGGCGCTGGGTGTGCGGGTAGAGGACGCGGATCCGGCCGCCGCGGTCGAGGAACTCCTGGTCGCGGACCAGGGCGGCGGCCTGAGCCGCTCGCGCGACCTCGGAGGTGTGGTAGTTGCTGTGGGGCTGCATGGCGAGGAGTTCCCCCGTCGCTTCCGCCAGTGCCTCGAGGATGGCGCCGTTGATCCGCTCCGAGCCGCTGATGACACGGAGCGACGGGGTGTGCGTCTCCACGGCCAGTTCACCCAACCGCATGAGCGGCTGGAAGGCCTCGGTCAGTCGTGCCTCGCGCCGCCGCTCCGCCGCGACGCGTTCGCCGGAGGACCGCAGCAGCCGGTGCAGGGCGACCGTCGGCGCGACGGGAACCAGTCGTCCCGGGTCGTCGAGGGAGGGCTGGAGCAGCCCGGAGTCGAGCACGCAGGGGGTCTCGTGGGCCTCCTCGGCGGGCACGGGGCCCTCACGCAGTGCCCGGGCGTACAGCTCCGCACCCGCGTCGCACAGGTCCTCGGCTTCGTGATGGTGCGCGGTTGCGGTCACGCGGGGTCCGTACCTCCTCGGCTTCACGGTTCCTGCTTGAGGATTCCCGACTGTGCGATCAGATAGCCGAGCTGGGCGCGGCTGCCGCTTCCGAGGGCGGAGGCGAGCTTGGCTATGTGGGCGCGGCAGGTGCGTACGTTCATGCCCAGACGCCGGGCGATGGCTTCGTCCACGTGGCCCTCGACGAGCAGTTTGGCGATGGAGTGCTGGATGTCGGTGAGGCCGTCGGGGGCCGGTTCGTACGGGGCGCCCGCGTGCAGCGAGACCGCGCGGGTCCACATGAACTCGAAGACCTTGATCAGGTAGCGGACGAGACCCGGGTGGCGCAGCTCCAGGGCGACCTGCCGGTCGTCGCGGGTGGGGATGAAGGCGACGGTCTCGTCGCAGATGATGAGCCGCTCCACCAGCTCGTCGATGGTGCGGTACTCCACCTTGGCGGTGTCGAACCGGGCCACGTACGCCAGTGTCTCGGGACTGTGCCGGGCGGTGTGCTGGTAGAGGGTCCGGATGCGCACCCCCCGCTCGGTCATCTGCCGGTCGCGCTCCAGCGCCTGGGTGAGGGTGTGCTCCAGGCGGCGGCCGCCCGGCTGGACGGAGAGCATCTCGGACCGGCACTGGGAGGTGGCCAGATCGAGGGCGGCGTTGATCCGGTCGAAACCCTCCAGCACCGTCATCGAGTGGGTGCTCATCGTGGTCTGGGCGCTGAGGGTCATGAACGGCTCGAAGGCGTCGGCGAGCTCGATCGACGCCCGCCGGCGCTCGGTGATCTCCCGTTCCAGGGGGTTGAGCCGCTGGGCCAGTGCCACCGCCGGGGCGACCGGACGCAGCCAGGTGGGGTCGTCCGGATCGGGGTGCAGCAGGGCGAGTTCCATCAGGCAGGGGGCGGACTCCGCGTCCGCGCGGGGGACGCGGCCCGCCCGCAGCGCGTCGGCATAGAGGCGGCTACCGGCCTCACACAGTTCGGTCACCGTATGGGGATGTACCTCATTGGTCCGATTCGTAGTCAAATCTCCACCCCCCAGGGTCCTGAACATGCAGGAACATGATGCACCGATTGTGTGGCCATGACGTGCCCGAATGAGCCATCGTCGTACTTGACGGGGGAAGGGTGACTTTCGAGTGAGGACGAAGCCGACTATGCGCAAGAGAACGCTTCGCTCGGTACTTGTCGCCGCCTTCTCTGCCGTCATGGCCTTCGGAGCGCTGAGTGGCCTGGCCGGCACGAAGGGCGACGTCCGGGCTGACAGCAGCTGGGGGCCGGTGGAGGTATCCAAGTCCGCGCCTCCGGACAGCAGCTGGGGCTCGCCGGTGCCTCAGCTCGCGGACGACAGCAGTTGGGGCTGAGTGATGACCACACCACCCGACGACCGTTCCTTCCGCAGGGAGATGGCGACCGCCTACCGGTCCGGATGGCACTTCATCGACCTGGTCACCGCCATCCCCCACAGCGGTGACTCGTTGATGGTGACCGTGTTCGGTGAGCCGGTCGTCGTCACGCGGGACGAGGACGGGGACGTACGGGCGTACCGGTGCCTGCGGCGGCCCAGGGGGGCGCCGAAGCCCGTACGGTGTGCCATCCGGTACGGAATGATCTTTGTGAACCTGGACCAGCGGGACCACCGGCGGGTGGAGTCCGACTCCCCCGCCCCCCGGACCATCTCTGCCACCCCCCGCAGTGCCTGACGCGATTCCCCCGTCGTAAAAGATCGCGCAGGTGCTTCCCCCCGCAGCGGCGTCACCGTGACCTGAACACGGTGACGCCGCTGCAGTTTTCCGGGACATGTCCGGGTATCGGACCGGTCGAGCGATGGCCGGAAGCCATCGCTCGGTGTACGAACCGTACGGGCGTCCTCACCCGCGGCCCATCGCGCGCGTGAGCGCGATTTCGATGACCACCCGTGACGGATTCGGCCGCGGCGTCCGCCCGTAGCGCTCCGTGTACCGCCGCTCCGCCTCCGCGACCCGTTCCCGGTCCGTGCGGACCACCGCCCGTCCCTCCAGCGTCGCCCACCGCCGGCCGTCCACCTGGCAGACCGCGACGGCCGCGCCCTCCGCCCCCGCCGCCCGTACGTGGCGGGCCTTCGCGCTCGTCCCGCTGGTGATCACCCGGGCGAGCCGCGCCTCGGGGTCGTACGTCACCCCGACGGGTACCAGGTGCGGGGTGCCGTCCGGACGGAGGGTGGTCAGCGTGCACAGGTGCTTCTCGCGCCAGAAGCTGAGATACGACGCGTCCGGATCGCCCGGATCTACCGAGTACGTGGTGGCCATGGACCGGAACTTAGCCGCCGTGGCCCTCCCGGGACACACCTTGAGTGGAATAGACTCAAGTTTGTGTACGTTGACCGAGTCAGTCGCGAAGGCCGCTGAAAGGTCACCGCAAGGAGGAGAACGGATACGTGGACGCCGAGCTGACCAACAGGAGCCGGGAAGCGCTGCAGGCCGCCGGCAACCGGGCCGTGACCGAGGGGCACCCCGACCTCACCCCCGCCCACCTGCTGCTCTCCCTGCTCGCCGGGCAGGAGAACGAGAACATCACGGACCTGCTCGCCGCGGTCGACGCCGACCAGGCCGCCGTACGCTCCGGGGCCGAGCGCATCCTCGCCGGCCTGCCGAGCGTCACCGGGTCCACCGTCGCACCGCCCCAGCCCAACCGTGAACTGCTCGCCGTCATCGCGGACGCCCAGTCCCGCGCCCGCGACCTCGGCGACGAGTACCTCTCCACGGAACACCTCGTCATCGGCATCGCCGCCAAGGGCGGAGCCGCCGGCGAGGTCCTCGCCCGGCAGGGCGCCACCGCGAAGAAGCTGCAGGACGCCTTCCAGAAGGCCCGCGGAGCCCGCCGGGTGACCACCGCCGACCCCGAGGGCCAGTACAAGGCCCTGGAGAAGTTCGGCACCGACCTCACCGCCTCCGCCCGCGAGGGCAGGCTCGACCCCGTCATCGGACGCGACCAGGAGATCCGGCGCGTCGTGCAGGTGCTGTCCCGCCGCACCAAGAACAACCCGGTGCTGATCGGCGAGCCCGGCGTCGGCAAGACCGCCGTCGTCGAGGGCCTCGCCCAGCGCATCGTCAAGGGCGACGTCCCCGAGTCGCTGAAGAACAAGCGGCTGGTCGCCCTCGACCTCGGCGCCATGGTCGCCGGCGCCAAGTACCGGGGTGAGTTCGAGGAGCGGCTGAAGACCGTCCTGGCCGAGATCAAGGAATCCGACGGCCAGGTCATCACCTTCATCGACGAACTGCACACCGTCGTCGGCGCGGGCGCCGGCGGCGACTCCGCCATGGACGCCGGCAACATGCTCAAGCCCATGCTCGCCCGCGGCGAACTCCGCATGGTCGGCGCCACCACCCTCGACGAGTACCGCGAACGCATCGAGAAGGACCCGGCCCTGGAGCGCCGCTTCCAGCAGGTGCTGGTCGCCGAGCCGACCGTCGAGGACTCCATCGCGATCCTCCGCGGACTCAAGGGCCGCTACGAGGCCCACCACAAGGTCCAGATCGCCGACAGCGCCCTCGTCGCCGCCGCCACCCTCTCCGACCGCTACATCACCTCCCGCTTCCTCCCCGACAAGGCCATCGACCTCGTCGACGAGGCCGCCTCCCGCCTGCGCATGGAGATCGACTCCTCGCCCGTCGAGATCGACGAACTCCAGCGTGCCGTGGACCGGTTGAGGATGGAGGAGATGGCGATCGGCAAGGAGACCGACGCCGCCTCCCGGGAACGCCTGGACAAGCTGCGCCGCGACCTCGCCGACAAGGAGGAGGAGCTGCGCGGCCTCAACGCCCGCTGGGAGAAGGAGAAGCAGTCCCTCAACCGGGTCGGCGAACTGAAGGAGAAGCTCGACGAGCTGCGCGGCCAGGCCGAACGCGCCCAGCGCGACGGCGACTTCGACACCGCCTCCAAGCTGCTCTACGGCGAGATCCCGGGGGTGGAACGCGACCTGGAGGCCGCCTCCGAGGCCGAGGAGGAGGCCGCGAAGGACACCATGGTCAAGGAGGAGGTCGGCGCCGACGACATCGCCGACGTCGTCGCCTCCTGGACCGGCATCCCGGCCGGCCGCCTCATGGAGGGCGAGACCCAGAAGCTGCTCCGCATGGAGGACGAACTCGGCAAGCGCCTCATCGGCCAGATCGAGGCGGTGCGCGCCGTCTCCGACGCCGTACGCCGCAGCCGCGCCGGCATCGCCGATCCCGACCGCCCCACCGGCTCCTTCCTCTTCCTCGGCCCGACGGGCGTCGGCAAGACCGAGCTGGCGAAGGCCCTCGCCGACTTCCTCTTCGACGACGAGCGGGCCATGGTCCGCATCGACATGTCGGAGTACAGCGAGAAGCACAGCGTGGCCCGGCTGGTCGGCGCCCCGCCCGGCTACGTCGGCTACGAGGAGGGCGGCCAGCTCACCGAGGCGGTGCGGCGGCGGCCGTACAGCGTGGTGCTCCTCGACGAGGTGGAGAAGGCCCACCCCGAGGTCTTCGACATCCTGCTCCAGGTGCTCGACGACGGCCGCCTCACCGACGGCCAGGGCCGCACCGTCGACTTCCGCAACACCATCCTGGTGCTGACGTCCAACCTGGGCAGCCAGTACCTGGTGGACCCGCTCACCACCGAGACGGAGAAGAAGGAGCAGGTCCTGGAGGTGGTCCGCGCCTCCTTCAAGCCCGAGTTCCTCAACCGCCTCGACGACCTGGTCGTCTTCTCGGCCCTCACCAAGCCCGAACTGGAACGCATCGCGCGGCTCCAGCTCGACGGCCTGGCCCGCCGCCTCGCCGACCGCCGCCTCGCCCTGGACGTCACCCCCGAGGCCCTGGCCTGGCTCGCCGAGGAGGGCATGGACCCCGCCTACGGCGCCCGCCCCCTGCGCCGCCTCGTCCAGACCGCCATCGGCGACCGCCTCGCCAGGGAGATCCTGGCCGGCGAGATCAAGGACGGCGACACGGTCCGCGTGGACCGCTTCGAGGACGGCCTGCTGGTGGGCCCGGCCACCGGCAAGTCGCTCTGAGTGACGGTTCCGTTCTCGGGCCCGATGTTCCCCCCGGGAACGTTGGGCCCGACCCGTACCGGGTACCCCGACAGTGACCGGATCGAGTCAGCCCACGGCTGACAGGCCCGTCGGGGCTTGCCACCCCCCTCCCCGCATGGGGGAGGATGGCGGGATCCGTACGAAGGGAAATTCACGGTGACCATCGACCCGTCCTCGATTCCGAATTTCGGGGGTCAGCCCGAGCCGCAGCCCCAAGGACCGGCGGGCCCCGTCGTCCCGGATCAGGACCTCGTGAAGCAGCTCCTCGACCAGATGGAGCTCAAGTACGTCGTCGACGACGAGGGTGACCTCGCGGCGCCGTGGGAGCAGTTCCGCACCTACTTCATGTTCCGCGGGGAGGAAGACCAGCAGATCTTCTCCGTCCGGACGTTCTACGACCGGCCGCACAAGATCGACGAGAAGCCTCAGCTGCTCGAGTCCGTCGACGACTGGAACCGGCGCACGCTGTGGCCCAAGGTCTACACCCACACGCATGACGACGGCACGGTCCGTCTCATCGGCGAGGCCCAGATGCTGATCGGCATGGGCGTCAGCCTGGAGCACTTCGTCTCGTCGACGGTCAGCTGGGTGCGGGCCGCGATCGAGTTCGACAAGTGGCTCGTCGAGCAGCTCGGCCTCGAGCAGGAGGTCAACGAGGCGGACAAGCCCGAGGACGACGAGTAGTCGTCCGGTCCGTTCCCCTCATGTGCGTTCGCCCCTCCCCGCGTGTGCGGGGAGGGGCGAACGCGTGTGGGGCTGCCGTCAGGCCGCGGTGCGGGCCCGTCGGCGGGCCACCCAGCCGGTGGCCGTGAGGGCGGCCGCGAGGGCGGCGACGGACAGGACGGTCACGCCGGTGGAGGCGAGGCTGCCGCCGGTGGAGCCGGTGGAGCCGGTGGTGACGGTGGAGCCGCCCGTACTGCTGCTCGTATCGCCGGTGCCGCTGCTCGTGCCGCCGGTGCCCGGGTCGGTGTCGTCCGGGGTGCCGGTGCCGCCGGTGCCGTCGTCGTCCGTGTCGACCGGGTCCTGGCCGACGAACGCGACCGGGACCTTCACGTCCTGGGAGCGGTCGCCGGAGAGGGTGTGGTCGGCGCGGGTGGCCAGGACGCACTTCGCCTTGAAGCAGTCGGTGTACTCGTCCTTGGCGTCGACGGTGAGCTCGACCTCGAAGGATCCGCCGTCCTCGTACGGGATCGCCAGGTCCTCGCCGTAGTCCGGCGGGTCGGAGGAGATCCAGGCGGAGGAGTGGGAGCCGCCGGTCATGTCGACGCCGCCGATGCACGGAGTGGGCAGTTCGCCCTCTCCGTTGTCGACGCACAGGGCGACGTAGACGCCCTTCCTCTCGTCGTAGCCGGTGCCGGTGACCTTCAGGGTCTGGTTCTCGGTGGCGAGGTGGTTGACCGGGGTCACGGTCAGTTTCTGGCCGTCGGGGCCGGTGACGGTCCTGGAGCCCGAGGGCTCGTCGCCGTCGCCGTCGCCGTCGGTGGGAGGCGTGGAGGGACCGTCGTCGGGGGCTTCCTCCACCGTCAGCGTGACGGGCGCGGTACGGGTCGTGCCGGCCGGGTTGGTGAACTCGGCGCGGTACGCGTAACCGTCCTGGGCGGCCTTGGCGGTGAAGGCGTACGTGTCCTCCGTCGCGCCCTCGACCGCCGACCAGGTCCGGCCGCCGTCGGGACTGACGCTCCAGGCCACCGTGGGCTCGGGGGTGCCCTCGGCGGCGGCCGTGAAGGTGACCTCGTCACCGGGGGCGACGGACCGGTCGGTGGGGGACCGGACGACCTTGGGCGACATGCGCAGGTCAAGCCTGACGACCTCGTTCGCCGTGCCCCTGGTGACGTACACGGAGGTGGCTCCGGGCGCGACGGCGATGCCCGCGTAGGAGGTCGACTCGCTTCCCGGCAGGGTGACCGGGGCCGCCGCCCGCTCGAAGGTCGCGCCGTCCAGGATCTCCAGGGAGCCGTCGTCGTCCCCGGTGCTGTCGGAGAGGTCCTCGCGCAGGACGAAGGCCCGCCCGGTGGCCTTGTCGAAGGCGGCCGCCGAGGGCCGGTCCACGCCGGTGAGCGTGGTCAGCGGCCTGCCGTCCCCGTCGAAGACGAGCACGGACGTGGTGCCGCCCACCCAGACGTTGCCGGTCGCCGGGTCCGTCTCGACGAAGAAGACGGAGTCGTCGGCGGGGATCTCGGTCGTGGCGGTGACCTGGAAGGTGGCGGTGTCCACCCGGCGCAGCACCCTCGTCTCCCCGGCGGTGCCGATGGACCAGGCCACGCCGCGCTCGGCGTCCACCCCGAGCCGGCCGTCGCCCTCCAGCGTGACCGTGTCCGTCACGGCGCCGGTGGCGAGCTCGACGCGGCGCAGCTCGGGGCCGGCCGCGACCAGCACGGAGGAGGTGTCGGCGTCCTGGCCGACACCGGTGAAGGAGGTGCCGTCGTACCAGTGGCCCCGCGCGGCCGTGTCGCCGTCCTTAGCCGTGCCGATGCCGCGCAGCGGGAAGTGGAAGGCGACGCCGTCACCGGCGAGCGGGCCGATGATCCTGCGGACCACCCGGGCGGCCATGGTGCCGCCCGCTCCGGGGGCCTGGGCGATGTGGCTGAGGAGCTCGCCGTTCTCGGGGTCGACGACGTACAGGCCCTGCTCGGCCACGTCGCCGGTGTCGGGGATGTTCTCCGAACCGACGTACAGCTTCCCGGAGTCGGGGTGCAGCAGCAGGTCCAGCGGGCGTCCGACGGTCGTGTACGCGGCGGACCGTACGTAGCTGACCGTCCCGGGCGGTACGTCGACGCCGTCACCGCCGTCGCCGCCACCGGTGTCCTGGCCCTTCCAGGTGACGGGCACGCGCACGTCCTGGGAGCGGTCGCCGGTGTTGCGGTGGTCGACGCGGGTGACGACGGAGCAGGAGTACCGGAGGCAGTCGACGCTCGCGTCCTTGGCCTGCGCCCTGAGCTCGACGTCGAAGGTGCCGCCGGCGCCCCAGGTGGTGGCGAGGACGCCCGCGTACGGGTCGTCCTCGGGGACGATCCAGTGCGAGGCGCCGCCCTCGCCGCTCTGGTCGGCGCCGCCGACGCAGGGGCCGGGGACCTTGCCGTCGCCGTTGTCCCGGCAGAGCGCGACGTAGACGGCCTTGGTCGTGTCGTAGCCCTCGCCGGTGACGCGGAGCGTCTCGCCGGCGGGGTCCAGGTTCGCGGTGGCGGAGACGGACAGTCTCTGTCCGTCCGCGCCCGTTCCGGTCTTGGGGGTGTCGGCGGCCTGGGCGGCCGGGCCCATGGCGAGTGACGCGGTCGTGAGCGCGGCGGCTCCCAGGAGCGCCGCCGGGCGTCTGAGTTGCATGGGGAGTTCCTCACTCGTCCGGTTGGGCCCGGCCGGATGGATGGGTGGGTGGGGCGGGGACGGTTTGTCAGAAGGTGATCGGGACGTGGACGTCGTACTTGCGGTCGTTGGTGTCGAGGTGGTCGGCGCGCGTGACGATGGCGCACTCCACGTCCACGCCGCAGACGCTGCCGTCACCGAGGTCGGGGTTGACGTAGATGTCCACGTCGAAGGTGCCGCCCGCGCCGAACTTGGAGGTGTTGGCGAACAGGCCGCCGAAGGTGTTGTTGACCCAGTGCGAGGCACCGGTCGAGCCGGTCTCGTCCTGACCGCCCAGGCACGGCGACGGCTTCTGCGCGCCCGGGGCGCCGTCGACCACGCACAGGCCGACGTAGATGCCCTGGCCGGGGTTGAAGCCGGAGCCGGTGACGTTGACGACCTGACCGGCCGCGGAGGCCGTGCTCGGGGCGGTCACCGACAGGTTGTACGTGGTGCCGCCGTCGACGACCGTGCGGGTCGACGTCGCGGCGGAGGCGGAGGTCGCCAGGCCCAGGGTGAGGGCGGAGGCGGCGGCGGTGACGAGGGCGGTGCGGGCGGCGAGCTTGGCTCTCATGGGAGGATCACCCTTCTCGTAGGTTAGGTAAGGCAAACCTAAGTATGAGTCCGGGGTGCTTGTCAACGCAGGTGTGGATCTCTCAACTCCCGTGTTCCGCAAGGTCGGTGGGCATGCCTGGGAGCGGGTCGGCCCGACCCGCTCCCGGCCCCGGCCCCGGCCCCGGCCCCGGTCCTGCTCCCGCTCCTGCTTCCGCTCCGGTGAAGCGGCTACTCCGGGGCCCGCACCCCGAACTCCGCGACGGCGCCGCGCCCGCCGGACACCGTGTACAGCTCGACCGTGTGAACGCCCTCGAAGGCCTTGTCGTACACGGGGAAGTCCCTGGTGACACCGCCCTGTTCATCGGCCACCACCTGGTAGCGGGTGTCCTGGTCGATCGACACGAGCACGATCTCGCCCGGCTCGAAGCCCGTGCCGGTGACCTGTTGTCCGGCGCCGGGGGCGAGGGTGGTCCGGGCGACGGTGGCGGTGGGGGCGGCCGCCGTCCGCCCGGCGTCGTCCCGCCCCTCGTCGGCGGGGCGGCTCGCGGGCGGCCCGGATGCCTCGGGCGTGCCGGATGCGCCTGCTGCGCCGGGTGTCTCGTCCGGCGCGGGCGCGGCCCCGGTGGCCCCGCTCCCCGTCCCCACCGTCACGTCCAGCACCCCGAACGCGTCTCCGGCGGCGAACTCCGCCCCGCTCCACTCGGACAGCAGCGCCGCCCCCTCAGCGGAGAGCGACGCCCGAAGTCCGCTCCAGGTCGCACCACTTGAGCGGACGACGGGACCGGAGTCCGACGTCACCTCCGCGAGGGCGCGTTCCCGGGCCTGCCCGGCGACCACCGCCCGCGCGGAGAGGACGCCCGTGTCACCGTCCAGTTCCAGCCGGAGCCCGCCGAGGGGCAGGGAAGCGGACCCCGAGGTCAGCAGCGCGGTACCGCCCAGCTCGATGTCCGCTTCACCGGTCGCGGTGTCCGTGCCGCCGCCGGTCACGGGGAACCAGGAGCGGTCCGCGGACCCTCGTACGGCCGGCTCGGCGACGTCCAGTGCGACGTTCCGGTTCTCGAACCTCAGGACCGCGTAGCCACCGGACACCTCGTCCGGGAACGTGTCCCCGTCCTGGGCCGCCGCGACGCCCGGACACAGCAGTGCGAGCAGCGCGCCGCCCGTCACGGCGGCGGTGCCGGGTCTCTTCGCCATCTTCAAGCCTCCCTGTGGAGTGTGGTGTTGAGGTCGGGGTCAGCCGTCGTGCGCGGCCGTCCGGCGCCTGCGCGCCCACAGCCAGGTACCGGTGCCGGCGGCGACCAGGCCGGCCGCGGTCAGGCCGGCGGCGAGGGCGGTGGAGCCGGTGGAGGCGAGGGGGCCGTCCCCGGTCCTGTCCGAACCGCCGGTGTCGCCACCGGTGCTTCCGCCGGTGGTGTTTTCACCGGTCGTGCCCGCCGGGGCGGTCGCGCCCGGTGTCGGCGTGGCCGTGGAGGATCCGGAGCCCTGGAACGTCACCGGGATCCGCACCGTCTGGCTCTGGTCCCCGCCCCGGGTGTGGTCGTTGCGGGTGATGACGGCGCACTTCACGCCGGACCCGGTGCAGTCGGTGTTGGCGTCCTTGGCGCGGACCTTGATCTGCACGGAGAACGAGCCGTCGTGCCCTTTGCCCTCGTAGGGCTTGGCGAGGCCCTCGCCGTAGGAGGGCGGGTCGGAGGAGACCCACTGGGAGGCCCCGGACTCGCCGGACATGTCGACGCCGCCGACGCAGGGGGTCGGGGTCCTGCCCGCCCCGTTGTCCACGCAGAAGGCGACGTAGATGCCCTTCTCGGTGTTGTAGCCGGTGCCGGAGACGGTGACCGTCTCGCCCGCCGGGTCCAGCCCCGAGCTCTTGGAGACGGTGAGTTTCTGCCCCTCGGGGCCGGTCGCCGAGGACGCCGCGGCGGCCGGTGGAGCCACCGCCAGCACCAGGGCGGCCGCGGCCGCCGTCCCGGCGGAACGGGCAACACCCGGTCCACATAGGCGACTTGATGAAATCAACGCAACACCCCCACCATGAGTTTGTAAGGTAAGCCTAACCTTCCCATGGATCAACCGTGGGGGATGCGGGAGAGTGCGAAGGGATGAGCGATGCGCATGTCCGGTAGACGGCGGGCCGGGGTGTCCGGGCGGCGGCGGGCCCTGGCCCCGTTGGCCCTGGCTCTCGTACTGCTGACGGGAGCCTGTGCGGGCGGCGGCACCGGCACGGCGTCCTCCGGGGCCACACCGGCTTCCGCGGGTGCGCGGGCGGTCGCGGCGGAGGAGCGGCTGGCGGAGAACACCCTCGTGCCGCTGGAGGGCGACGCACCCACCCCGAAGCTGCCGGTGACGGTCGACTCCTCCGACGGACGCAAGGTGCGCGTGCGGGACGCGTCGCGCATCCTGCCGCTCAACGGCGGCATCGCGGAGATCGTCTTCACCCTCGGGCTCGGCGACCGGGTGGTGGGCCGGGACATCACGGCGACCTTCGCGGAGGCCGAGAAGCTCCCGCAGGTCACCAAGGCGCACGACGTGAGCGCCGAGGGCGTGCTGTCGCTGCGCCCGACGGTCGTGCTCGCCGACACCGACACCGGCCCGGGCGAGGCCCTCGACCAGATCCGCGACGCGGGCGTCCCGGTCGTGGTCCTGGACCCGGCGACCGAGCTGTCCGACGTCGCGACGCGCACCACCCGCATCGCCGGGGCACTGGGCGTCCCCGAGGCGGGCGAGGCGCTCAACTCCCGCATGGCGAAGGACCTCGCGGCGGCCAGGGCGGCCGTTCCCGAGGGCAGCGAGCCCAAGGTCGCCTTCCTCTACATGCGCGGCAGCGCGGCCGTCTACCTCATGGGCGGCAGGGGCTCCGGCGCGGATTCCCTGATCGAGGCGGCGGGCGGGGTCGACGCGGGCGTCGAGGGCGGCCTGGACAAGCCCTTCACCCCGCTCACCAGCGAGGCCCTCGTCGCCGCCGCGCCCGACGTGATCCTCATGATGGACAAGGGCCTCGAGTCGGTGGGCGGCGTCGACGGCCTGGTCGACATCCCGGGCATCCGCGAAACCCCGGCGGGCGCGAACCGCCGCGTCGTGAGCCTGGAGGACGGCGTGCTGCTGAGTTTCGGCCCGCGGACGCCGCTGGTCATCGACATCCTCGTGGACAGGCTCCACACCGGCTGAACGACGGCACGGCCGCTCCCCGTTGTCTCCTGGGCCGCGTTCGCAGAGGCGAGTCGAAGGCGATCGGCACCGCGTCCGAGTCGACGGGGCACCGGTCGCAGGCCCTCGTACGGGTCCGCCGGTGCCTCGTCCGCGAGGTTCCGGTGGGCCACTGACCTCCCCAAAGAACCGGGAGAAAGAACTACCCGCCCACCCACCCTCCCGGCCGGAAAGCCCGCCTCACCCGTCCGAGTGACCGGCTTGCAGGCGCGGAACGCGGGCGGCTACGTTCGCCGCAACAACCGCAGACAGATGCGGCCCCCGCCCAGGATTCGCCGTCCCGGAACGAGGGCCTGACCGATCAGGAAGCACCAACCTTCCCAATGGCTGACCCGCAGTCTAACGCGCGCCTGCGCGCCGACGCCGGAGCACCGACTTCCGGCGTGATCCACGTACGCACCCGCCTCACCGCCGACTTCACCGTGATCGCCAACGCCCTCGCCCAGCGGCGCGGCAGCGCGGTCACCGTCGGCGTCGCGGTCTACATCCTCTCCCTGCCCACCGGCACGCCCGTGTCCATCGCCGCCCTGTGCGCGCACTTCACCGAGGGCGAGATCCTCATCTCCCGGGCCCTGCGGGAGCTTCGGCCCGCACCCCGTGGTTGTTCTCACGGTGAACCGGATCGCCGAACCGCTGTCGGCGCTGACCGTCGCCGTGATCACCGGAAAACCCGGTCCGGCCTCCACCCACGTCCCGGTCGGTCCCGATTGCGGAGTGACCAAGTACGACGAGTCATACGTGAACTGCACCGACCTGCACACCGTGGACAAACCGAGACTCAGACGGCGCCTCGGTCTGTTGGCCCCGAGTGAGATGCGGCGTGTGGAGGAGTGCGTGCGTGTGATCCTCGGGCTGGCGTAGTCACCTCCCGCCCCAAGGGATTCCACCTTCCGTACTGCCGCTTGAGTCGGTGCCTTCGAATACAGCTCCGTCCATACCGTCTTGCCCACGGGTCGACGAGGGTGCGGATACGGGCGGCCGCTTTGCGGTGCCGCTTCCTGGGCCGCCTTCCTGTCCGTCCACGGGCCCTCAGCGAGCCAGGCCCGACTCCCAGACCCAGGCCGCTATCTCGACCCTGTTGCGGGCCCCCAGTTTGCTCTGGATGTTGGTGAGGTGCGTCTTCACCGTGCCCGCGCTGATGTGCAGGGCGGCCGCGACCTCCGTGTTGGTGTGTCCGCGGGAGACCAGGACCGCGACCTCCGTCTCCCGCTGGGACAGCGGCGAGGGGGCGGCCGCCGCGGCCGGGCGGGCGAACTCCCGGAGCAGCCGGACGGTGATGGACGGGCTGATCAGGGCCTCGCCGGAGGCGGCGGAACGGACCGCCTCGGCCAGCAGCCGCGGGCCCGCGTCCTTGAGCAGGAAGCCGCAGGCGCCGTTGTGCAGGGCCTGGTGGACGTACTCGTCGTCGTCGAAGGTCGTCACCATGACGACCTTCGGGGTGTGCGGGGCCCCGGGGCGGTGCAGGTGCCGCAGCGCCTCGATGCCGTTCAGGCGGGGCATGCGGATGTCCATGAGGACGACGTCCGGGCGGTGCAGCTCGGTCTGCTGGATCGCCGCGACCCCGTCGGCGGCCTGGGCCACGACCTCGATGTCGTCCTCGGCCGCCAGGATCATGGCCATGCCGGTACGGACGATCGTCTGGTCGTCCGCGAGAAGGACACGGATGGTCATCGACGCACCTGCCGTAGGGGGAGGGGGAGTTGGAGCACGACCTGCCAGCCGCCCCCGGTATCCGGGGCGGTGTCGGCGGCGGGGGCGGGACCCGCGGTCAGTGTGCCACCGGCCGCGTCGGCCACCTCGCGCAGGCCCCGCAGGCCGTAGCCGCCGCCCGTACGGCCGTCCTGCCCACTCCGGCTTCCGTCGTCGGTGATCCGTGCGGTCACCCGGCGACGCGAGACGTCCAGGGACACCCGTGCGACGGTGCAGCCACGGGCGTGCTTGCGGATGTTCGTCAGCGCCTCCATGACCACGCGCTCCACGAGGTGCGCCGCGTCCGCGGGCAGTTCGCCGGCCGGACCGGTCTCGGCGAAGTCCACCCGGGCGCCGGGCAGCACGGCGCCGTCGACCAGGGCGCGGATCCCGTCGGTGCCCGGGGCCCGGGTGTGCGGATCGGCGTCCTCGCGCAGGGCTCCGACCATCTTGCGCATCGCGGTCAGCGCCTCCGCCCCGGTGCTCTCGATCAACCCGAGGGCGTCCCCCACGGCCTGCGGCCTCTTGGCCGCGATCGCCCGCGCGCCCTGTGCCTGCACGACGATGCCCGATATGTGGTGGGCGACGAAGTCGTGCAGGTCACGGGCGAAGGCGAGCCGCTGCTCGAGCCGGATCTGCTCCTCCCGCTGCCGGCGGGAGACGGCGACCAGCCGCGCGGTGAGACCGGCGGCCAGGGCACCACTGGCCACCAGCGTCAGGACGAGCGCGACGATGCTGCTGCCCTCGTCCACCTCGATCACCAGCGGACGCAGGACGACCGCCGCCATGAGCAGCGGCAGGGCGGCGACGGTACCGGCCTTGGAGCCCTGCCGCGCCGTCACGTTCAGCAGCACGATCAGGGCCGTCGGTTCGAACAGGGCGTAGGCGTCGGAGGCATCCTCCAGCGAAGAGCCGTCACGGGCCGCCACCACGCCGAGTCCGGCCGAGCAGGCCAGCGACACCAGGGCCGCGCCGCAGGCCGCCCACGCCAGCAGCCCGCCGGGCAGCCGGATGCCCACGACCGGGAGGACCACCATCCCCGCCGCGCCCGCCGACAGGTACAGCAGGATCCCGGTCCCCGGGTTGCCGAGGGTGCCGGCGCCGAGGTCGACCAGCAGGGCCAGGCCGAGGAGGCAGAGCAGCAGCGCGCCGCCGGCGAACCGGCCGACGGCCGCCGCACGCGGTGATCCGAACATGGTGATCACCCTAAGCGGGCCCGTTCACGGGCCCCTCTGCCGAAAGTCGTAGTCGTCCTCCGCGGAATGGATCCTTCGGGAGATCCGGCGGACCCGGTCCCGGAACGAGGCTGATCCACGTCAGTCCAGCTCGCCCCGACCGAAGGACCCGCCCTCATGGACATCCGATTCGAAGTGGACTCCTCACTCGTCCTCGGCCCGCTGCTCGTCGTGTTCGCCCTCCTCGCCGGCGTCCAGGTGTGGCGGGACGCGTGGAACGTCCGCCGCGCCCTGCTCCAGACGGCCGTCGCCGTCTACGCCGCCGCCGTGCTGTCCCTGACGATCTTCCCGCTGGCCGTGACCTGGGGGACCTACGCCAACCAGGCTCCCTGGATCGGCCAGATCAACTTCGTCCCGCTGATCGGCGCGGACATCACCATGATCCCCAACGTCATCATGCTGATCCCGGCCGGCTTCCTCCTCCCCCTGCTGTCCCGGCGCGCGACCTCGGCGAAGGCGACGACCCTGCTGGCGGGACTGGTCAGCCTGGGCATCGAGGCCGCCCAGCTGCTGTCGTACATCGCCCTGAACAACGGCCGGTCCGTGGACGTCAACGACGTCGTCGCCAACTCGCTCGGCGGATTGGTCGGTTACCTCCTGCTGACGTTCGCCCTGCGCTCCGAGACCCTGCGCAAGCCGCTCCTCGCGGCCTCGCTGCCCCGGTCCGCGGCGCTCCAGGAGGACCGCCGACGGACCACCGCCTCCCCCGACGTACCCGCGTCGGCGCCGATCGGGTGATGGCTCGGCGGGCGGGCATCGGGGGCGGAATGAGCGATATGCGGAACGGCGGAATGAGCGATATGCGGAACGGCGGAATGCGTGATACGCGATATGTGATACGTGATTCGCAGCCGTAGGGCCATGGCTTCACCAGGTAAGTCAAGACTTACCTTCGGGGAATTTCGATCGTATGGTGTGGCTCGAATCGAAGGAGCCCCCTGTTGTCGAAAATGAATGATCCTGCTGTGCGTGCGGTTGAATCGGAGCAGGATTATGTGTCCTCCTTATACGAGTTGCTCACCGAGCGGCTTTCCGAGGCGCGAGCGCACCGGGCGAGCGTGCTGAAGGCCCCGGCGGAAAGCGCCGGTGAGGCATACGAGAGAGAAATCGCCGCCGAGCGTCTCACCAAGGAAATCGGCCGGTTGGAAGGCGCCGAAAAAGGGCTGGTCTTCGGGCGCATCGACTGGACGGACGGCACGGCCCTGCGCATCGGGCGGATCGGACTGCAGACGGAGGAGGACGACCTGCCTCTGCTCGTGGACTGGCGCGCGAACGCGGCGCGGCCCTTCTACGAGGCGACACCGGTCCACCCGATGGACCTGCGGCGGCGCCGGCACCTGCGCCTCGAGGAGCGCACGGTGATCTCGGTGAGCGACGAACTGCTGGACGGGACCGCCCCGACCGACGAGGACGTCGTGGGGGACGGCCCGTTGACCGAGGCCCTGTCGGCACGGCGTACGGGCAGGATGCACGCGGCCGTCGCGACGCTGCAGGCCGAACAGGACGAGATCGTCCGCTCCGCCCACCGGGGGGTGACCGTGGTGCAGGGCGGGCCCGGCACCGGCAAGACGGTGGTCGCCCTGCACCGGGCGGCCTACGTCCTGTACGCGTTCCCGCGCGCCGCGGAGGACGGTGTCCTGGTGGTGGGCCCGAACGCCCGCTTCCTCGACTACATCTCCCAGGTCCTTCCCTCGCTCGGCGAGAACGACGTCGCTCTGACGACCTGCCGGGAACTGGCCGGAGTGCCCACGGACACGGTGGACCCGTTCGACACGGCGCGCCTCAAGGGAAGGCCCGACCTCGCCGACGCCCTGGCCGGCCTGCTGCGCGTCCACCAAGCCCCCGCCGGTGACTTCCCCGTGTGGGTCGGACAGGAACCGGTTCACCTCTCCGGCGAGGAGGTCGCCATCGCACGCGATGCCGCCTTGGCGGCCGTACAGGGGCACAACCCCGCGCGCCAGGTGTTCAAGGAGCTCTTGGTCGACGCCGTCACCGACGCGATGCGACGAGACATGGGCGACCTCCTGGAGCAGATCGACGCCGATGCCGAGAGGATGACGGGCATCGACCTCGACCGGTTCACGGGAGCCGCCCGGCGCCGTGCCGAAGGTGCGGCCGGCCCGGGTCCGGTCCACGAGCTGGACCTGGACGCCATCCGGGCCGATCTGCTCGACGACGCCGGCGTCGACCGGGCGGTCGAGGTGTTGTGGCCGCGGCTGGTGCCCGGTGACCTCGTGAAGGCGCTCCTGACGGACGCCGGCGCCCTCGCCGAGCGCCTGCCCCGCCTGACCGCGCGGGAGCGGTCCCTTCTGCTGCGCGGTCCGGACGCACCGTGGACCGACGCCGATGTGCCGTTGCTGGACGAGGCGGCGAGCCTGCTCGACGGCCCTCCCGGGCGGACGTACGGGCACGTCGTCGTCGACGAGGCGCAGGAACTGACCGCCATGCAGTGGCGGATGATCGTCCGCCGCTGCCCGGCGAGGGCGATGACGCTGGTGGGCGACTTCGCCCAGGCGGGCCCGGTCGCGACGGCACGCGACTGGAAGGGGGCACTGGGCCCCCACGTCGGACCACGGTTCACGCTGCACCACCTGACCGTCAGCTACCGCACCACGCAGGAGATCCTGGAGAGTGTCCGGGACCTGCTCACGCGGATCGCTCCGGACCAGAAGCCCACCCGGTCACTGCGAAGCGGCGAGAGCCCTCGCACCGTGACCACCCCTCCGGACGGGCTGGTCACCGCCGTCGTCCAGGAACTCCGTGCCCAGAGCGCCGCGCACCCGGGCGAGCTTCTGGGCGTGATCTGCGCGGACACCAGGGTGAGCGAGCTGACGGCCCGGGGCATCGCTCACCATGCACGCATCGTGCCGGCGTCCGAATCACGCGGCCTGGAATTCGACGGGGTCGTCGTCGTGAACCCCGAGGAGATCATCACGGCCCGCCCCGGTGGGGAAAGGGACTTGTACGTAGCCCTGACCCGGGCCACCAAGCGCCTCTGCACCGTCACCGTCCAGCCGGCCTGACAGGCTCGGCGTCCGCGTCGTCGCCGCGGACGCGCCCGGCACGGTGCCGGCCACGGCCGTACCCGCCGAGCGCCGAGGAGGACCTGACCACCGCGTCCCGGCTTTCCCTGCCGGTCCCGGCCGGCTCAGGGAGGCGCCTCGTCCGCTGGGTGATGTCGACCGTGGTCCTGGTGCACGCCTCCCCGCGACACCCGAAGGACACCGAACAGCCCGGTGCCCAGGGTCCTACGCGTCCAGTGTCTTGAGTCGTCGGGCGGCCTCCTCCAGTACGGACGTCTTCTTGCAGAAGGCGAAGCGGACGAAGGGGGCGCCCAGTTCGCGGTGGTCGTAGAAGACGGCCGTGGGGATGGCGACGACGCCCGCGCGTTCGGGGAGGGAGCGGCAGAAGGCGATCCCGTCCCTCTCGCCCAGGGTGCGGATGTCGGCGGTGACGAAGTAGGTGCCGGACGGGCGGTAGACCGTCAGGCCGGCCTCCTCCAGGCCCGCCGCCAGGACGTCGCGCTTGGCCCACAGGTCGTCCCGGAACCCGGTGAAGTACGACTCGGGGAGGGCGAGGGCCTCGGCGACCGCGTACTGGAAGGGGCCCGCGGAGACGTAGGTGAGGTACTGCTTGGCCGAGCGGACCGCCGTGACCAGTTCCGGGGGCGCCGTGACCCAGCCGACCTTCCAGCCGGTGAAGGAGAAGGTCTTGCCCGCGCTGGAGATGGTCACCGTGCGCTCCCGCATGCCGGGGAGGGTGGCCAGGGGGATGTGTTCGGCGTCGTCGAAGACCAGGTGTTCGTAGACCTCGTCGGTCACCACGAGCAGGTCGCGTTCGACGGCCAGCTCGGCGATCGCGGTCAGTTCCCCGCGGGTGAGGACGGTGCCGGTCGGGTTGTGCGGGGTGTTGATCAGGAGCAGGCGGGTGCGGTCGGTGACGGCGTCGCGCAGTTCGTCGAGGTCGAGGCGGAAGCGTCCGTCGCGCGGGCGGAGCGTGACGGGGACGCGGGTGCCGCCGGCCATGGCGACGCAGGCCGCGTAGGAGTCGTAGTACGGCTCCAGGGCGATCACCTCGTCGCCCGGCTCCACCAGGGCGAGCAGCGCGGCGGCGATCGCCTCGGTGGCGCCGGCGGTGACCAGGACCTCGGTGTCGGGGTCGTACGAGAGGCCGTAGCGGCGTTGCTGGTGCGCGGCGACGGCGGTGCGCAGTTCGGGGACGCCGGGGCCCGGCGGGTACTGGTTGCCGCGGCCGTCCCGCAGGGCCCGTACGGCGGCCTCCCTGACCTCCTCGGGGCCGTCGGTGTCGGGGAAGCCCTGGCCCAGGTTGATGGATCCGGTCCGCAGGGCCAGGGCGGACATCTCGGCGAAGATCGTCGTCCCGAACTCGGCGAGCCGGCGGTTCAGGAGGGGGCGCGCGCTGGAGGTCATGGCGGTCATCCTGCGCCGAAGCTCTGGAGTTCCTCAACTCTGCTTTGGGCCGCGCGGGCGGAGGGCATCTCCCGGTCACACGCGTGAGCGAGGCGCCCACGGGGGGCCGCTTCGGGGGATCACGGGGGAACGGAAGGAGGGTGACGTCATGGTCATCGGCATCATCCTGGTTGTGCTTTTCGTGCTGCTGGTCGCGGTCGTGAGTGCCGCGCGCCGGCCCGCGCGGCGGGTGGGCGCCGGCCGCCGCGACAGGGTCCGCGACAGCTGGTGGGTGGGCGGCGGAGGCAGCGGCGGGTCCCACTCGTCGTCGAGCTCCGGTGGGGGATCGTCCTGTGGTGGTGGCTCGTCCTGCGGAGGCGGGTCGTCCTGCGGGGGCGGCGGATGCGGTGGGGGAGGCGGCTGACACGGGGCAGCCCGCCTCCCCTGCGGGGGACGACGCATCCGCGACAGCGGGGTCCGCACCTGGGCGGGCCCCGCTGTGCCGTTCCGGGGCGCGGCGCACCGGCGTGCGCCGTCCCCTCGGGGTGTGCGCCGTCACCTTGGGGTGTGCGCCGTCCCCTCGGGGTGTGCGCCGAGGTTGAACAGGTGAGCTGGGGAGCCCCCCAGGGGATGGAAAGCCCACGAATTTGGGTAAAAACGCTGTGGTGGCACCACTGTTCATGATTGCCTATAAATCACCGACTCAGCCCTCGGACTCCCCGCGGACCCTTCTTCCGGCCGGGTGACCGGGCTGACGGGCCGAGTTCTCCGGTGCGACCGGGGCGCGCGGACCCCTCTATCTCCCTCTCCTTGTGTGCTTGCGGAGCCGATCCATGCTCACGACCCTGAACACCGCCTACTCCGATACGCGCGCGGCCGACCTCGCCTGGGCCCTGGGGCGCGAGCCGCTTCCCGCGCTGGCCGCGCTCGACCTCGAACTGGCGGGAAAAAAGCTTCAGTTGAGACTGCTCGGAGCGTCCCACCAGGTGCTGCTCGAGGAGGAGCGGGGGCTCTGCTCGGAGACGGTGGCGTGCATTCCGGGCAGCAGCACGCCGCTTCCGCTGGGGGTGGCCAAGCGGGTGGACGACTGGGAGTACGAGTTCGCCGCCCGGGTGGAGGTGCTCTCCCCGGGGTCCTTCGCGGGCCGCGCCCAGGAGCTGCTGGCCCTGGTGTCCGACCATCCGCAGGGTCTCGCCGGGGTCTTCCCCGGCAGTCCGCACGCGTTCACGGCGATGCTCGCCCAGTGCCATGAGGGCCAGGTGCACTGGCGGACCTGGCACGCCTACCCGCAGGACGGACAGCTGGTGGCGACGCGGACGAGGGTGGGGGTGCGGGTGAGGGAAGCGGTGTGAGGGAGGCGGTGTGAGGCCGGCCGGGGAGGTCATTGCTCGTACCAATAAAGGGCAGGTGTAAACAAGAACCACACGTGTGGGTGACGTTGTGCGGTGTGGGAGTGACGTAACGTCACTGAGGTGATCGAACCGCAGGCCCCCGCACCGCCCGGCTCCGCGCAGTCCTGGGACGGGCCGGGCGGCCCCCTCGGTGACACGGGGGGTGTGCTGCGGCTGCCGGTGCGACAGGGCACCGGGCGGTTCCTGGTCCTCGCGGGTGTGTTCGTCTGCGCGGCCTGCGGACTCGTGTACGAGCTGGAACTGGTCGCGCTGGCCGCGTACTTGATGGGCGACTCGGTCACCCAGGCGTCGGTCGTGCTGTCCGTGATGGTCTTCGCGATGGGCATCGGATCCCTGGCCGTGAAACGGCTGCGGCGGCACGCGGCGGCCGGGTTCGGCGCCGTCGAGGCGGCCCTCGCCCTCGTCGGCGGATGCAGTGCGATGGCGCTGTACGCCGTGTTCGCCTGGACGGGGGACTGGGGCGGCGTGTGGGCGAGCGGCCCGCGCGCGCTGCTGGTCGCCTTCTCCCTGGCCACCGGTCTGCTGATCGGGGCCGAGGTGCCGCTGCTGATGGAGCTGATCCAGCGGATCCGCCGGCAGGACGCGGGGGGCGCGGTGGCCGACCTGTCTGCCGCGGACTACGTCGGCGCGCTCGTCGGCGGGCTCGCCTTCCCCTTCCTCCTCCTGCCGCTGCTCGGCCAGTTGACCGGCGCGCTGATCACCGGCGCGGTCAACGCGGTCGTCGGCGGTGCGCTGGTGCTCGGGCTGTTCCGGCGGGACCTCACACGGCGCGCCCGCCGGCTGCTGACGGCCGCCAACGCGTGCGTGCTCGTGGTCCTCGCCTCGGCCGCCGTCCTCGTCGACGACTTCGAGCGGGCCGCCCGGCACGCCATGTACGGCTCCGACGTACGCGTGGCCCTGCAGACCGACGTCCAGGAGGTGCTGCTCACCGGCGGGCGGGACGGGCGGCCCCTGAACCTGTTCCTCGACGGGCGGCTGCGGGTCAGCGGCCGGGACGAACTCCGGTACCACGAGGCGCTGGTGCACCCCGCGATGCACGGGCCGCACACCCGCGTACTGGTCCTCGGCGGCGGTGACGGGCTGGCCGTCCGCGAGGTGCTGCGCCACACCGGCGTGCGCCGGGTCGACGTCGTCGAGATCGACGCGGGCGTGGTGGAGCTGGCCCGCCGCGATCCGGCGCTGTCCGCGCTGAACGCGCACGCCCTCGACGACCCGCGCGTGCGGGTGACCACCGCGGACGCCTTCGACTGGCTGCGCGGGACGCCCCCGGCGGCGTACGACGTCGTCGTCTCGGACCTGCCGCACCCCGGGATCACCGCGAGCACCAAGCTGTACGCGCAGGAGTTCTACGGGCTGGCCCGGCGGGTACTGGCGCCCGGCGGGCGGCTCGTGGTGCACGGGGGCGCGGTGGAGTCCCGCCCCCGCGACTTCTGGACGGTGGACGCGACGCTCCGCGCGGCGGGGCTGCGTACCGCCGCGTACCGGGTGAGCGGCCGGCGGGCCGGTTTCGCCGCCGGGCCCGACCGGGGCACCGTGGCGACCGCCCACGCCCACCGCGACTGGGGGTTCGTCCTGGCCGCCCGCGGCCTGCCCGAGCCGCGCCTCGACCCCGCCGGACCGCGCCCGCGCACGCTCACCGACGCCTCCCTCGCGGCGGACGTCCGGGCGGCGGAGCGCACCCGGGTGACCGGTCTGCCGCCGTCCACACTGGTGCACCCCCGGTACACCGACTGAGCCCCTTACCGCGTTCCGCGCCGACGCGCCGCGACTTCCCGCCGACGGAGGTGCGGTCCGGCGTGGCGTGGGTAGGCTCCGCACTCATGGAGCACGAGGCGTTCGTTCCGGTCGAGGCGGAGCGGCTCAGGGAGGTGCTGGATGACCCCGCGCGGGTCGCCCGGGCGGTGCCCGGGCTCCAGCACGACGCGGGTGCGGATCCCGCCGATCCCGTCGCCGGCCGGCTGAAGGTCCGCGTCGGCAGCCACTCCGTCACCTACCGGGGTGCCGTACGGGTGTCCGCGCGGGACGACGGTTCCTACGCCGTCGAGGGCGACGCGGCGGAGACCCGCGGCAGCGGCTCGGTGCGGCTCGCGCTGCGGGTGCGGCTGCGGTCCGTGGAGGGCGGTACCACTCTCACGGTCGAGGGCACGGCGACGGCCGACGGCCGGGTCATGGACTTTCCGGCGGACGCGGTGGCCTCGGCGGTGTCCCGCCTGCTGGACCGCTTCGCGGAGAACCTGGGGGCCGACGCGGCGGAGCGGGGCTCCGGGCCGGAGTCGCCCGAGCTGTTGGCGGCGGGGGACTTCGAACCGCGGGCCACGAACGATTTCGAGACCACACCGGATGCGGATGATGCTCCGCCGCCGGCCGCTCCGGGCGGGGAGGACGCCCCGCCGGCCGCTCTGGAGGCGGACGACGCCCCGCCGGCCGCTCCGGAGGCGGAAGACGTCCTGCCGTCCGCTTCGGAGGCGGACGACGTCCTGCCGTCCGCTTCGGAGGCGGATGTCCCGTCCGTCTTCGACGCGGAGGTTCCGCCGTCCTCCCGCGAGCCGGACGACGACTCCGTCGCCGAGGCGGCGCATGCCCGGCGGACGATGATCGGCCGCAGTGCGGAGGAGGTGGACCACGCGCCGCCGCGCGGGCGTTACGCGCCCGTTCCCGCTCCGCAGACCGTCGCCTCCGTGACACCTCTGCGGTGGGCCGCGCCGGCGGCGGCGCTGGCGGTGGCCTCGGTGGTCGTCGCGGTCAGGGCGCTCCGCAGACGTCGCTGAGGTGGTGGGGGTTGCGCGGCCCGGCGTTCGCGGGGTGCCGTCGCGCCCACCCGTGCCGCCCTGCGGCACGACTGCCCGCGGGAACGGGTGGCATGCGGTTGTCCGCGGGTGCGGCGGCACGACTGCCCGCGGGAACGGGTGGCATGCGGTTGTCCGCGGGTGCGGCGGCACGACTGCCCGCGGGAATGAGCGGCATGCGGTTGTTCGCGGGAACGGGTGGCATGCGGTTGTTCGCGGGTGCGGCGGCACGACTGCCGTGGTGACGGGGCGACGTCCTCTTGATCACCCCAGTAGGGTCGTCGCGTGAGTAACGGAGACATCACGCTGACCGCGGGTGACGCGGAGGTGACCGTCCTGCCGGGGAACGGCGGGCGGGTCGGAGGGCTGCGGGTCGGGGGCGTCGAGCTGCTGCGGCAGGGAGAGCGGTTCGGGTGCTTCCCGATGGTGCCCTGGTGCGGACGGATCCGTGACGGACGGTTCCGGGACGGCGCGACCGTGCAGCAGATGCCGCTCAACGCTCCGCCGAACGCCATCCACGGCACCGCCCGCGACGCCGCCTGGCGCACCGCCCGCACCAGCACCGACGAGGCCGTGCTCACGTACGACCTCGTCGAGCCCTGGCCGTACCCCGGGCGCGTCACCCAGCAGATCGCGCTGACCGGGGACTCCCTGACGCTGACGATGAGCGTGGAGACGTACGAGTCGTCCTTCCCGGCGCAGATCGGCTGGCATCCGTGGTTCAACCGCAGTCTTGGCGGTGAGGACGTGGCGATCGGCTTCGCGCCCGCCTGGCAGGAGGAGCGCGGGGAGGACCACCTGCCGACGGGGCACCGGATCGAGCCGAAGCCCGGGCCGTGGGACGACTGCTTCGGGATGCCCGGCGGCGTCGACGTCACCCTCACCTGGCCGGGGCGGCTGGAGCTGAGGGTGACCAGCCGCGAGGAGTGGGTCGTGGTCTACGACGAGCAGCGCGAGGCCGTCTGCGTGGAACCGCAGACCGGGCCGCCGAACGGGCTGAACACCCACCCCCGCCTGGTCACCCCCCTGGAGCCGCTGGAGGCCTCGACCACCTGGACCTGGACCCGCCTCTAAGCTGGCTGTCATGAGCGAAGTACGTGGCGCGCTGCTGCAGCAGATCAAGGACAAGGCCGTGGTGCACGGCAAGGTGACCCTCTCCTCCGGTCTGGAGGCCGACTACTACGTCGACCTGCGCCGCATCACCCTCGACGGCGAGGCCGCCCCACTGGTCGGGCAGGTGCTGCTGGACCTGACCGACGGGCTGGAGTTCGACGCGGTGGGCGGGCTCACCATGGGCGCCGACCCGGTGGCGGCCGCCATGCTGCACGCCGCCGCCGCGCGGGGCCGGAGGCTGGACGCCTTCGTCGTGCGCAAGGCCGCCAAGGCACATGGGCTGCAGCGGCGCGTCGAGGGCCCGGACATCGCGGGCCGCCGCGTCCTGGTCGTCGAGGACACCTCCACCACCGGCGGCTCCCCGCTCACCGCCGTCGAGGCCGTGCGCGAGGCCGGGGCGGAGGTCGTGGCCGTCGCGACGATCGTCGACCGGGCGACCGGTGCCGCCGAGAAGATCCAGGAGGGCGCCGGGGTGCCGTACCTGTTCGCCTACGCCAAGGACGAGCTCGGCCTCGACTGAGGCCGCGCCGAGGCCTCGACCGAGGCCGCACCAAGGCCGTGCCGAGGCCGCACCAAGGCCGTGCCGAGGCCGCGCACCGGGGCCGCAGGGCGACCCGGCACCTCCCGGGAGCCTCCCCGGCACCCCGACATCCTCCGCATAACGACTTGACCTGCGCCGTCGACCGGACGGACAAGTCTGGGAAGATGGCCCCGACAATGACGTCGCATCCAAGGTTCCAGGTCAGGGCCGACCGTACGCAGCACGCCAACCCGCACGCTTAAGGAGCGGACAGATGCCCATCGCAACCCCCGAGGTCTACAACGAGATGCTCGACCGGGCGAAGGCGGAGAAGTTCGCCTACCCGGCCATCAACGTCACCTCGTCCCAGACCCTGCACGCGGCACTGCGCGGCTTCGCCGAGGCGGAGAGCGACGGCATCGTCCAGATCTCGACGGGCGGCGCCGAGTTCCTGGGCGGCCAGCACAAGAAGGAGATGGTGACCGGCGCGGTCGCGCTCGCCGAGTTCGCGCACATCGTCGCCGAGAAGTACGACGTCAACATCGCCCTGCACACGGACCACTGCCCGAAGGACAAGCTCGACGGGTACGTCCGTCCGCTGCTCGCGCTGTCCGAGGAGCGCGTCAAGGCCGGCCGCAACCCGCTGTTCCAGTCCCACATGTGGGACGGCTCCGCGGAGACCCTCGCCGACAACCTCTCCATCGCCCAGGAGCTCCTCGAGCGCGCCCGCGCCGCGAAGATCATCCTCGAGGTCGAGATCACCCCGACCGGCGGCGAGGAGGACGGCGTCTCCCACGAGATCAACGACTCCCTCTACACCACGGTCGACGACGCCGTCCGCACCGCCGAGGCCCTCGGCCTCGGCGACAAGGGCCGCTACCTGCTCGCCGCGTCCTTCGGCAACGTGCACGGCGTGTACAAGCCGGGCAACGTCGTCCTCCGTCCCGAGCTGCTGAAGGAGCTCAACGAGGGCGTCGCCGCCAAGTACGGCAAGCCGGCCGGCTCCCAGCCGTTCGACTTCGTCTTCCACGGGGGCTCCGGCTCCTCCCCGGAGGAGATCCTCACCGCGCTGGAGAACGGCGTCGTGAAGATGAACATCGACACCGACACCCAGTACGCGTTCACGCGTCCGGTCGTCGACCACATGTTCCGCAACTACGACGGCGTCCTGAAGGTCGACGGCGAGGTCGGCAACAAGAAGACCTACGACCCGCGCACCTGGGGCAAGCTGGCCGAGGCGTCCATGTCGGCCCGCGTCGTGGAGGCCTGCCAGAACCTGCGCTCCACGGGCACCCGCATCAAGTAACCCGCCCGCGGCACGCGGGAGCCCGGTACCGCACGCGGTGCCGGGCTCCTTCCGTATGCTCGCCGCATGCCCGACGTCCGGCTGTCCTCCCCGCAGGGCAAGTGGGTCCTGCTCACCACGGTCCTCGGCTCCAGCATGGCGCTGCTGGACTCCACCGTGGTCAACGTCGCCCTCCCGCGCATCGGCCGCGACCTCGACGCCGACCTCGCCGCCCTGCAGTGGACCGTCAACGCCTACATGGTCACGCTGGCCGGGCTGATCCTGCTCGGCGGGGCGCTGGGCGACCGGTACGGGCGGCGGAAGGTGTTCGTCGTCGGGGTGCTGTGGTTCGCCGCGGCGTCCCTGCTGTGCGGCCTCGCCCCGAACGCCGGCGTCCTCATCGCCGCCCGCGCGCTCCAGGGCGTCGGCGGGGCGCTGCTCACCCCCGGCTCGCTCGCCCTCATCCAGGCCACCTTCCACCCCGACGACCGGGGCCGCGCGGTCGGCCTGTGGTCCGGCTTCGGCGGGATCGGCGCGGCGGTCGGCCCGTTCGTCGGGGGCTGGCTGGTGGACGGGCCCGGCTGGCGCTGGGTGTTCCTCCTCAACGTGCCGCTCGCCCTGCTGTGCGCCCCCGTCGCCGTGCGCCACGTCCCGGAGTCGGCGGGCGGAGAGGCCGAGGGCCGGTTCGACGTCCTCGGCGCCGCGCTCGGCGCGATCGCCCTCGCGCTGGTGACGTACGCGCTGATCGAGGCCGACGAGGGCTCCCTCGTGGTCGCCGTCTCCGCCGTCGCCGGACTGGCCGCCGCGGTCGCGTTCGTGCTCGTCGAGAAGCGCCGCCCGCACCCGATGATGCCGCTCGGCATCTTCGCCTCCCGCCAGTTCTCGGCGGTCAACGTGGTCACGCTGTGCGTGTACGCGGCGTTCGGCGGGTTCTTCTTCCTCGCCGCGCTCCAGCTCCAGGTCGTCGTCGGCTGGTCCGCGCTCGCCGCCGGTACGGCCCTGCTGCCCACGACCGCCCTGATGCTGCTGCTCTCCGCCCGCTCCGGCGAACTCGGCGACCGGATCGGCCCGCGCATCCCGCTCACCGCCGGACCGCTGCTGTGCGCGGCCGGGATGCTGCTGATGCTGCGGGTCGGCCCGGACGCCTCGTACGCCACCGAGGTGCTGCCCGCGCTGCTGGTGCTCGGCCTCGGCATGGTCACCCTGGTCGCGCCGCTCACCGCGACCGTCCTCGCCTCCGTGGACACCGCGCGGGCGGGACTGGCCAGCGGCATCAACAACGCCGCCGCCCGCGCGGCCGGCCTGGTGGCGGTGGCGGCGCTGCCGCTGCTCGCCGGGATGGGCCCGGAGGCGTACCGGCTCCCCGACGCCTTCGACGACGCGTTCCGGCGGGCGATGGTCCTGTGCGCGGGCGTCCTGGTGGCCGGAGCGGCGATCGCCTGGGCGACCGTGCGCCGCCCGGCACCCGACTGCAGGCACCCCGAGTGCCACACCCACGGCAGCGTGGCGGTGCCGCCGCTGGAGGCGGGGGAGGAGGACGGGAGCCGGCCCCGCTGATGTACGAGACTGGACCCATGTCGATTCACGAGAACCTCCTCGGGGGTCCGCCCCCGACCCACCTCCCCGACGACCCCGGTCCGCGCGAGCTGCTCGCGTCCGGCACCTCGCCCGCCGATGTCGCCGCCAAGCACCCCACCTCCTCGCTGGCCTGGGCCCGGCTGGCCGACGAGGCCTTCGAGCGGGGCAGCGTCGTGGAGTCGTACGCGTACGCCCGTACGGGCTACCACCGCGGACTGGACGCGCTGCGCCGCAACGGCTGGAAGGGCCACGGCCCGGTGCCGTGGGAGCACGAGCCCAACCGCGGCTTCCTGCGGGCCCTGCACGCCCTCGCCCGCGCCGCGCAGTCGATCGGCGAGCAGGAGGAGTACGAGCGCTGCTCGCAGTTCCTGAAGGACTCCTCGCCGACGGCGGCCCAGGCCCTGGGCTGACCTGCTGACCCGCTGACCTGTGATGTTCCCGGGGCCCGTCTGTGAGCAGGCGGGCCTTGCGGTCGTGGGGGACGATTGCGCAGGATGCACCGTGGGGACCGGGGCCCCCGTGCCGGTAACGGCAGGGGCGGACCGCTACCCGGAGTACACGTACAGGAGACAGCGATGTCCCACGAGGCTCACGAGCAGCCCGAGACCCCGCATCTCGACTTCCAGGGCACGACCCCCTACGAGGACTACGTCAAGGCCGACGTCCTCACCCACCTCCAGCACACCCTCTCCGACGACCCCGGAGAGATGGTCTTCCTGGTCACCACCCAGGTCATGGAGTTGTGGTTCACCGTCATCGTCCACGAGTGGGAGACCGCGGCGAAGGCGCTGCGCGAGGACGACATCCCGACCGCGGTCGACGCGCTGAAGCGGTCCCGGCGGGAGCTGGAGGCGCTGAACGCCTCCTGGAAGCCGCTGAGCGGGCTCACCCCGGCGCAGTTCAACTCCTACCGCGGCGCCCTCGGCGAGGGGTCCGGTTTCCAGTCGGCGATGTACCGGCGCATGGAGTTCCTGCTCGGCGACAAGTCCGCGTCCATGCTGGTCCCGCACCGCGGCGCGCCGCGGGTGCACGCCGAGCTGGAGAAGGCGCTGCACGAGCCGAGCCTGTACGACGAGGTGCTGCGGCTGCTCGCCCGGCGCGGGCACGCGATCCCGGAGGACGTCCTGCGGCGCGACGTGTCGCGGAAGTACGAGCCGTCGGCGCAGGTGGAGGCGGTCTGGACGGCCGTCTACGCGGGCGACGAGCGGGACGAGGTCGCCCGCCTCGGCGAGACGCTGACCGACGTCGCCGAACTGGTGTGGCGCTGGCGCAACGACCACCTGGTCGCCACCCGGCGCGCGATGGGCGCCAAGACCGGCACGGGAGGGTCCGCCGGAGTGGCCTGGCTGGAGAAGCGGGCGCAGAAGAGCGTGTTCCCCGAACTGTGGACGGCGAGGTCGTATGTCTGAGCTCGTGATGAAGGCGGAGAAGCTGGACGCCTCCGACGAACTGGCGGCCAAACGGGCCGGGTTCGTCCTCGACGACGTCGTCTACCTCGACGGCAACTCGCTGGGCGCGCTGCCGGTCGCCGTCCCCGGCCGGGTCGAGGACGTGGTGCGCCGGCAGTGGGGCGAGCTGCGCATCCGGTCCTGGACCGAGGGCGGCTGGTGGACGGCGCCGGAACGGATCGGTGACCGGATCGCGCCGCTGGTCGGCGCGGCGGCCGGGCAGATCGTGGTCGGCGACTCGACGAGTGTCAATGTCTTCAAGGCACTGGTGGGCGCGGTGCGGCTGGCGCGGCCGACGGACGGCGGGGGCCCCGGGCGGGACGAGATCGTGGTCGACGCGACCACTTTTCCCACGGACGGCTACATCGCCGCGTCGGCGGCCCGGATGACCGGCTGCACGCTGCGTCCGGTGCCCCCGTCCGGGATCCCCGACGCGCTCGGTGACCGTACCGCCGCCGTGCTGCTCAACCACGTCGACTACCGCACCGGCCGGCTGCACGACCTGCCGTCGCTGACGGCCGCCGTGCACGCGGCGGGGGCGTACGTCGTCTGGGACCTGTGTCACAGCGCGGGCGCGCTGCCGGTGGGCCTGGACGAGCACGGCGTGGACCTGGCGGTCGGCTGCACCTACAAGTACCTGAACGGCGGCCCCGGTTCACCGGCGTTCCTGTACGTGCGCGCGGATCTGCAGGACCGCTTCGACTCGCCGCTGCCCGGCTGGAACTCCCACGCGGAGCCCTTCGGCATGCGCCCCGGGTACGAACCGGCGGCGGGCGCGGTGCGCGGGCGGGTCGGCACCCCCGACATCCTCTCCATGCTCGCCCTGGAGGCGGCCCTCGAGGTCTGGGACGGGGTGACGATCGACGCGGTGCGGGCCAAGTCCCTCGCGCTGACGGACTTCTTCCTGGAGTGCGTCGAGGAGTACGTCCCCGGGGGCAGGGTCGCATGCGTGACCCCGCGTGCGCACGGGGAGCGGGGCAGCCAGGTCGCCCTGCGCTGCCCGGACGCCGGTGACGTGATGAAGCGGCTGATCGAGCGGGGCGTGGTCGGCGACTTCCGCCACCCGGACGTGCTCCGTTTCGGCTTCACCCCGCTGTACGTCGGGTTCGCGGACGTGGAGCGGGCGGCACGGGTGCTGGCGGAGGTGCTGGCGGAGGTACCGGTGTAGGTACCGGCGCGGGCGGGGGCCGGGGGTGACGGCGTACGGTGTCGCCCCCGGGCCCGCTGACCGAGCGTGACATCCCCATGTCGGCGCACGTGGGCGTGCTGATACCGTCCCGGCCGAACGGCCGCGTTCCCGCATGGTCCGTCACGTACTTCGTATCGCTGAGAGGTTGAGGCATGACGGACGACATCGCAGCCGCCCGGGCCGCCGCCGAGGAGGAGTCGGCCTTCTCCCACCCGCCCGTCGACCCCGACGCCACGGTGGCCTACGGCGACGACCCGGACCAGCTGATCGACCTCTACGCGCCGCGTGCCGAGGGCGGGCCCGCTCCGGTGGTGGTCGTGCTGCACGGCGGTGCCTGGCGCGCGCCGTACGACCGGCGTCACCTCAGCCCGTTCGCGGCGTTCCTGGCCGGGCGGGGCTTCGCCGTGGCCAGTGTCGAATACCGGCGCGGGGCGGGGGAGCCCGGCGGCGGTGAGCCGGTCGCGGGGCGGTGGCCCGACACCTTCGACGACGTCGCCGCCGCGCTGGACGCGCTGCCGGCGCTGGTGCGGGAGCACGTGCCGAGGGCCGACCCGCGGCGCGTCGTGCTCACCGGTCACTCGGCCGGTGGCCACCTGGCGCTGTGGGCCGCCGCGCGGCACGTCCTGCCGGCCGGCTCGCCCTGGCGCACGGACGGGCCCGCGCCGCTGCGCGGCGTCGTCGCCCTCGCCCCGATCGCGGACCTGGAGATCGCCGACAAGCTGGACGTGTGCGGGGGTGCGGTGCGGCAACTGCTGGGCGGCGACGAATACTTTGCCGAGCGTCGGCTGCATGCCGATCCCGGGGTGCTGCTGCCCACCGGGATCGCCACCACCCTGGTGCAGGGGCGTACCGACACCGTGGTTCCGCAGGCGGTCGCCGAGGCGTACGCGGAGGCGGCGGCGAAGGCCGGGGAAGTGGTGGGGCTGACGTTGCTGGAGGACGTCGGGCACTTTCCGCTGATCGATCCGGTGGCGGACGCGTGTGCGGTGGTGGCGGAGGAGATCGCTCAACTCGCTTGGTGAGCGGTTCTCTTGGCCGGAGTGGCCGGAGTGGCCGGTCATACCCGTAGTACCTGAGAGCTACCCCGTGGATGAGTCCTCCGGCGGGACGCGGGTTACCCGCGACGCTCCGTAACTTCCTTTTCTGTCGAGCCCGGTGGGCGGGTGAGCGGACGGGGAGGTACGGCCATCATGGTGCGCGGGCGTGGAGGGGAACCGGCATCGGTGCGGGCCGGGGGGTGTTCGCGCGGCCCGGCGCTTGCGGGGTGCCTCCCCCACTCTCGGCTTCGCTCGAGCGGGGGGACCCCCATCGCCCACCCGTGCCGCCCCTGGGGGTACCTCCCAGGCCGTTCGGGCACTGGGGGAGGCACGACTGCCCGCGGGAGCGGTGGCATGGCTGTCCGCGGGAGCGGCGGCACGACCGCCCGCGGGGTGCGAGTACGGCGTGGGTTGCTTGCGCTGCTTGTCGCCTGCGCCGTGGCCGTACCGCTGGCCGGGGCGGCTCGGGGGCAGGTGCCCGCGCCTTCGCCCGCCGTGCTCGCGGGGACTTCCGCGGCGAGCCTTGACGCGGTCTACGCCGCCAACCGGGCCAACGCCGAGGAAGCCGCCCGCATGGCCGACGAGTACGGGGACCGGCGGCGGGCCGACGCCGATCGCGCGCTGGCCGGGCGGCAGTTGCTGTACTTCGACGGGCGGGGGCCCGGGCTGGTCACCGAGGTGCTCGGGGACCTCGCGCACGCCGACCGTGTCGCCGTCCTCGTCCCCGGTTCCGACACCGGCATCGACACCTACAGCCGGTTCCGCGCCGCCGCCCTCGCACTGCACGAGCGGCTCGGCGCGCGTGCCGCGGTCGTGGCCTGGCTCGGCTACGAGACCCCCGGCACCGTCAGCACCACCGTCGCCACCACCGACCGGGCGGAGGAAGCCGCCCCCGGACTGCGGGAGGCGGTGAGCGGCGTGCGGGCCGTCGCCGGACCGCACGCCCGCATCTCCCTCCTCTGCCACTCCTACGGCTCCGTCGTCTGCGCCGAGGCCGCCGACGGTCTCGACGTCGACGACATCGCCCTCCTCGGCAGCCCCGGCACCGGTGCCGACACCGCCACCGCCCTGCGCACCCGGGCCCGGATCTGGGCCGCCCGGGGCGACGACGACTGGATCGGACACGTCCCGCACCTCAGCGCCGACCTCCTCGGCACCATCGTCGGCTTCGGCACCGACCCCGTCTCCCCGGCGTTCGGCGCCCGGGTCTTCGCGGCCGGCGACGGCGGCCACAGCGACTACTTCGCCCCCGGCTCCACCTCCCTGGCCAACCTCACCCGGATCGTCCTCGGCGAGACCGCGGCGGTGACCTCATGAACCGCCTCACCGCCGCGGTGCGCGGCGCCGCCGAGCGCGTCGACGCGGCCACCCCGGACCATCGCGACCGTGCCGTGGACGCCCTGCGCGCCGGCGCCGTCCTCGGGGTCGTCCTCGGCCACTGGCTGGTCACCGCCCTCGTCGCGGACGGCCGCACCCTGCACACGGCCAGCCCGCTCCAGCACCTGCCGTGGCTGGCACCCGTCTCCTGGGCGTTCCAGACCCTCGCCGTGTTCTTCCTGGTCGGCGGCCATGTGGCGACCCGCGGGTACGCCTCGTCCCGCGCCCGCGGCATCCCGTACCGCCGCTGGCTGCACGGCCGGCTGGTCCGGCTGTTCAAGCCGGTCGCCGCCGTCCTCCTCCTGTGGACGGCCGTCACCGCCGTACTGCTGCTCTCCGGGGCCGAGTACGCGACCGTCCGCACGCTGGTGAAGCTGGCCCTGTCGCCGCTGTGGTTCCTGCTGGTCTTCGCCGCGCTCACCGCCGCGACCCCGCTGCTGGCCCGCCTCCACCCGTTGTGGCCGCTCGCCGTCGTCCTCCACGTCGACCTGCTCCGCTTCGGCCTCGGCGCGCCCGCCTGGCTCGGCTGGCTGAACCTGGCGGCCGGCTGGCTGGTGCCGTACGCCCTGGGCGCGGCCTGGACGCGCGGCGAGCTGGAACGCCGCAGGTCCGGCTGGCTCCTCCTGCTCTGCGGTACGGCCGCCACGGCCGCGCTCGTCGCCTGGGCCGGCTACCCGGCGTCGATGGTCGGCGTCCCGGGCGCCGGTGTCTCCAACCTCAACCCGCCGACGCTGGCCGCCGTCACCTTCGGCCTCGCCCAGTGCGGGCTCGCGCTGCTGCTGCGGGACCGGCTGCGCGGCGCGATGCGGCGTCCCGTCGCGTGGACGGCGGTGGCGCTGGTCAACCTCTCCGCGATGACGATCTTCCTCTGGCACCAGTCCGCCCTGATGGCGACCACCGCCACCGGCCTCCTGGCCGGCCGGCTCCCCGGCCTGCACACCGTCCCCGACGGCCTCGGCTGGGTCGCCGCCCGGCTGGTGTGGCTGCCCGTGTTCGTCGTCGCGCTCGCGGTCTGCCGGTCCGCGTTCCGGTCGTGGGAGCGGGGCGGAGGTGGGGACGGGGACGGGGACGGGCGGCGGCGCGGACGGTCCCGGGTGGTCCGCGTCCACCGGCCGACGACGAAGGACGTACGTCATGTCTAGGCTGAACCGTGTGACGGACAAGGGGGCGGCGGGGTACGTCCGGCGGTGGCTGGGCGTGCTGCGGGACGACCTGTGGACCTGGCGGGCGGATCCGCTGCCCCCTTCGGTGTGGCTGCGCTGGGTGCCGCACGGGTTCGTGTGCCTGGCGGCGTTCGGCGTCTTCCTCGGCGACCTGAACCAGCTCCACGACCACGGCGGGCTGGGCCCCGGGCTCGCCCTGCTGATCGCACTGGGGCAGGGCGGCGCGATGGTGCTGGCGCTGCGGCGGCCGATCCCGGCGTGGTGGCTGTCGCTCACGGTCACGGTGGTCGGGGCGATGGCGGTGCGCGCCCGGATGGCCCCCGGCGAGTACAAGTTCACCTGGCCCTGGACCTCGGCCGGGCTGATCGCCCACCTGTTCGTCCTGCTGCTGCTCGCCCTGCGGGTCCGCACCCGTGTCTCGGTCGAGGCCCTGGCCCTGACCGGGCTGGTCACCTACGTCGTCCAAGGACTGATGGGCGGGCAGAACTACCAGCCCACCGGTCACCTCGCCGTCACCCTGTTCGCCGTCGCCGTCGTCCTCGGCAGCGCCCTGCGCGGCCGTCGCGAGGCCCGCGCGGAGCTGGGGCGGCAGACCACCCTCACCGCCGAGGAACGCGCCCGCCGCACCCTCCTGGAGGAACGCAGCCGCATCGCCCGGGAGTTGCACGACGTGGTCGCCCACCACATGTCGGTGATCTCCATCCAGGCCCAGGTCGCCCCGCACCTCGTCCAGGACCCGCCCGACGAGCTGAGGGAGAACCTCGCCGGCATCCGGCAGAACGCGGTCGAGGCGCTCACCGAACTGCGCCGCGTCCTGGACGTGCTGCGCTCCGAACACCCCGCCCCCGGCGAGCGCGCGGACGCCCCGCAGCCCACCCTCGACCGGCTCGAACCGTTGGTGGAGAACACCCGCGCCGCCGGACTGACCGTGACCACCCAGATCACCGGCGAGCGGCGTCCGCTGCCGTCCGGAGTGGAGCTGTCGGCGTACCGGATCGTGCAGGAGGCGTTGAGCAACGTGCTGCGGCACGCGCCCGGCGCGACCGCCCACGTCACCCTGGCCTACGAGCCGCGGGGGCTGCGGGTCACGGTCGTCGACACCGGCCCGGCCCGGGAGGCGCCGCCGTCCTCCGGCGCCGGACACGGGCTGCTCGGCATGCGGGAACGGGCCGTCATGCTGGGCGGCAGACTGACGGCCGGCCCCTGGGCCGGGAAGGGCTACAAGATCGACGCCTACCTCCCGGTCTCCGCCCCGCCCACCACCGACCCCCCTCCCCAGGACGGCACCGCATGATCCGCGTACTCATAGCCGACGACCAGCAGATGGTCCGGCAGGGCTTCACCGTGCTGCTGAACACGCAGCCCGACATCGAGGTCGTCGGCCAGGCGGTGAACGGAGTGGACGCGGTCACGCGGGTCGCCGAACTCGCCCCGGACGTCGTCCTGATGGACATCCGCATGCCCGAACTCGGCGGCATCGAGGCCACCACCCTCATCACCGACGCCACCCCGGACGTCAAGGTCCTCGTACTGACCACCTTCGACCTCGACGAGTACGTGTACGAGGCGCTGCGCGCCGGGGCGTCCGGGTTCCTGCTGAAGGACGCCTCCGCCGACCAGCTCGCCGAGGCGGTGCGGGTGGTGGCGGCCGGGGACGCCCTCCTCGCGCCCGGCATCACCCGGCGGCTGATCGCCGAGTTCTCCCGGCTGGACGCCAGACCCCGCAGCCCCCTCAAGCAGCGCGTGGGCGACCTCACCGAACGCGAGACGGAGGTGCTCGCGCTGATCGCGCAGGGCCTGTCGAACGCGGAGATCGCGGTACGTCTCGTGGTGGCCGAGCAGACCGTGAAGACGCACGTCGGCCGCATCCTGGTGAAACTGGGCCTCAGGGACCGCACCCAGGCGGCGGTGTTCGCGTACGAGTCGGGACTGGTGCGTCCCTCGGGATACTGACCCCGGGACGGGGGAACAGCCCGCCGTGGCCCGCGTAGTACCTGAGACGGACGCCCGGGAACCCGTCTCAGCGGGGACGACCGCCCTCACCCGGTCGGCCTACCGTGTGAGCGTGACCGAGACGACTCACCAGCAGCCCCCGGCCGCCCCGCGCGGAGCCGGGGCGGGGACCCGCAGCCCGGAGTACCAGGCAGCCCGGAGCACCCTGCGCGGGCTGCGCCAGGACCTGTTCCGCGACCCCTTCGCCTACCGCCCGCTGCCGCCCCGGCGCACGGACGGCCCGTTCGTCCGCCGGCTGCCCGGCCGGCTGCGGTCGGCCGCGCAGCACCTCCCGCACGCGGTGGTGGGGGTGCTGGCGCTGATCGCCCTGTGCGCGGGCGCGGTGGGCGGTGACCTGCCCGGCGGCGACGTACCGGCCCTGCTCACCGGCGTGCTGTGCGCACTCCCGGTGCTCGCCACCCTCGTCCGGCCGGTCGGCGCGTTCTGGCTGTCCCTCACCGCGACCCCGGTGGTCGCGATCATCAACGGCGGCGGATGGGACTGGCCGTGGATGCCCGGCGCGTTCATCTGCCACCTGGCCGTGCTGGTCGTCGTGGCGCTGCGCACCCGGCCCCGCACCGCCGCCTGGATGTGGGTCCTGACCGCCGCGTACGCCTTCCTCTCGGACGTCTTCTTCGGCGGGTCGTACTACTACACGAACAGCGGGCCCATGATGGTGACGTCCGCGTTCGCCCTGCTCGTGGTCTGTCTCTGGCACGTCCGGCGCACCGCCCAGCAGGAGGTGACCGCCCAGCAGACCGTCACCGCGCACGAACGCTCCCGGCGCACCCTGCTGGAGGAGCGCACCACCATCGCCCGCGAGCTGCACGACGTGGTCGCCCACCACATGTCGGTGGTCGCCATCCAGGCCGAGGCCGCGCCGTACCGGGTGGAGAACCCGCCGCCGGAGCTGGAGCGCGCCTTCGCCACCATCCGGGAGAACGCGGTGGCCGCCCTCACCGAGCTGCGCCGCATCCTCGGCGTGGTCCGCGCCGAGGACTACGAGGCCCCGGACGCCCCGCAGCCCACCCTCGCCGATCTGGACGCCCTGCTCGTCAACGTGCGCGACGCCGGTCTCGAGGTGGAGAAGGTGGTGACCGGCGCGGTGCGGGAACTGCCGCAGGGGGTGGAGCTGTCGGCGTACCGGATCGTGCAGGAGGCACTGAGCAACAGCCTGCGGCACGCGCCCGGCGCGAGCGCCCGCGTCGAGATCGGGTACGTCCTCGGCGGACTCGGCGTGCGGGTGGTCAACGGCCCGGCACCCGCACCGAACCTGGTGAAGCCCTCGCCCGGCGCCGGTCACGGCATCACCGGCATGCGCGAGCGGGTCACCATGCTGAACGGCGAGATGACGGCCGGCCCGGCCGACGACGGCGGCTACGAGGTGGCCGTGTTCCTGCCGGTCGCCACGGTGAACGAAGGTGACGCATGACCATCCGCGTTCTGATCGCGGACGACCAGATGATGGTGCGCGAGGGCTTCTCGGTCCTGCTCAACGCGATGCCGGGCATCGAGGTCGTCGGTGAGGCCGTCAACGGCCGCGAGGCGGTGGAGCGGGTCCGCGAACTCGCCCCCGACGTCGTCCTCATGGACATCCGCATGCCCGAGCTGAACGGCATCGAGGCGACGCGGGAGATCATCGCCGCCGACGGCACGGCGAAGGTGCTGGTGCTGACCACCTTCGACCTCGACGAATACGTCTACCAGGCGCTCCGCGCGGGCGCCTCCGGCTTCCTCCTCAAGGACGCCTCCGCCCGCCAGCTCGCCGACGGCGTACGGGTCGTCGCGGCCGGGGAGGCGCTGCTCGCCCCGACGGTCACCCGGCGCCTGATCACCGAGTTCTCCAAGCTGTCCGAGGCCCCGCGCCTGATGCCGTCCGCGCAGGCGGCGTACGGCGATCTGACCGAGCGGGAGACGGAGGTGCTGGTGCTGATCGCGCAGGGCCTGTCCAACGCGGAGATCGCCGGGCGGCTGGTGGTCGCCGAGTCGACGATCAAGACGCACGTCAGCCGCATCCTGGTGAAGCTGGGCCTGCGCGACCGCACCCAGGCGGCGGTGTTCGCGTACGAGGCACGGCTGGTGACACCGGGCTGACCCTGGTCAGGGGGCGGGGCGCCGGGCTACCGTCCGTCCATGGCAGCCCTTGACGACCTCGCGTTCGACCCGTGGGACCCCGCGTTCGTCGCCGACCCGTACCCCGCCTACGCCGAGCTGCGGGAACAGGGCCGGGTGCGGTACTTCGAGCCGACGGACCAGTGGCTGGTCGCCCACCACGCGGACGTCTCGACACTGCTGCGCGACCGGCGCCTGGGACGGGCCTACCAGCACCGCTTCACCCACGAGGAGTTCGGCCGCACCGCCCCGCCGCCGGAGCACGAGCCGTTCCACACCCTCAACGACCACGGCATGCTCGACCTCGAACCGCCGGACCACACCCGCATCCGCCGCCTGGTGTCGAAGGCGTTCACCCCGCGCACGGTGGAGCGCCTCAAGCCGTACGTCACGCGTCTCGCGGAGGACCTGGTGTCCGCGCTGGTCGAGGCGGGCGGCGGCGACCTGCTGAAGGACGTCGCCGAGCCGCTGCCGGTCGCGGTGATCGCCGAGATGCTCGGCATCCCGGAGTCCGACCGGGCGCCGCTGCGCCCCTGGTCGGCGGACATCTGCGGGATGTACGAGCTGAACCCGCCGGAGGAGACGGCGACGAGGGCGGTCCGGGCGTCGGTCGAGTTCTCGGAGTACCTGCGCGGCCTGATCGCCGAGCGCCGCGAGAACCCGGGCGACGACCTGATCTCGGGTCTGATCGCCGCCCACGACGAGGACGACGACCGGCTCACCGAGCAGGAGATGATCTCCACCTGCGTACTGCTGCTGAACGCGGGCCACGAGGCCACCGTGAACTCCACGGTCAACGGCTGGTGGGCCCTGTTCCGCCACCCGGACCAGCTCGCCGCCCTGCGCGCGGACCACTCCCTCGTCCCCTCCGCCGTGGAGGAGCTGATGCGCTACGACACCCCGCTCCAGCTCTTCGAACGCTGGGTCCTCGACGAGATCGAGATCGACGGCCAGGTGATCCCGCGGGGCGCGGAGATCGCGATGCTCTTCGGCTCCGCCAACCACGACCCGGCGGTCTTCACCGACCCGTCCCGCCTCGACCTCACCCGCCGCGACAACCCGCACATCTCCTTCAGCGCCGGCATCCACTACTGCATCGGCGCGCCACTGGCCCGCATCGAGCTGGCGGCCTCGATGACGGCGCTGCTGGAGAAGGCGCCGACACTGCGGCTGGCGGCGGAGCCCCGACGCAAGCCGAACTTCGTGATCAGGGGGCTGGAGGGGCTGGCCGTGGAACTGGGGTGATCACCCGTTCGGCTGATCACCGGCCGACTTCCGGTGAGAGACGTGGACGGCTCGTCAAGCTGGTGTCCGCCTGCGGAGGGAGGCACCATGACGGTTATGGCAGAACGCGCGTCATCCCGGTTGTCGGTGGACATGTTCGAGCGGATCGCCGAGTTCGCCGAGCGTGAGGACGAGACCGTCAGGTTCGAGTTCATCAACGGACGGATCGGGCTCAGGAAAGTGACCAACGGCAATCACGGCGCGATCATCATGTGGCTGGTCCGCCAGTGCATGCAGGCCAGGCCCGAACTCGATCTCAGCCCGGTGCAGGGGCTGAAGGTGGAGTCCTACCGCAAGGGCCGGGCCCGGCCGGACGCGGTGCTCGCCCCCGTCGCCCACTTCGCGGGACAGGGGGACTGGGCGGACACCGAGGGCGTGCTGATGGCCGTGGAGGTCACTTCCTTCGACTCGGACACGCACAACCGCGATCGTGTGGAGAAACCCCAGGCCTACGCCGAAGCCGGGATCCCCGTCTACCTGCTGATCGACCGCGACCGTCTGTCGATCCTCGTACACAGCGATCCGGACCCGAAGGTCGGCTACCGCAACGTCCAGAAGCGCAAGCTGGGTGAGAAGGTCGTGCTTCCCGACCCCGTCGGTATCGCGTTCGACACCGAGGAGCTCAAGCAGTACGTGGACTGAGGGCCACCCGTCACGTCGTCATGTCCCTCCGCCGAAGCCCTGCCAGCCCCGCCGCCACCAGCCCCGCCGCGAGAGCCGTGAGGACGAACACCGGGGCCCACTCCATGCCCCCGCCCGGCAGCTTCGGCAGATGACCGAAGGGCGACAGGTCCAGCACCGCCCGCGGTACGTCCAGCGCCGGTCCGACCCAGCCGATCAGCAGCACCGCGCCGGCCACGCCCCACGCCGCCATCGCCGCCCCGGGCACCAGCCCGTACAGCAGGACCGCGACCCCGCCGATCACCCACACCGCCGGGACCTGCACCAGGCACGCGCCCAGGATCTCCCCCGCCCGCTCGCCGTGGCCGAGCGCGAGACCCGCCCCCGCGAGCAGCATCAGCAGCACCGCCCCGGCGAACGCCACGGTCAGGTGCCCGGCCGCCCAGCGCAGCCGTCCGACCGCCCCCGCGAGCACCGGTTCGGCCCGCCCCGAGGTCTCCTCGCCGTGCAGCCGCAGCACCGACGCCACGACGAACAGGGCGGCCACCAGCCCCAGCATTCCGGCCATCGCCGCGAGGAAAGCGTCCGTCAGGCCGGACTGACCGCCCATCCGCTGGAAGATCTCGCGGGCGTTGTCGTTGTCGCCGACCAGATCGGCCGCTCCCTCCGCCATCCCGCCGTACACCAGCCCGGCGAGCAGGAACCCGAGGCTCCAGCCGAGCACGCCGCCCCGCTGCAACCGCCACGCCAGCGCCCCCGCGCCGCCCAGCCGCCCGGCGGCCGGTCCCGGCCGGCTCGGCAGGAAGCTCATGCCGAGGTCCCGGCGTCCGGCGAGCGCGTACGCCACCGCCCCCTGGGCCAGCACCGCTCCCGCGAACAACCCCAGCACCCACCACCGTTCACCGGCGAACGCCCGCAGGTTCGTCAGCCAGCCGAGCGGTGACGCCCACGTCAGCGGCGACGAACCTCCCCCAGTGCCGAAAGCCTGGGAGGTGCCCCCACCGGTCGCGGAGTCGCCGGCCGCCCGCAGCACGAACGCCGCGCCGAGCACCGCCGCCGTCAGTCCCCGCGCGAGCCGCGCGCTCTCCGTCAGCTGCGCTACGATCGCCGCCATCGTCGCGAACACCATGCCCACGCCCGCGACGCCGAGCCCGAACGCGAGCGCGCCCGCCGCGCCCTGCCCGGCCAGTCCGGCCGTCACCAGCAGTGCCAGCATCCCGTTCGCGACGGCCGCCGCGAGCAGCGCCGCCGTCAGCGAGGCCCTGCGCCCCACCATCCCGGACGCCACCATCTCCTGACGCCCGCTCTCCTCCTCGTCCCGCGTGTGCCGTACGACGACCAGCAGACCGACCACGGCGGCCAGCGCCCCCGCGTAGACCCCGGCCCGCCAGACGGTCAGCGCGCCGAGGGAGTCGCCGAAGACCGGGCCGATCATGGCGCGCAGGGAGGAGTTGCCGGCCGTCTGGGCGACCAGGTCGGCGCGTTCGGCCGGGGTGCCGTACAGGCCCTTCAGCGTGTTCGGCATGGACAGCACCATCAGGGCGTTCACCGCGACCCAGACCGGGATCATCACCCGGTCCCGGCGCAGCGCGAAGCGCAACAGGAGGCCGGTGCCGGCGAGTTGGCGCGAACTCGCGGGCCGTACGGCGAAGGCGGCGGCGCTCATCGGGCGCTCACCCCGCTCTCGGCGGCCTCGTCCTGGTAGTGCCGCAGGAAGAGCTCCTCCAGCGTCGGCGGGGTGGACGTCAGCGACCGCACGCCCGACTCGCTCAGCGAGCGCAGCACCGCGTCCAGCTTGTCGGTGTCCACCTGGAGCCGCACGCGCCGCCCCTGCACGTCGAGGCCGTGCACGCCGGGCAGTCCGGCCAGCCCGTTCGGCGGGCCGGCGAGTTCGGCGCTCACGCTCGTCCGGGTCAGATGCCGCAGCTCGGCGAGCGAACCGCTCTCCACGGTCCGCCCCTTGCGGATGATGCTGACCCGGTCGCACAGCTCCTCCACCTCGCTGAGGATGTGCGAGGACAGCAGCACGGTCCGCCCGCGTTCCCGCTCCTCGGCGACGCAGCGCTGGAAGACCTCCTCCATCAGCGGGTCCAGACCGGACGTCGGCTCGTCGAGGATCAGCAGGTCGACGTCGGAGGCGAACGCGGCGACCAGGGCGACCTTCTGCCGGTTGCCCTTGGAGTACGTGCGGCCCTTCTTCGTCGGGTCCAGCTCGAACCGCTCGACCAGCTCGGCCCGGCGGCGCGGGTCCAGGCCGCCGCGCAGCCTCCCGTACAGGTCGATGACCTCGCCCCCGGAGAGGTTGCGCCACAGCGTCACGTCACCGGGGACGTAGGCGATGCGGCGGTGGATCTCCACGGCGTCCGTCCACGGGTCCCGGCCGAGCACCTGCGCGGCCCCGGAGTCGGCGCGCAGCAGGCCGAGCAGGACGCGGATGGTGGTGGACTTGCCGGAGCCGTTGGGTCCGAGGAAGCCGTGGACCTCGCCGGTCCCGACGCTCAGGTCGAGCCCGTCCAGTGCGTGGGTCCGGCCGAACGACTTGTGCAGTCCGGACACGGTGATGGCCTTCGTCATGCTTCGGAACGTACGCTTCTTTCAGAAATTTGTGAAGTTAAGGAAGCGTATGAACGGTGGCTAGACTGATCCATGGCGTCTGAGCAGGGGAGATGATCGAGGCATGGCGGAACCGAGCGGGGCGGTCCGGGACCCGGAGGTGGTCTCGCGGTTCGTGGAGCACTTCGCGGCGCAACTGGTGGAGGCCGGGATGACGCGCATGCCCGCCCGTGTCTTCGCGGCCCTGCTCGCCTCCGACACCGGTGTCCTGACCTCCGCCGAGCTGGGCGAACAGCTGAAGATCTCGCCGGCGGCGGTCTCCGGCGCGGTGCGCTACCTGTCCCAGGTGCACATGGTGTCGCGCGAACGCGAGCCCGGCTCCCGCCGCGAGCGGTACCGGGTCCACGGCGACCAGTGGTACGAGGCCCTGACCAACCGCGACACCGTCCTCAAGCGCTGGGAGGACGCCCTGAGGGAGGGCGTCACCAGCCTGGGCGCGGACACCCCGGCGGGGCGGCGGCTGACGGAGACGCTGGCCTTCTTCGAGTTCATGGAGGAGGAGGTCGAGGCGATGATGGGGCGCTGGCGGGTGTACCGGGAGGAGCGGTTCGGGAGGGAGTAGTCGATCCGCTGGGCCGAGCGGTGACCGGTCCGTCTCAGGGGGAGGGCGCATCATGACGGTCGGGGCGGAGCGACCGACGGCAGCGGATGCCGGAGCCTGACTCATACGGGCACCGTCAGCCCCCAAGCCCCCTCCCGCACCACCCACGTCCGCGTCCCCACCGGCCCCGACACCGCCGCGTCCGCCCAGTAGCGGAAGTGTGCGCCCGAGACGGTCACCGTCCGCCCCTCCGCCAGCAGCGGGGACGCCTCCGCGCCCACCGACGCCGGGCGCACCTCGACCCGGGCCGCCCCCGCGGCACCGGGCGCGACCGAGACGCCCTCCACCGGCTGCCCCAGGTCGACGAGCGTCGCCCCGTCGACCTCCACCCGCAGCCGCGTCGGCCCCGCCTCGGGGGCGGAGACGATCCCGGACGGCCGCGCCGGCACCAGGGTCCGTACGAGCGACCGGCACGTCCGCAGCCACGGGCGCCCCGTCTCGCCGGCCGCCTCCCGTATCCGCGCCGTGCCGCCGAGCGGCGGGATCCGCAGCGCGCCGAGCACCACCCCGTCGCTGTCGTCCACCAGCAGGTCCATCCGCCGCTCGGCCCCGTCCAGCACGGCCCGCGCCGCCGCCACCGCCCCCGTGGGCACCCCCAGCGACCGGGCGAGGGAGACCGCGCCCCCCACCGGCACCAGCGACAGCGCGCAGTCGGCCAGCTCCCGCTGCCGGTGCAGCAGCGTCACCGCCCGCACCAGGGCCCGGTCGTCGCCGACCACCACCGGCCGCCGCGACCCGCGCCGCGCCAGCACCCGGGCGAACTCCTCCGGCCCGTCCGGCAGGCACACCTTGGCTCCCGCCGCACCCGCGCCGATCACGTCCTTCGCGATCCGGACGGACTCGCCGTCCGCCCGTCGGGCGACCGGGTCGACGACCACCAGGAGCTGATCGGACGTCGCGGAAGAGGTCCTGGAAGTCGCCACCTCGGCCATGCCTCGCTTCCTCGGGTAGCATCTTTGTGCAAGAGCCCCTTGCGCTATTGCGCCAGGGGCTTCGTCTATTCCGGGGCATCCGGTCCGACGGTTGGCGGCCAACGGTGGTCGCGGTGCACGCGGCGGTGATCCTCCGTGTGCGTCCCTGACCTTGGACATGCCCCGCCCGGAAGGGGTGTACGCGCGTGCCCGCACTTGTGCTGCTCGGTGCTCAGTGGGGTGACGAAGGCAAGGGAAAGGCGACGGACCTGCTCGGTGGTTCCGTCGACTATGTGGTGCGCTACCAGGGCGGCAACAACGCCGGCCACACGGTAGTCGTGGGCGACCAGAAGTACGCCCTCCACCTGCTCCCTTCCGGAATCCTGTCCCCCGGCTGCACGCCGGTCATCGGCAACGGCGTCGTCGTCGACCCGTCGGTCCTGCTCTCCGAGCTGAGCGGTCTGAACGAGCGTGGCGTCGACACGTCCAAGCTCCTGATCAGTGGAAACGCGCACATCATCACGCCGTACAACGTGACGGTGGACAAGGTGACCGAGCGGTTCCTCGGCAAGCGCAAGATCGGGACCACGGGCCGGGGCATCGGCCCGACCTACGCCGACAAGATCAACCGCGTCGGTATCCGCGTCCAGGACCTGTACGACGAGTCGATCCTCACCCAGAAGGTCGAAGCGGCCCTCGACGCCAAGAACCAGATGCTCACCAAGCTCTACAACCGGCGCGCGATCGCCGTGGAGCAGGTGGTCGAGGAGCTGCTGGGCTACGCCGACAAGCTCGCCCCGTACGTCGCCGACACGGTGCTGGTGCTGAACGAGGCGCTGGAGCAGGACAAGGTGGTCCTCTTCGAGGGCGGCCAGGGCACGCTGCTCGACATCGACCACGGCACGTACCCCTTCGTCACCTCGTCCAACCCGACCGCGGGCGGCGCCTGCACGGGCGCCGGCGTGGGCCCGACGAAGATCAGTCGGGTCATCGGCATCCTGAAGGCGTACACCACCCGCGTCGGCGCCGGCCCGTTCCCGACGGAGCTGTTCGACGAGGACGGCGAGGCGCTGCGCCGCATCGGCGGCGAGCGCGGTGTCACCACCGGCCGGGACCGCCGCTGCGGCTGGTTCGACGCGGTGATCGCCCGCTACGCCACCCGCGTCAACGGCCTCACCGACTTCTTCCTCACCAAGCTCGACGTCCTCACCGGCTGGGAGCAGATCCCGGTCTGCGTGGCGTACGAGATCGACGGCAAGCGGGTCGAGGAGCTGCCGTACTCGCAGTCCGACTTCCACCACGCGAAGCCGGTCTACGAGATGCTGCCGGGCTGGAGCGAGGACATCAGCAAGGCCAAGTCCTTCTCCGACCTGCCGAAGAACGCCCAGGCCTACGTCAAGGCCCTGGAGGAGATGTCCGGCGCCCCGATCTCCGCGATCGGCGTGGGCCCGGGCCGCGACGAGACGATCGAGATCAACTCGTTCCTGTAGGACCACCCGTTCCGGCCGACCACCGGCGTCCCTCGACGAGGGGCGCCGGTGGTTTCGTCGTAGCGGGCATATCCTGACATTCGGTGCGTGCATCCACGCGGAAGAGGGTGAGTGCGATGCGCGTGATGCTCAAGGCGACGCTGGACACCGAGAAGGCGAACGAGCTGCTGCGCAGCGGGAAGATGGCCGACCAGGTCAAGGGGATACTCGACCGGCTGCAGCCGGAGGCGGCCTACTTCGGTCCGATCGGCGGGCGGCGGACGATGGTGCTGGTCCTCCACATGCAGGACAGCTCGGAGGTGCCCCCGGTGGGCGAACCGTTCTTCACCCACCTGAACGCCCAGGTGGAGATGTGCCCCGTCATGAACGCGGAGGACCTCCAGAAGGGACTCGCGCAGCTGGGCTGACCCCTGCCGTCAGCTGAAGACGATCATCGATCCCTGCGCCAGGCTCCGGGTCGCCGCCGCGTGCAGGCCCAGCCAGACGTGGCGTTCGCGGGCGAAGGGGCTGGGATCGTACGGAGCGGGGACGGCCGGCTCCTCCAACTCGGTCGGACCACGCGGCGGTTCGGGCGCGGCCGGGGGGTTCGCCGGGTCGATGCCGATGGACGGGGCGACCAGCTGCAGCTCCCGCAGCAGCGCGTGGGAGGAGCCCAGCGGGCCGCCGCCCGCGAGGAGTTCGTCGTTGGCGAGGGGGTGCGGGAAGTCGACGGGGACGTACGCGCCCGCGTGGTCGTAGTGCCAGACCAGGTGGGACTGCTGGGCCGTCGCCTCGAACATCTCCAGCAACTGCTCGTAGTCACCGCCCAGTTCGTCCACCGGCGTGACCGGCAGCCCGCACACCTGGAGCAGGTGCGCCCGCCGCAGGAAGTGCAGCGCGTCGTAGTCGAAGCCCGCGACCGGGGCCACCTCGCCGGACAGTCCCGGCATGTACTGGTACACCGGCACCGGTGGCAGGCCGGACTCGGCGAGCACCGCGTTGTACTGCGCGAGTTCCTCGGCGAACGGGTTGTCGGGCGTGTGGCACAACACGTCGACGAGCGGTACCAGCCACAGGTCACAGGCCAAAAGAGGACTCCTCGCACAGCGCGGTGGTCACGGTGGTCGGGAAAGCGTATCGGCGCCCGGCGCGGGCGGCTTCCCCCGTGCGGACCCTGGTGCAGGTCACTTGCGGGTCACTTACCCATCCCACCGGCCGTCAGCCCCTCGATGAGGGAGAGGACGTGCGCGTTGTACGACTCGACGATCGCGCGGGCCGCATCGGTGTCCCGGCGCGACAGGGCGTCGACCAGATCGGTGTGTTCGGCCCACAGGCGCCCGCGCAGATCGGGCAGCCGCCGCAGATGCTGCACCACGCACACCCAGGACTGGACGCGCAGCCGGTGCAGGAAGTCGGTGAGGTACGGATTGCCGAACACGGACCCGAGTTCGCGCCAGAAGCGCAGGTCGTAGCCGATCAGCACGGTGACCTCCCCGGCGAGGGCCGCGCGCTGCGCCTCCTCGCCGCGTCTGCGCACCCCGGCGAGGGCGGCGGCGACCCGGGGCTCGTCCGGCCGGAGATGGGCCAGGTGGCCCTCGGTCAGCGCGTGGAACATCCCGTCGGTCACCAGGGTGCGGGCCTCGAGCATGCCCCGGAAGTCGTCGACGGAGTACTCGTGGACCCGGAAGCCCCGGTGCTGGTCGGCGTCGAGCAGTCCCTGCGCCGACAGGTCGACCAGCGCCTCCCGGACGGGGGTCGCGGACACGCCGTACTGGTCGGCGATCTCCTTGACGGTGAACTCCTGCCCCGGCTGGAGCCGCCCGGCCAGCACCTCGTCACGGAGCGCGTCCGCGATCTGCTGCCGCAGGGTGCTGCGGGTCACGGCACCGCCGCCGCTGAAGCCGGGCATGGTCGGGGCGTCTCCCTCGTCGCGTTCGAGTGACGTGCACACGGATGTGTACGAGCACGCCACCTTACGCGTTCGGACGGGCCCGGGGTGTTCGAAAAGGCGCGAGGGGGAGCCCCCCTCGCGCCCTCTCGCGCCCGTTCACGCCGGTCTCCCGACGCGGTTACTCCACGTAGCCGTCCGCCACGGACAGGGCCGCGTCCAGTGCCGCCAGCCCTTCCTTCAGCTCCGCCTCGCTCGCGTTGCACGGCGGCACCACGTGCGTCCGGTTCATGTTCACGAAGGGCCAGATCCCGGCCTCCTTCGCGGCGGCGGCGAAGGCCGCCATCGGGGCGTTCGCCTCACCGGCCGCGTTGTACGGCACCAGCGGCTCCCGGGTCTCCCGGTCGCGCACCAGCTCCAGCGCCCAGAACATGCCGGTCCCGCGGACCTCGCCCACGCTCGGGTGCCGCTCCGCCAGCTCCCGCAGCCCGGGCCCGACGACGGACGCGCCGAGCGTCGCCGCGTTCTCGACGACGCCCTCCTCCGCCATCACCTCGATCGTCGCGACGGCGGCGGCGCAGGCCAGCGGGTGTCCCGAGTACGTCAGGCCGCCCGGGTACGGCCGCCTGCCGAACGTCTCGGCGATCGCCCCGGAGATCGCGACCCCGCCCAGCGGCACGTACCCGGAGTTCACGCCCTTCGCGAAGGTCATCAGGTCCGGGACGACGTCGTACAGGTCCACCGCGAACCACGTCCCGGTCCGCCCGAACCCGGCCATGACCTCGTCGAGGACGAAGACGATGCCGTACTTGTCGCAGATCTCGCGCACGCCCGCGAGGTAGCCGGCGGGCGGCGGCATGATGCCCGCCGTCCCCGGGATCGTCTCCAGGACGATCGCGGCGACGGTCGAAGGACCCTCGAAGGCGATCGTCGTCTCCAGGTGCTCCAGCGCCCGCGCGCACTCCTGCTCCTCCGTCCCGGCGTAGAAGCGGGAGCGGTACAGGAACGGCGCCCAGAAGTGCACGACCCCGGCCGTGCCGCTGTCGGAGGCCCAGCGGCGCGGGTCGCCGGTGACGTTGACCGCCTGCTGGGTGCCGCCGTGGTACGAGCGGTAGGCGGAGAGCACCTTGGGGCGGCCGGTGTGCAGCCGCGCCATGCGGACGGCGTGCTCCACGGCGTCGGCGCCGCCGTTGGTGAAGAAGATCTTGTCCAGGTCGCCCGGGGTCCGCTCGGCGATCAGCCGCGCCGCCTCCGACCGCGCCTCGACGGCGAACGCGGGCGCGAACGTCGTCATCCGCGCCGCCTGCTCCTGGATCGCGGCGACGACCTTCGGGTGCTGGTAGCCGATGTTGGTGTAGACGAGTCCGCTGGTGAAGTCGAGGTAGCGCCGGCCGTCGTAGTCCCAGAAGTACGACCCCTGCGCCCCGGCGACGGCGAGCGGGTCGATGAGCTCCTGCGCGGACCAGGAGTGGAACACATGCGCACGGTCGGCGGCCTTGACGGCGGCCCCGACCTCGGGGTTCGGCTGAGGGGTCATGGGGCCGAGGGTAGGCCGGGGCCGCGGGGCCGCGACATCGGCGGCCTGTCTGCGGTGGGGGACTTTCCGCGACAGGTTGTCGACGACGTCGATTGACAGCGAGCTGTCGTAATGACAAGATGCTGTCATCTGCTGGCGTACCCACAAGGGAGCGGTCATGACCCGCAAGCCCGTGCACCTCGCCCTCTACGACACCTTCGCCGACTGGGAGACCGGTCACGCCACCGCGCACCTCGCGCGCGCCGGCTACGAGGTGCGTACGGTCACCCCGGCCGGGGAGCCCGTCACCGGCATCGGCGGACTCCGCGTCCTGTCCGACCTCGCGCTCGACGCGCTGCGGCCCGAGGACAGCGCGCTGCTGATCCTCCCCGGCGCCGACCGCTGGGACGAGGGCGACGACCTCGCCCCCTTCGCCCGCACCGCCCGCGCCTTCCTCGACGCCGGTGTGCCCGTCGCCGCGATCTGCGGCGCCACCGCCGGGCTCGCCCGCGAGGGGCTGCTCGACGAACGGGCGCACACCAGCGCCGCCCCCTTCTACCTCGCCGCGACCGGCTACGCGGGCGGCGACCGGTACGTCGAGGCCGACGCGGTCACCGACGGCGGCCTCGTCACCGCCGGGCCGACCGAGCCCGTCGCCTTCGCCCGCGAGATCTTCCGGCTGCTCGGGGTCTACGACGAGAAGGTGACCGACGCCTGGTACCGGCTGTTCCACGACTCCGACCCCGAGGCGTACGCCGAGTACGCGAAGGCCCTGGCGCGGTGAGCCGGGAGCATCAGGACCTGCTCAGCAGGGGCGCGCTCGGCACCTTCCGGCTGAACGGCCAGTTCCTCGCCGTCGCCGAGGAGCTGGCCCGGCCCGCCGGGCTCACCGCCGCCTGGTGGCAGGTGCTCGGCGCGGTCCTCGGTGAGCCGCTGCCGGTCTCCGGGATCGCCAGGGCCATGGGCATCACCCGGCAGAGCGTGCAGCGCGTCGCCGATCTGCTGGTGGAGCGCGGACTCGCCGAGTACCGGCCCAACCCGGCCCACCGCCGTGCCAAACTCCTCGCCCCGACCGAGGAGGGACGCGCGGCGGTCAGCCGTGTCGACCCCGGCCACGCGGCCTTCGCGGAGCGGCTGGCGGAGGCGTACGGAGCGGCGTACGGGGAGGCGGAACTCGCCCGGGCGGTGGAGGCGCTGGAACGCCTGTCCACGGTGCTGGACGCACTCGGACCGCCTGTTACGGAACCGTAGAGGTCACCCGGCTCACCGGGTACCGGCCCCGCACTATTCTCGGAATGTTGCTCACGGGGGGAGGCGGTGCGGCGATGGACAAGCTCGGGCCCGGGGATCCACAGCGCATCGGGGCGTACCGGCTGCTCGCGCGGCTCGGGGCCGGCGGCATGGGGCAGGTCTACCTCGCCCGCTCCGACCGGGGACGCACCGTCGCCGTCAAGCTGGTCCGCCAGGAGCTGGCCCAGCGGGAGGAGTTCCGGTCGCGCTTCCGCCAGGAGGTGCGGGCCGCGCGGCAGGTCGGCGGTGACTGGACGGCGCCGGTCCTCGACGCGGACACGGAGGCGCCCGTGCCGTGGGTCGCCACCGGGTACGTCGCCGGGCCCAGCCTCCAGCAGGTGGTCGCACACGACCACGGGGCGCTGCCCGAGCGTTCGGTACGCATCCTCGCCGCCGGTCTCGCGCACGCGCTGAAGGACATCCACGCCGCCGGGATCATCCACCGGGACCTCAAGCCGTCCAACGTGCTCGTCACCATCGACGGTCCGCGCGTCATCGACTTCGGGATCGCGCGGGCGCTGGAGACGGTGACCGACGGCGGGCTCACCCGCACCGGCGCGCTCGTCGGCTCACCCGGCTTCATGGCACCCGAGCAGGTGCGCGGCGACCGCATCACACCGGCCTGTGACGTGTTCTGCCTCGGCTCGGTGCTCGCCCACGCCGCCACCGGAACGCTCCCGTTCGGCACCGCCCACAGCGGTGTGCACGCGCTGATGTTCCGCATCGCCCAGGAGGAACCCGACCTGGAGCGGGTGCCCGAAGGGCTCGCCGATCTCGTACGCGACTGCCTGCGCAAGGACCCGGCGGCGCGGCCCACGCTGGACGAGGTCCTGCGGCGCACCGGCGCGGACGACACCGTCGCCGACGGCCGCTCCCGCGACCCCTGGCTGCCGGGCGCCCTGGTGGCCCAGCTCGGCCGCCACGCGGTCCGCCTCCTGGACGCGGAGGACCCGGAAACCCCGATGCCCCCCACACCGGCGGGCACGCCTCCGGCCGTCTGGCCGCCGGTGCACCCGGGTGGCCCTGACCCTGCTCCCGCACCGGCGGGCACGCCTCCGGTCGTCTGGCCGCCGGTGCACCCGGGTGGCCCTGATCCTGCTTCGGTGTCGGCGGCTGCGTCTCCGGTCGTCTGGCCGCCGGTACATCCGGGCAGCCCCGACCCCGCTCCGGCGCCGGGGGCCGGGCAGCAGTTGCCGCCCGGGCCGGGCGCGTCCGGTGGGTCCGGGCAGGCCGGTACCGCCGGGGCGGACGATTCCGCGGGGCGTCCCGGCGCACCCGGAGCCGGGCAGTCGGGCGGTGCCCCCGCTCCGGCACCGGCGGGCGGACAGCAGCTGCCGCCCGGGCCGGCGCGTTCCGGCATGCCCGCTGCCGCGCAGACCGGTCCCGCCGGTACGGCCGATGCCACCGGGCAGCCCGGCGGTTCCGCCGCTCCGGCCGCGCCGGCGGCCGGACAGCCGGAGTCGCCCGGGGCGTACCCCGACGCCCCCGCCGCCGGGCACCAGGTGCCGTCCGGGGCGGCACCTCATGGCGCGCCCGTCGGGCCGGGGGTACCGCCCTGGGCGGGCCACCACGCCGGTACCCCCGAGCACGCCCGTGCCGCCGACGACTCCGCCGTGCCGCCCGCGGCCGGCACGGCGTCCCCGCCCCCGCCCGGGCAGCCGGGGGCGAATCATCCGCCCACCCTCGTGGCGGGTCAGAACACCCCCGCCCCACCCCCGGCACCGGGGCCGTACGGGCACCCTCAGCAGCCCGCGTACGGCTACCCCTACGACGGGTACGCCACCGACCGGACCCCGCCCTACGGCCCACCGCCGTTCGGGCCGGCGTCCGAGCCGCGCCGGGACGGTCGTTCCACCGTGCTGCTCGTGGTGATCGCGCTGGTCGTCGCGCTCGCCGCCGGCGGCACTGTGTACGCGCTGATGAGCGGCGAGGGCACTGGCAACCGCGCCGGCGGCGACCCCACCGCGGCCCCGTCGCCCGGCGGCGCGTCCCGAAGCACCGGTCCCACCACCCCGGAGGACACACAGCCGACCGGCACACAGGGGCCGAGCGCCTCCGCGTCCGCGGACGGGGCCGTCCCCGCCGACTACCTGGGCAGCTGGTCCACCACCATCGACAACGCGAGCGGCGAACACACCCGCAGGCTGACCCTCCAGCAGGGCGAGGTCGGTGACACGGTCATGTCCCTCGTCGCCGACGGGCCCGCCGACAGCGGCACCTACCACTGCGTCTTCGAGGCCCGCCTCACCGGCGGCTCCGGCAACCGGCTGGAACTCGGCCCGTCCTCCGTGGCGGTCGGACAGCCGCGCAGCGCCTGCACCCCGGGCTCCGCCAGCGAGATCCTCCTCCTCCCCGACGGTTCGCTCCAGCGCGTGAACACCGGGAACGGCGAACAGCTCACCTACACGCGGGACTGACGCACCGCACCGACTCCGCGTTCATCCGACGGGGTTGAACGTTCGGCGAACTCCGGCGAACGAACACCGCCGACCGCTTCGCACAGCCGTACGGTGACTGCCCGGTCGGACGTGCGGGCAGTGGCGGGGGCGGCACGATGCAGTGGCTGAGCGCGGAGAATCTGGTGGCCGTGGCGACGGCGATCCTCGGTGTCGTCGCCTCCGCCGTCATGGTCTGGTACGAGCGGCGGGTGCCGCGCCGCAAACGCATCGGGTACCGCGTGCAGCTGGACGCCCCGATCGGTGACGGCCAGCGGTCGAGCCGCACCATCCGGCGGGAGGGCTGGTTCGACACGGCGGCGGCGGGGATGACGCACGCCAGCATGGTGCTGCTGCGCATCGAGAACGACGGCTCGCAGACCATCGGCCGCGACGACTACCAGGGTCCGGGAAGCCACGGCCTGACCGTGGAGTTCACGGAGCGCACCATCCTCGGCGTCTCGGTCACCCAGCCCTCGGAGACCAGCCACCTCCTCGAGCACTTCACCCAGGAGCGCGGTTTCGGCTACCAGGACGGCATCCTGCGCCTCCCGCGCGTACCGCTGAACCGGGGCGCCTACTACAAGCTGCTGGTGCTGCTCTCCGGCGGCCGCGTGGGCGACGAGATCCAGCTGAGCGGCGACCTCAGCGAGGGCGACGTGCACCGCAACCGCAGTGCCACCCCGGACGACAAGGCCCCGCTGTTCAGCCGTGCGGCGCGACTGATCACCATCACGCTCACGCTGTGCGTGGTGGCCCTGGCGGTGATCGTCGTGGCCCAGGACGACAGCCCGCCCCCCATCGGCTGCAGGAGCGGCACCCTGACCCTCACCGGCTCGACGGCGTTCGCGCCGGTGCTGCGGGAGGTCGCGGAGAAGTACGAGCGGGACTGCGCGGACGAGGACCCGCGCATCGAGGTGGACCCGCACGGGTCGGCGGCCGGAATCCGGGACCTGGCGGCGGCCGGGGCGGACGAGGAGGGCGGCTCGCCGCCGTTGGTGGTCCTGTCGGACGGACCCAGGCCGAGCGGGCTGTCCGGACTGCGCGGGACCCAGGTGGCGGTGTCGGTGTTCGCGCTGGTGGTGAACGAGGACGTGGGGCTGCGGAACCTGTCGACGACGGACGTACGACGGTTGTACCGGGGCGAGATCGCGAACTGGAACGAGCTCGGCGGCCGGGACCTGCCGGTCCACCTCGTCAGCCGGGACGCCAACTCGGGCACGAGGCAGGTCTTCCAGCGCCGCGTGCTGGGCCGGGGCGAGATCGCCCACTCCTCCGTCGACTGCGTGCACAAGGACGACCCGACCGCCCCCGTCATCCGCTGTGAACTCGACTCCACCGAGCAGGTGCTGGAGACCGTCGCCGGCATCCCCGGCGCGATCGGCTACAGCGAACACGCCCGCGCCTCCCGGGTGAGGGGGCTGCACCGGCTGGACCTCGACGGCGAGGCCCCGTCCGTCGACGCCATCGAGCACGGGACGAGCTCCTACCCGTACCGGGAGATCGAGTACGCCTACACCTACGGGCAGCCGCCGGCGAACTCGCTGGCGTCGGGTTTCCTGACGTACCTCACGCGCGGCATCGGCCAGGAGGTGATCCGCACCCACGGCCACCTGCCGTGCTGGACCCCGGCGGGGATGGAGCTGTGCGAGCGGCCCCTGCCGTGACGAACCGGCTCAGCGCGGCTCGGGCGGACGCTGCCGCGGCATGTTGGGACGGGCCGGCCCCTGCGGGGACGGGAAGCGGCCGGGCGGGAGGGAGCCCTCCGGGCGCCCCGCGCCCGCCACCGCCGTCTGGATGCCCAGCGGCGCGCCGCCCGTGCGGAACTCCACCATCCAGTCGGCCGTCTCGACCCGTACCAGCTCGGTGACGTCCTCCGAGAACCGCCGCAGCACCGACAGGCACCGCTCGGCCGCCTCGCTCGCCGTGCCGTCCGCCGGGCCGAGCACCTCGCGCACGCACTCCGACGCCCAGTCGAACTGGAACGCCTGCAGCCGCCGCTGCACGGCCTGCGCGGTCGCCACGTCCCGCATCCAGCCGGACGTCATCCCGAAGAACCGGTCCCCGGCCACACAGGCCACCCCGAGCAGCAGCGCCAGATAACCCCAGGGCGCGGACCCGTCGGCCACCCCGGTCAGATCGAGCAGCGGCAGCGCGGCCCCGGTCAGCGCGCCCACGGCCGTCCCGGCCCGCAGCGCCCACGCGCACCACCGCTTCCACACCCGGTCCGCGAGATACCAGGCGGCCGTGTCCAGCGCGCCGCGCTCCACCCACCGGTACAGCTCGTCCAGCCGGGCCGCCGGCTCGCCCCAGTCCCCGAGCGGGAACTCCCGCCCCTCCAGGTCGCCCGGCCACAGCCCGGCCGCCTCCTCGCCCCGCCCGTCCTGAGGCCGCCCCTCGGGCTGCATCTCCGGCTGACCCACCCGGTATCTCCCTACTGACCCCTGCTGACTCCGCTTACTGTCCGTCCATGAAGCGTGACGCCACGTGCTCGCGCGCCTGACCCTTCCTACCTCCCAACGGGTGGCGGCGTCGGGGGTTCGGGCTCTTTGTCGCCCGGAAGATGGCCGTGATCAGGTATAGGGCCCCCCTCGCGACTCACTCGAAAGAGTGCCGGGGCAACGGCTCCCGTGACCACGTAGGCTCGTGCCGAACGGTAAAACCCTTACCGACGGACCGACCAAGGAGCCGAATCGTGATCCCCGGTGGTGGCCAGCCGAACATGCAGCAGCTGCTCCAGCAGGCCCAGAAGATGCAGCAGGACCTGGCCAGGGCCCAGGAGGAGCTGGCGAGGACCGAGGTCGAAGGGCAGTCGGGAGGCGGTCTGGTGAAGGCCACCGTCACCGGCTCCGGTGAGCTGCGCGGCCTCGTGATCGACCCGAAGGCGGTGGACCCGGAGGACACCGAGACCCTCGCCGACCTGATCGTCGCGGCGGTCCAGGCGGCCAACGAGAACGCACAGACCCTTCAGCAGCAGAAGCTCGGCCCGCTGGCCCAGGGGCTGGGCGGCGGCGGCATCCCCGGTCTCCCGTTCTGACCTTTCTCAGACGGCCCGCGGGCCTCTACCGTACGTACTGAAGGAACACCAGGAAGGGACGGCAGTCCGTTGTACGAAGGCGTGGTCCAGGACCTCATCGACGAGCTGGGGCGGTTGCCCGGCGTCGGTCCCAAGAGCGCGCAGCGGATCGCCTTCCACATCCTCCAGGCGGAACCGACGGACGTACGGCGTCTGGCGCACGCGCTGATGGAGGTCAAGGCGAAGGTCCGCTTCTGTGCGACCTGCGGGAACGTCGCGCAGGAGGAGCAGTGCAACATCTGCCGCGACACCCGCCGCGACCCGGCCGTCATCTGCGTCGTCGAGGAGCCCAAGGACGTCGTGGCCATCGAGCGCACCCGTGAGTTCCGGGGCCGCTACCACGTGCTGGGCGGCGCGATCAGCCCGATCGACGGGGTCGGCCCCGACGACCTGCGTATACGAGAACTTCTCGCGCGGTTGGCCGACGGTACGGTCACGGAGCTGATCCTGGCCACGGACCCGAATCTGGAGGGCGAGGCGACGGCGACGTACCTCGCCCGCATGATCAAGCCCATGGGCCTGAAGGTCACCCGCCTGGCCAGCGGCCTCCCGGTGGGCGGCGACCTGGAATACGCGGACGAGGTGACCCTCGGCCGCGCCTTCGAGGGGAGACGACTCCTAGATGTCTGATGCCACGCTGCACGCGACGGACCGGAACCCGGACGACTTCGCGGTCCAGATCGCGGACCAGATCGAGAGCTTCCTGGTCGCCGTCACGGAGGTCGCGAAGGGCGACGAGCCGGACTCGGCCGTCCCCTTCCTCCTCCTGGAGGTCTCCCAGCTCCTCCTGGCCGGCGGCCGTCTGGGCGCACACGAGGACATCGTCCCCGAGGAGCGCTACGAGCCCGACCTGGGCCCGGAGGGCGACGTGGACGAACTCCGCGAGAACCTCGCCCGGATGCTCGACCCGATCGACGTCTACTCCGAGGTCTTCGACCCCTACGAGCCCCGCAAGGCCCCGGTCCCGGCCCGTATCTCCGACGACCTCACCGACGTCATCACCGACCTCCGCCACGGCATGGCCCACTACAAGGCCGGCCGCACCACGGAGGCCCTGTGGTGGTGGCAGTTCTCCTACTTCTCCAACTGGGGCTCCACGGCGTCCGCGACCCTGCGCGCCCTCCAGTCGGTGGTCGCCCACGTCCGCCTCGACCAGCCCCTCGCCGAACTCGACGGCCTCGACACCGACCAGGGCATGGGCGACGACACCCTGGAGTTCGAGGCGGGCAAGGTCATGGCCGAGGAGATCGGCACCCCGCTGGGCGTGCGACCGGTCATGTGATGAAAAAGCGTGAGCATAGGGCAGGCGAGTGTCCATTGAGTACTCAAATGAGCGCTCAATGGACGGTGTCGGCCGGTGTGCTCACGCTTTTTTGGGATGGGTGTGTCCCTGCTGGCGTCCGCCGCGTGAGCTGACCGCCCGGTGGCCGTCCGTACCCGGTTACGCGGTGGCGGAGGACGGGGAGACCCGATGAGCCGGCAAGCAGCCGGACAGACGTCGAGAACCGGATCCGGGAGAACCGGCCCGAGGCCCCGACGCCGAGGCGTACCGAGGCCGCAACGTGAGTGTCGGGCGCTACTTGACCAGGTGAAAACCCGGATGCCGCAGCCAGGCCGCCAGGAACTCCACGTCACCGACGTGCCGGAACCACCGACCACCGCCCCCGGTGTCGTAGGAGACCTCCGCCACCCTCCCCGGCAGGGATGTCGCAAGTGCCCTCGCCCGGGTGAGGTCGTCCTCGTCGCACGTCTCATCGCGCGGGGTGGGGTAGCCCAGGACGCCGTCGAAGTCGATCAACGCGTCGAGGCGTTCGGCGAGCGCGAGTGCCAGGTGGCCGAGCATCCGGTGGTTCGCCGGGCCCGAGCAGCCGGAGCCGAGCACCAGCCCTTGTACCGGTGGCCGGGAGAAGGCCGAGTAGTCCTCGTCGTCCGCCGGTATCTCCTCGTCCTCCGACAGGAAGAACACACCGACGCCGGTGGGATCCGACGCGGGCAGACCCATGACCGAACCGTCTCGCACCCAGAAGTCCAGGTCGCTGCCGCCCTTGGTCCCGACCGGCTCGCAGAAGCCTTCCAGCCACGGGGCCACATCGGCCAGGACGTCCCCGAACTCGCGCCGTTCGAAGAGCCACAGCCCGACCACCGGTCCCGACACGCCGCCCCCGAGGATTCGTCTCCCCGTGCCGTCCGGACCCGGTTCTACCAGGTCGGGACGGCAACCGGTCGAGCACCTGTGAGACACGGCCTGGTCCGGGTCCCCCGGATCGAGCGGGGAGGGACCCACGACCTGGAGGCCGTGCGCGCGTACGCGGAGGCTCTCGGGACCGGGATCAGGGTGACGATCGAGTACGGCGACCGAACGGTGGGGCGCTGCCTGAGCGGGGTGTGGAGCAACGGGACCAGTGGTTCACCGCCCTTCGGAGCCGACGGCCCCGGCGGCACGCAGGGCGTCGAGGACGCGTGCGTGGTCCCCGGACCGTTCCGGACGCCACCCCACGTTCTTGCGCGCGCCGGTCAGCGCCCTCGCCGTGGGCTCGGCACCGCGGTCGAGCAGCAGGCGCACCGCCTCCGCCTCCCCGTACGCGGCCGCCCACTCCAGAGGTGACCGGCCCTTGAAGTCCCGGTCCTCGATGTCCGCCCCGCGGTCCAGCAGCAGCCCCATGACCCCCGTGTGCCCGAGGGACGCCGCGAGCGACAGGGGCAGTAGGGGGTCCGGACCGCCTGAGCCCCCAGGGACACCCCGGCGTCGATCAGCACCTCCACGACCGCCGCGCGGTCGGACATCACCGCCGCGATCATGGGCGTCAGCTCGTGGTACGGCCCCGCGTTCCCCCCGGTGTCGGCACCCGCGGCGAGCAGCAACCGGACCACCCCCGCGTGCCCCTCCTGCACCGCCAGGTCCAGCGCGGTCCGTCCCTCCCGGCCGATCGCGTCCACGCCGGCGCCCGCCTCCAGCAGCCGTGTCACCAGCGCCGGGTCGCCGTCCTTCGCCGCCTGCGGCAGTTCGTCCGCTCTCTCCGCGGGCTCCGTCACGGGCCGATCATGCGGCACCGGCGCCCAGCGCCGCACGTCTCCAGCCGGCGGAACAGGAACGGGCACGTTCCGCACCAGGAGCTGAGCTCGAAGGCGGGCTCCCCGTCGACCACGAGCAGCCTGCGGCCCGGCCCGCCCCCGGTCTCCCGCCGCTCCGCCTCGAAACGCAACCGCGCCTCGGACGCCGGTACGCCGAGCCTGCGCGGCCCGCCCGATTCGATCATCACGGGCCGACCGTACGGGACGCCGCGGAACCGAGGGACGGGACCGCGACGAGCGGGTGCTGGAACTGGTCGCTCCGCCGGCGCGGCGGGCCGGAAACGCCCGTGCCGAGGGCCGGTGGCACGATGCCGCCAGGAACGCGCGGGAACCTCAGGCCCGGGTCCTCGAACGTGCGGGCCGCGCCGACGAAGCCGTTCGCGTTCCCGGAGCGGACATGGCCGCAGACCGTTTCCTGGTCCAGAGCGCCCTCACCGCCTGCGCCGAACTCCTCCGGCGCCGAGGACGCATCGAGGACCTGCGTGAACTGGGCACCGGAAAGCACGCACACGCCACTCTCCGCCCCTACGCCCGGGCGCTCGAGGACAGAGGGAGAACCGGGGAGGCCGAGGCCGTCCTGCGTGAGTTCCTCGGCTCCGACGAGTACCCGGCCCCCTTCCGGTGGCCCTTGACCGAGCTACTGGCCCGCCAGGGCCGGCTCGACGACGCCGTCGAGATGGGGCGTCCCACGTTCGACCACCATGACACCTGCCTTCTCGACGGGCTGATCGGCCTCCTCCACGAGGCCCACCGACGCCGTGACGCCGCGGTCCAAGCCGCCTGCGGCCCCGGAGAACCCCCTTCCAGACGGCGCGCCGAGCCGGGGACAGCGGCGCGCATGTGACGCGGGTCGCTTTTCCGAGTGGTCCGCGTTGGGATGGGGCATGAGCCCCCTGCACGGGCGCCGGGGAGTCTCACCATGCGATATCGCGGAGGGGTTTTTCGGGCGCTCGATAGACTGAGCCGACCGCAGCGCACACATATGTGGGCGGACTGTGGAAAACGACGGACTGAGCGAGGAGCGCACGTGGGCCTTGTCGTGCAGAAGTACGGAGGCTCCTCCGTAGCCGATGCCGAGGGCATCAAGCGCGTCGCCAAGAGGATCGTGGAAGCCAAGAAGAACGGCCACCAGGTGGTCGCCGTGGTTTCCGCGATGGGCGACACGACGGACGAGCTGATCGATCTCGCCGAGCAGGTTTCCCCGATCCCTGCCGGGCGCGAGCTCGACATGCTGCTGACCGCCGGAGAGCGGATCTCCATGGCCCTGCTGGCCATGGCGATCAAAAACCTGGGCCACAACGCCCAGAGCTTCACCGGCAGCCAGGCAGGTGTCATCACCGACTCGGTCCACAACAAAGCCCGCATCATCGATGTCACGCCGGGCCGGATCAAGGCCTCGGTGGACGAGGGCAACATCGCCATCGTCGCCGGTTTCCAGGGCGTCAGCCAGGACACCAAGGACATCACCACGCTCGGCCGCGGCGGCTCCGACACCACCGCCGTCGCCCTCGCCGCCGCGCTCGACGCCGAGGTGTGCGAGATCTACACCGACGTGGACGGCGTGTTCACCGCCGACCCGCGCGTGGTGAAGAAGGCCCGGAAGATCGACTGGATCGCGTTCGAGGACATGCTCGAGCTCGCGGCCTCCGGGTCCAAGGTGCTGCTCCACCGCTGTGTGGAGTACGCCCGCCGGTACAACATCCCGATCCACGTCCGCTCGTCCTTCAGCGGACTGCAGGGCACGTGGGTCAGCAGCGAGCCGATGAAGCAAGGGGACAAGCAGGTGGAGCAGGCTCTCATCTCCGGTGTCGCGCACGACACCTCCGAGGCCAAGGTCACGGTCGTCGGCGTGCCGGACAAGCCCGGCGAGGCCGCCTCGATCTTCCGCACGATCGCCGATGCCGAGATCAACATCGACATGGTCGTGCAGAACGTGTCCGCCGCCTCCACGGGCCTGACGGACATCTCCTTCACCCTGCCGAAGACCGAGGGCCGCAAGGCCATCGACGCGCTGGAGAAGAACAAGGGCGCCATCGGCTTCGACTCCCTGCGCTACGACGACCAGATCGGCAAGATCTCCCTGGTCGGCGCCGGTATGAAGACCAACCCGGGCGTCACCGCCGACTTCTTCACGGCGCTCAGCGACGCCGGGGTGAACATCGAGCTGATCTCGACCTCCGAGATCCGCATCTCGGTCGTCACCCGCAAGGACGACGTGCCGGAGGCCGTGCGCGCCGTGCACTCCGCGTTCGGTCTCGACTCCGACAGCGACGAGGCCGTGGTCTACGGAGGCACCGGCCGCTGATGGCCGAGTCCGTACGACCCGGACGTTCCGGGCGGCCGACGCTCGCGGTCGTGGGAGCGACCGGGGCCGTCGGCACGGTCATGCTCCAGATCCTGTCCCAGCGGGCGGACGTCTGGGGCGAGATCCGACTGATCGCCTCCCCGCGCTCGGCCGGCCGCAAGCTGGCCGTGCGCGGCGAGGAGACCGAGGTCGTGGCGCTCACCGAGGAGGCCTTCGACGGGGTCGACGTCGCGATGTTCGACGTGCCCGACGAGGTCGCCGAGCGGTGGGCGCCCGTCGCCGCCGCGCGGGGCGCGGTGGTGGTCGACAACTCGGGCGCGTTCCGCATGGACCCGGACGTGCCGCTCGTCGTCCCCGAGGTCAACCCGCACGCCGTGCGGAGGCGCCCGCGCGGGATCGTCGCCAACCCGAACTGCACCACCCTGTCGATGATCGTCGCGCTGGGCGCGCTGCACGCCGAGTTCGGCCTGCGCGAGCTGGTCGTCTCGTCGTACCAGGCGGTCAGCGGCGCCGGGCACGCGGGCGTGCGGACGCTGCGCGAACAGCTGTCGCTGGTGGCCGGCACGGAGCTGGGGACCAGCCCCGGTGACGTACGGCGGGCCGTGGGGGACAACACCGGGCCGTTCCCGGAGCCGGTCGCGCTGAACGTCGTACCGTGGGCCGGATCGCTGCGGGAGGACGGCTGGTCCTCGGAGGAGATGAAGGTGCGGGACGAGTCCCGCAAGATCCTCGGTCTGCCCTCCCTGCCCGTGGCGGTCACCTGCGTACGCGTCCCGGTGGTCACCACGCACTCCCTCACCGTGCACGCCCGCTTCGAGGGCGAGGTCACCGTCGACAAGGCGCGCGAGATCCTCGCCACGGCGCCCGGAGTGGTCCTGTTCGACAACCCGGCCGCGGGGGAGTTCCCCACCCCCGCGGACGTCGTCGGCACCGATCCGACCTGGGTCGGGCGGGTACGGCGGGCTCTGGACGACCCCACCGCGCTGGAGCTCTTCGTGTGCGGGGACAACCTGCGCAAGGGAGCGGCGCTCAACACCGCGCAGATCGCCGAACTCGTGGCGGTTGAGCGGTGAAAAGTTCTGGATCGCACAGCATTCGTTTGTAGGATCTGTGTAAGTCCTGTGCGTGCCGGATTTCCGGCCCTGGCCACTTGATCAGGCAGTTCCGGCAACGGAGGATTGCGCCAGGCGTGTACGAGGATTCACCTCCCCGTCATCCGCAACCGAGCGGAGGGCGGGGAGCGTCTTTGCGGTCACCCCCTACCGGGGGCACTGGGCGCTGCTTTCCGGACGTGGGGACGTCCGGAACCGGGCGTGGGGACGCCCGTTCATATGGAATACAGGGGAAGAGCGGGACGCATGAGGGCATTTGATGTGCTGTCGGTGGTGCTGCCTGACGCGGGCGGGCGGCCGGCCGCACCGGCCGCCGCGAAAGTGACGCCCGGCGCGTACAACCCTTGCGAGGGGAAGCGTGTCCAACTGGCGTGGCTGAGGTACTCGACTTCACAGCGCCGCGCGGCACGGCCCTCCGGCCGCCCCGCCCGGCTCGCCGACCCCGCATGTCCGGCGCGTCCGGCGGCGGCATGCCGGTGATCGCGCCCATGCCCGCAGCGCGCCCCGCCCGCATTCCCGGTCAGCGTGACGGCGCCGACGACGTCGTGGCGGCCGGCACCACCGTCGACCACCTCACCGAGACCTACCGCGCGCACTACCGCTCGCTGCTGGGCCTCGCGGCGCTCCTCCTCGACGACACCGCCTCCTGCGAGGACGTCGTGCAGGAGGCGTTCATCCGCGTCCACTCCGCCCGCAAACGCGTCCGGGACCCGGAGAAGACCCTGGCCTACCTGCGTCAGACGGTCGTCAACCTGTCCCGCTCCGCGCTGCGCCGCCGCATCCTCGGCCTCAAGCTGCTCTCCAAGCCCATGCCCGACATGGCGAGCGCGGAGGAGGGCGCCTACGACCAGCTGGAGCGCGACTCCCTCATCAAGGCGATGAAGGGCCTTCAGCGCCGCCAGCGCGAGGTGCTGGTGCTGCGCTACTTCGCGGACATGACCGAGGCGCAGGTCGCCGAGACCCTCGGCATCTCGCTGGGCTCGGTGAAGGCGTACGGCTCACGCGGTATCGCGGCGCTGCGGCTGGCCATGGAGGCGCCGGCATGAGCGACGGCAAGGACGCGCGGCGCGAGGAGGACGGGCCCGAGGTCCGGGAGACCTCCCGCCCGTCCGGCGCCGCGCGGGAGTCCGAGGGCGTGCCCGCGCCCGAGGACGTACGGGAATCCGGCGACGAGCACGAACCGAAGCACACGCACGCTGGGAACGGAACTGTGAACGACGGCCTGGACGAACAGGGCTCCAAGGAGTTCGACGCGGACGAGCTGGCACTGCGCACCCTGATGCGGCAGGCGGTGCGGGAGGTGGAGCCGGGCGACGGCACCCTGGACTATCTGCGCCGGGCCGTCCCCGCCCGCCGTGCCCGCAAACGCCAGGCCCTCGTCGGCGCGGCCGCGGCCGCCCTCTTCCTCGGCACCGCGGTCCCCGCCCTCGTCCACGTCTCCGGCGTCACCGGCTCCGACGCCGACCCCTCCGCCGTCGGCCACGCCGCGCAGGCGCAGGGCGGCACCGGCCAGGGCAAGGACCCGAAGGGCGGGGAGAGCACCGCGGGCGGCACCTCGGACCAGGTCGAGGGGACCGACAAGGGCGACAAGAAGGACAAGGAGAAGGGCGGCTCGTCCACCGGCTCCAGTGCGGGTACGACGGAGGGCGCCGACCCCTCGTCCAGCACCGCGGCCGGGGTACCCGCCTGTACCGCCGCCCAGCTCGGCCCGGCGGCCGCGTCCAGCGCCGCCCCCGAATCCACGGGCGCGGTCTACGGCTCCTTCCGGGTCGTCAACGTCTCCACCGCGAGCTGTACCGTCGAGGGCGCCGGCTCCGTGAGCGCGATCCCGCAGGGCGCCGCCGACACCGCCAAGGTGGGTTCGGCGCCGCACGTGGCGGGGGACGCGGCGGCCGGGCTGCCCGACCCCTCCCTGGAGGCCGTCCGGCTGGTGCTCAAGCCGGGTGCGGCGTACGAGGTGAAGTTCGCCTGGGTGCCCTCCGAGCCCTGCACGGATCCGGGCGACAGCACCGGCGGTGGCACCGGCACCGGTGGCGGCACCGGCGGTCCCTCGCCCGATCCGGTACCGACCGACGACCCGACCACGACGACCGGGGTGTCCACGGGCACCGACAGCGGCACGGCCACCCAGCTGGTCAGGGAGGACGGCACGGTGGAGGGCAGCGTCGCGGTGACGTACACGCCGGCCACGGGTTCGGGTTCGGCCACCACGACGGTGAGCAACGCGTGCGCGGGCACGGTGTACTACACGGGGCTGCTGACGACGGTGTGACGGGGGCGGCCCTCGGGTCCGTCGTCAGGCCGCTGACCCGGTCCGTCGTCGTCAGACCGCTGACGGACTCGACCGCTCCGGTTCCCGCTCCCCGTTTCCGGTCCCGGTCCCGTCGGTCCCGTTCCCGTCGGTCCCGTCCTCGTCGGGGACCAGGCCCAGTTCCGCGTCGCGGACGAACTCCAGCTCGCGGCGGAACAGCCGGAACCACATGAAGATCACGAAGCCGACGAAGGCGAACCACTCGGCGGTGTAGCCGAGGTTCTGGAACGCCTTCAGGTCCAGTCCGGTGCCGCCCGGCGCGGTCGCCGGAACCGCCCGCATCCCCGAGTCGCCGCGGTTGAGCGTGATCCAGGCGTCGTACACGTCGTACTCCACGAGGTTCACCAGCGACGCCGAGCTGATCGCCGCCGTCTGCCCCTGCGGCAGGCCGCCGCGGGCGCTGACGCCGTTGCTGCCCGGGGTCTCGGACGCCTGGAGCGCACCGGTGACGGTGACCTCACCGGTGGGCGCCGCGGGCACCTCGGCCGGATCGGGGGTGCCGGGCAGCCAGCCCCGGACGACGGGCAGCGCCCGGCCGGTGTCGGTGCGCAGCAGGGCCAGGACGTAGTAGCCGTCCTTGTCGTCCAGCGTGCGGTCGGGCACCAGCAACTGGGTGTCGTACCGGCCGCTCGCGGTGGCCTGCTTGCCGGAGGTGGCCTTGGTCACGGGCAGCAGGTCGTCCAGGGGCCTGGCCGCCTCCCGCTTGTCCGTGGCGATCCGTGCCTCGGCGTCGCGGTGGCTGTCCACCCGGTCCTCGAACCGGCCCAGCTGCCAGGACCCCATGAAGACGCAGAAGGGGATGGAGAGCAGCAGGAAGACGTTGATCCCCCACCAGCGGGGTGTCAGCAGAAACCGGTACACGCCCTCAACGGTACGGGCCCGCGGGTGGTTCCCGGCCCGCGGGGTGGCCGTGCGGCGGGCCGTCCCCACGAGGGGGTGGTGAAAGATCGGGAAGAAGTTGTCCACAGCCTGGGGACCTCGGCGGCGCGATGCCCCCCGGGACGGGCAGTATGGGGTCATGACTGAGAGCAACGGGTCCGACGCGCCGGACCGGGCGGACCACCAGACCGAGCGAGTGGAACAGGGCGCGGGCATGCCCGACTGGGAGAAGCGCTTCCGGGCACCCCGGGTGTCCCTGCCCGACTGGGCGGAGGACGCCCCCGACCGCTCCCTGTTCGTGTCGAACGCGACGGGGACGTACGAGCTGTACGCCTGGGACCGGGCGACGGGCGAGCAGCGGCAGGTGACGGACCGGCCCAACGGCACGACGGACGGCGTGCTCTCGCCGGACGGCGAGTGGATCTGGTGGTTCGACGACAAGGACGGCGACGAGTTCGGCGTGTGGCGCCGGCAGCGGTTCCCGGGCGGCGAGGACGAACTCGCGGCACCGGGCCTCGACCCTTCGTACCCGGCGGGACTCGCGCTGGGCCGGGACGGCCGTACGGCGGTCGTGGGCCGTTCCACGGACGAGGACGGTACGACGATCCACCTGGCCCGCACGGGCGAGGCGCCCGTGGAGATCTACCGGCACCGCGAGTCGGCGGGCGTCGGCGACCTCTCCCACGACGGTTCGCTGATCGCCGTGGAGCACACCGAGCACGGTGACGCGATGCACTCCGCGCTGCGGGTGCTGCGGCCCGACGGCACGACGGTCGCCGAGCTCGACGACACCGAGGGCGGCACCCGGGAGCTGGGCCTGGAGGTGCTGGGCTTCGCGCCGGTGCCGGGCGACACCCGGCTGCTCGTCGGACACCAGCGGCGCGGACGCTGGGAGCCCCTGGTGTGGGACGTGGCGACGGGGGAGGAGAGCGACCTCGCGCTGGAGCTGCCGGGCGACGTGAGCGCCGAGTGGTACCCGGACGGCACGGGGCTGCTCATCGTGCACGGCTTCGAGGCCCGCGGCGAGCTGTTCCGCTACGACCTGGCCGAGCGCCGACTGGAGAAGATCCCCACCCCGCGCGGCGCGGTCTCGGGCGCGACGGTCCGGCCCGACGGCAGCGTGGAGTACCTGTGGTCGTCGGCGGCCCAACCGCCGGCGGTGCGCTCCACGACGGGCGACGTGGTCCTCGACCCGCCCGGAATGAAGTCGCCCGGGTCGGTGCCGGTGGAGGACGTGTGGGTGGAGGGGCCCGGCGGCCGTATCCACGCCCTCGTCCAGAAGCCGGCCGGCGCGACCGGACCCCTCCCCACGGTCTTCGACATCCACGGCGGCCCCACCTGGCACGACAGCGACTCCTTCGCGGCCGGCCCGGCCGCCTGGGTCGACCACGGCTACGCGGTGGTCCGCGTCAACTACCGGGGCTCCACGGGCTACGGCCGCGCCTGGACCGACGCGCTGAAGCACCGGGTGGGCCTGATCGAGCTGGAGGACATCGCGGCGGTGCGGGAGTGGGCGATCACCTCCGGACTCGCCGACCCGGCCCGGCTGGTCCTCACCGGCGGCTCCTGGGGCGGTTACCTCACCCTGCTCGGCATCGGCACGCAGCCCGACGCGTGGGCGGTGGGCATCGCGGCGGTTCCGGTCGCCGACTACGTCACGGCGTACCACGACGAGATGGAAGCGCTGAAGGCGATGGACCGCACGCTGCTCGGCGGCACCCCGGAGGAGGTCCCCGACCGCTTCGAGGCGTCCTCCCCGATCACCTACGTCGACCAGGTCAGGACCCCGGTCTACATCTCGGCGGGCGTCAACGACCCCCGCTGCCCCATCCAGCAGATCGAGAACTACGTCAAACGCCTGGAGTCCCGCGACGCGGTCCACGAGGTCTACCGCTACGACGCGGGCCACGGCTCCCTGGTGGTCGACGAACGCATCAAGCAGGTCCGCCTGGAACTCGCCTTCGCAGCCAAACACCTGCCCGCGTAACCGCGGGCAGCCGTGCCCGCGTAGTTGCGGGCAGTCGTGCCTCCCCCAGTGCCTGAAGGGCCTGGGAGGTACCCCCAGGGCGGCACGGGTGGGCGGTGGGGGTACCTCCCGCTCGAGCGAAGTCGAGAGTGGGGGAGGCACCCCGCGAGCGCGGGCAAGTGAAGCCCACCCCCGCCCGGCGGCAGCTTCGTGCACCCCGCGAGCGCGGGCAAGTGAAACCCACCCCCGCCCGGCGGCAAGCGTCACGTCGCGCTCCGCGCCCGCCGCCCCAGCAACTCCGCCAGTCCCCGCCGGGTGGCGGCCAGCACCACCCGGTCCTCGGCACGCAGCACATACGTGTCAGGGAGGTCCCACACCAGCCCGGACCCGGGCACTCCCTCCCCGCCGGATGCGGACCCCGCCGTGTCCAGCGCCAGCACCCGCCAGGCCCCCGCCCGGAACGCCTCCCCCACCGTCCGCCCCTCCAACTGCGCGTACCCGCCCACGACGACCGCCGCGAACAGCAGCACCCGCCGCTCCACCGGGATCGCCCCCAGGATCTGCCGCCCCATCATCGCCCCGGCGAACGCGGGCGCGGCCAGATGGGAGACGCTCCGGCTCCGCGTCAGCGCCGAGGGATGCGCGGTCCGCAGCGTCCGGTACACGGCCTTCGCGAAGTCGTCGTCGTACAGCCGCAGCACCACCCGCAGATCGGGCCGTACGGACCGCGCGTACAGCACCGCCTCCAGGTTCGTCGTATCCGCACTGGTCAGTGCCAGCAGCGCGTCCGCACGGTGGATCTTCGCGGACTCCAGCACCCCCTCCTGCGTGACGTCCCCCAGCACCACCGGCACCCGTAGGCGTCGCGCCACGGCCATCCCCCGCGCCTCCGGATCGGCCTCGACGCACACCACCGGAATGTGCAGCTCCCGCAGGCGCGTGAGCACCCGGGTCCCGATCTTGCCCAGTCCGAGCAGCACGACGTGCCCGCTCAGTCCGCGCGGCGGCTTCCGCAGCGCCGACGCCGTGCGGAACGTCCCCAGCGCCTCCAGCACCGCCGCCAGCAGCACCGGCAGCAACAGCAACCCCACCACTCCGGACAACAGTTGGAGCACCTGCCGGCCGGTGGACTCGTGGTGCGCGGGCTCGTTGATCGCGAACAGGTCGAGCAGCGTGACGTACGTGGCGTGCAGCGGATCGTCGTCCGTCACCAGCGCCAGGGCGACCGCGAGCGCGACCGTGGCCGCCACCAGTCCCGCCAGCGACCACCGCAACCGCCGCGAGAACAGCGAGGCGAACGGCGGACCGCCCCGCCCGGACGACAACGAGGGCCCGGAGTAGGACAGTTGCTCCAGCACCACCGTCCCCCGCCCGGTCGCCGCCGCCACCGCCGCCGCGTCGGGCAGCAGTTGCGGGCCCTGCTCGCCGCTGTCCTCCGCACCCTCGTCCCCGGCGGGGTCGTTGCTGGTCGCGGAGAGCAGCGCGAGGGTGCACAGCCCCGGGTCGGCCACCTCGCCCGGTCCCGGAGGACGGCGCTCCACCGCCCGCAGCAGCAGCCCCTCCGCGTCGACGACCTTGCTGGTGCCGACGAGCGCGGTGGCGACCAGCGCGGGCGCGGTGGTGTCGGCGTCGGACAGCACGGTCGTGGCGATGTCGGCCCCGCCGCGTTCCGGCGCGCCGCCACCGCCCGCCAACGCGGCTGCCTGATCGAGGAGTTCCTCGATGTGCTGGCCCAGCCGCCGGTTGTAGAGCCGGAGGACGAGCCGCAGCCGGGGGTTGAGCCGGCGGGCGGTCAGGGCGGCACGGATGTTGGTCTCGTCGTCGTCGTACACCAGCGCCAGCGCGGCGGCACGTTCCACCCCGACCTCGGCGAGCACGGCCTCGGTCGGCTCGGCGGCCTCCACGACCCGTTCACCGGGCGCCAGGGTGTCGTCGGACCCACCGGACCCACCGGACCCACCGGACCCGCTGTTGCCCCGGTTGACGGCGGTCACGACCCGGTCGAGCAGGGCGGCGGAGGCCGCGCGGGCCCGTCCCACCACCGGCTGCCGGCCGCTGCGTCCGGTCGGCGGCACGACGAGGGTCACCTGCTCGCGGTACACACCGCGCAGTTCGGCGGCGAGCCGGTGCGCGAGCCCGTCGTCGCCGCACACCACCATGTGCGCCGACGGATCGCCGGGCAGGGACGGGTTGGGAAGGAGGCTCACCACGGGTGAAGAGACTGCCTCATCGTGACGGGTGGTTCCAGGCCGCCTCTGAACGGCCGCGCCCCGCCCTCCGTACCAAGGGGGAGGGACCCGAGCGCGGCCCCGCCCTCTCGCGCGCGCATCCACCGGAGGTGCACCCGGCCCGTGGCCACCACGAAACCGCCCCCGCGCGGCACCGCCGAACCCGACGACGGCCGGGAGGAGAAGGCGTGCGAGGAGAAGGCGCAGGACGAGAGGAAGACGCACGACGAGGAGAAGACGCACGACGAGGCGTCCCGCCACCTCACCTCCCCCCTCCTCCTCACCCTCGTCCTCCTCACGGCGATGATGTTCCAGGGCCCCGTCCGCCGCGCCCTGGCCGCGCCGGTGATGCAGAGCTGGATGACGGTGTTCGTGGCGGTGGTCCTCCAGGCCCTCCCCTTCCTGGTGCTCGGCGTCCTGCTGTCGGCGGCGATCGCGGTGTTCGTCCCGCCGTCGTTCTTCGCCCGCGCCCTGCCGGGACGCCCCGCGCTGGCCGTACCCGTCGCGGGCGCGGCGGGGGCGGTGCTGCCGGGCTGCGAGTGCGCGTCCGTGCCGGTGGCGGGCGCGCTGGTGCGCAGGGGAGTGGCGCCGGCGGCCGCCCTGGCGTTCCTGCTCTCCGCCCCCGCGATCAACCCGGTCGTGCTGACGGCGACGGCGGTCGCCTTCCCGGGCGACCCGGAAATGGTCCTGGCCCGTTTCGTCGCGAGCCTGCTGGTGGCGTGCGCGATGGGCTGGCTGTGGCAGCGCCTCGGCCGCACCGACTGGCTGCGCCCGCCCTCCCGTTCGTCGTACGACGGGCGGAGCCGGGGCGCGGCGTTCTGGGACTCGGTACGGCACGACGTGATGCACGCGGGCGGTTTCCTGGTGGTCGGCGCGATGGCGGCGGCCACGCTGAAGGCGGTGGTCCCCGCGGAGTGGCTGCGCGCGGCGGCCGGCAGCCCGGTGCTGTCGGTGCTGGTGCTGGCCGTCCTGGCGGTGCTGCTGTCGATCTGCTCGGAGGCGGACGCGTTCGTGGCGGCGTCGCTCACCCAGTTCTCGCTGACGGCCCGGCTGGCCTTCCTGGTCGTGGGACCGATGGTCGACCTGAAGCTCTTCGCGATGCAGGCGGGCACGTTCGGCCGGGCCTTCGCCCTGCGCTTCGCCCCCGCGACCTTCGCCCTGGTGGTGGTCGTCTCGGCCCTGACGGGAGCGGTGCTGCTGTGAAGCCGGCCCTGAACCACCAGGCCCAGGCGGCCCTGCTGTTCCTCCTGGGCGCGACCGTGCTGCACGCCGGCCTGACCGACCTCCACCTGCGGTACGTCAAGGCGGGCCTGCGCCCGCTGCTCCTGCTGTCGGGCGCGGTGCTGATCGCGACGGCGGCGGCGACGGTCCGGTACGCGTGGCGCCGCGGGCCGCACCCGGGGGAGCCGCACCGGGAACCCCGTGTCTCCTGGCTCCTCACCCTCCCCCTCCTCGCCCTGATCCTGGTCGCCCCGCCCGCCCTCGGCTCCTACAGCGCCACCCACACCGGTACGGCCCTGCGGGAACCCCTCGGCTACCCGGAGCTGCCCGAGCGGGGACCCCTGCGCCTGGGAGTCGGGGAGTACGCGGCCCGCGCCGTCTACGACCGGGGCCGTCACCTGCGCGACCGCCCCATCGGCATCACCGGTTTCGTGGCCTTGGACGGCACCGGCACCCCGTACCTGGTCCGCATGGGCCTCGACTGCTGTGCCGCCGACGCCCAGCCGGTCAAGATCGCCCTCACCGGCGCGATCCCCCCGGTCCTGCAGCCGGACACCTGGCTGGAGGTCACCGGCCGCTACACCCCGCGTCGTACGGAGGACCCCGTCAACGGCGGACCGGTCCCGTACTTCGAGGTCACCCGCGCCGAACCGGTCTCGGTCCCGCAGGACCCGTACGACGAGGCGTGGAGCGGCTAGGGCCGCGGCCGGCTACGACTGGTAGGGCTGCTGCTGCGACTGCTGCCCGTACCCCTGTCCGCCGCCGACCGCCTGCGCCTGGAGCTGCTCGGCCTGTTCCGCGGTCACCTTCTGCTCCGCGCCGCAGAAGGTGCACTGCGTCGCGTACTTCGTCGAGACCGGGAACAGCGGCACGAAGAACAGGGTGAACTTGGTGACCCGCTTCCTGAGCGTGTGCGCGGCGGGATTCCCGCACTGCGCGCACACCAGCGTCAGTATCGCGAGCTGATGCAGATACCCCTTGGTACCAAAAATGATCATGTCGTCGATCCTTCCCGGGCCTCGGCCCCCCGAACCACCACACCAGACGGTGAGCGTGGTCGGCAACGTGACCGGCCACCACACTGCCGCACCCCGCACAAGCGCACCAGGCCCGGTGCCGACACGCTGGACCGCGGCGATGCGGGCGCGTCGGCACGCGGCAGTCGCAGCGGCCCCCGACGAGGCGGGCACGGGCGCGGACGCCTAGGGTGGACGCCGTACACCCGGGGCTGGAAGGGGATGGTGGAGATCAGCGGGCAGGCCGACGCCGTCCACCGGACCCGCACCCCCCTGAGCCGGGCGCGGGTGCTGGCCGCCGCCGTCGCCCTGGCCGACGAGGGCGGGGCCGACGCGCTCAGCATGCGGAACCTGGCGCAGGTGCTCGGCGTCGTCCCCATGGCGCTGTACAAGCACGTGGCCAACAAGAACGAGCTGCTGGACGGCATGATCGACGTCCTCGTCGAGGAGATCGACCCGCCGGTCGAGGACACCGACTGGAAGACCGCCGTCCGGCTGCGGGTGCTGTCCGCCCGTCGCATGCTGCTGCGCCACCCGTGGGCGCCCGGGGTCATCGAGGCGCGGATGAAGGCGCGGGCCGCGCCGACCCCCGCGGTGCTGGCGTACCTGGACTCGATGATCGGCGTCTTCCGGGCCGGGGGCTTCCCGCTCGACCTGGTCCATCACGCGATGCACGTCATGGGCAGCCGGCTGCTGGGCTTCTCCCAGGAGCTGTTCGTCGACGGCCCCGGCCGCGAGCCGGACCCGGACGCGCCGCCGCCCGAGGAGATGGCCGCGCGCTACCCCCACATCACCGAACTGGCCAGGGCGGTCGCCCACGACGAGGAGTCCGTCGTCGGCTCCGGCTGCGACGACCAGTACGAGTTCGAGTTCGCCCTGGATCTGACGCTGGACGGCCTGGCCCGGCTGCTGCGCTGACCCGGACGGCCCCCGGCCCGGTTTCCGCCCCGGCCCTTCCCGGCCCCTTCTCGATCCCCTTCCGGTCCCTTCTTGTCTCCTCTCGGCCCCTTTCCGGTCCCTTCCGGTCCCTTCCGGTCCCTTCCGGTTCCTTCTTGTTTCCTCCCAGCCCTTTCCCGACCCCTCCCGGTCCTTGCCAGGTGTACGGCGTACACCCATGATGGTGGGTGTACGCCGTACACCTGTGAGGGGGAGATCCGGATGAAGGCGATCGTCCAGGACCGCTTCGGCCCGCCGGACGTTCTGGAACCGACGGACATCGACCGCCCCGAGCCCGGGGCCGGCCAGGTACTGGTGCGGGTGCACGCCGCCGCGGTCAACCCCTACGACTGGCACATGATGCGCGGCGACCCGTACGCGGCCCGGCTGACCGGGGACGTGGGGCTGACCCGCCCGAAGTCACGGGTGGCCGGGATCGACGCGGCCGGACGGGTCGAGGCGGTCGGCGCCGGCGTGCGCGGGCTCCGGCCCGGCGACGAGGTGCTGGGCTTCTGCCCGGGCGCCTTCGCCGAGTACGCGCGCACCACCGAGGACCTCCTGGTCCCCAAACCCGCGCACCTGACCTTCGAGCAGGCCGCGGCCGTCCCGATGGGGGCGGTGACGGCCCTGCGCGGCGTCCGGACCGTGGGCCGGGCACGGGCGGGACAGCGGGTGCTGGTCAACGGGGCCGGCGGCGGAGTGGGCACGTTCGCCGTGCAGATCGCCGCGGACCTCGGCGCGGAGGTCACCGGCGTGTGTAGCGCCCGCAACGCCGACCTGGTGCGCTCGCTCGGCGCCGCGCACGTCGTCGACTACGCCCGCGAGGACTTCACCGACGCCCGCGGACGCTACGACGTGATCGTGGACAACGTGGGCAACCACCCGCTGGGCCGGCTGCGCCGGGCGCTCACCCCGACGGGCACGCTGGTGGGCAACGGCGGCGGCTCACCCGGCCACGTGTTCGGGGCGATGGGCTCGCTGCTGAAGCTGCTCGCGGCCGGCGCGGTCGTCCGGCAGCGGCTCCGGGTGATCCTCCCGGCGGCCCCGTCCGGCCCGGTCCAGGAGGATCTGCGGGCCGTCACCGCCCTCATCGGGTCCGGCCGCCTCACTCCGGTGGTCGGCCGGACGTACCCGCTGGCGCAGGCGGCCGAGGGCGTGCGCCTGGTGGAAGGAGGACACGCCCACGGCAAGGTCGTACTGACGGTGGGGTGACGGCCGCCGTGGGGGTTCGCCCCGTGGCCTCACGGCTTCCGGCCGGACGTCGTCGTCGAGGGCCCCGACGTCCCCGGGTCCGGGAATTCCCGTCGGCGGAAACGGGTTACCCACGCTTGCAGCGATGACAGCGGGTGGATCGCGGGTGGACCGTGAGTGGACCGCGGGGAGGGACGGACGCCGATGAGCCTTCGTCAGTTCGAGTACGCCCTGGCCGTCGCCGAACAGGGCTCGGTGACGGCGGCGGCGGAACTGCTGCACGTCGCCCAGCCGTCGGTGTCCCAGCAGATCCGCGGCCTGGAGCGGGAACTCGGCGTGAAACTGTTCGTCCGCACGCCGACCGGACTGGTGCCCACCACGGTCGGCCGCGCGTTCCTGCGGGAGGCGGAGGTCGCGGTGAGCGCGTCGCGGCGGGCCAGGGCCACGGCGCGGGCCGGCGCCGACGAGCTGGTGGGCGAGCTGGTGGTCGCGGTGCAGATGGGCTTCGGCACACGGCAGTTGCCGCGTGCGCTGGGTGCGCTGCGCCACCGCTTCCCACGGCTGGAGGTCACCGTCTTCGAGGAGCCGAGCGCCGCGGAGCTGGACCGGCTGTGCCGGCGGGGCGTGCTGGACTTCGCCCTGATGGCGGCGTGCGAGCAGGGCCCCGCCGACGCCCACCACCTCGGCGACGAGGAACTCGTCGTGGTGCTGGGCGCCGGGCACCGGCAGTCGGCCGCGGACCGGGTCGAGCTGGGCGAACTGGACGGGGAGCCGTGGGTGCGGTTCGACCGCGACAGCACGCTCGACGGCGTACTGCTGAGGGTGCTGCGGGACAACGGTCTGGCCCCGGCCACGGCCGCCCGCGTGTCCCAGACGGCGACGGCCGTGCGCTGGGCCGCCCACGGGCTGGGGGTGACCCTCGTCCCGGCCTCGGCGGTGCCGCAGGGGTACGAGCACCTCGTGCGCCCGGTGTCCCCGGCCCTGTCGCAGCCCGTCATCGCCGTGGTCCGGCAGGACGCGGGCCCGGCGGAGACCGCCCTGCTCGAACTCCTGCGTCAGGAGACCTGGTCCGAGCCCGTTCAGAGCTGGGTGTAGCCGCCGTCCACGGCGAGTTCGGCGCCGGCCGTGTACGTGGCGTCGAAGGCGAGGAACGCGGCCGCCCCGGCGATCTCCTCGGGTGTGCCGAAGCGCCGCATGGGATTGTCCGAGACCCGCTCCGCCTTGAACTGCTCGGCGGCCTCCGCCGTCATCGTCCTCTCCAGGATTCCCGTGTCGACGGGACCGGGGCTGACCGCGTTGACGCGGATCCCGCGCGGAAGCAGATCGCGGGAGAGGGTGCGGGCCATCGAGCGCAGGGCCGCCTTTCCGGCCGCGTAGACGCTGGTCTCCGGCAGGCCCATGACGTTCGCGGCGGAGGTGGTGAGGACGACGCCGGCGCCCGTGCTCAGCAGCGGGGCGAGCTTCTGCACGGTGAAGAAGGCGCCCTTGACGTTGATCGCGAACAGCTCGTCGTAGGCCTCCTCGGTCGTCGACTCGAAGGGCGTCGGGAGGGTGACGCCGGCGTTGACGAACAGGGCGTCGACCGTGCCGAGTCCGTCCTTCACACGGCTGGCCAGGGCGTCCAGGTCGGACAGCGAGGCCACATCACCCCGGACGGCCACCGCGTTCTCGCCGAGCCGCTCCCGCGCGGCGTCGAGCGCGTCCTGGGAACGGCCGGTGATCACCACGCGCGCTCCGCCGTCCACCAGCAGTCTCGCCGTCGCGAATCCGATTCCGCTGCCGCCGCCCGTGACCACCGCGTTCTTGCCGCTGTACTCGTTCATGCTCAGAAATCCTTCGTCATTCACTGAAAAGTCGTTCCAGAATTCCTTCGGCGTCAGCCCCTGGGGAATTCCCCGCCGTCCACGACGAGATTGCTCCCGGTCACCCAGCTCGCCCGGTCGGACACGAGGAACAGCACCGCGTGGGCGAGGTCGTCGGGCAGGCCGTCGCGCCCCAGCGGCGTGGTGCCGGTGGCGTCGGCGTCCCCGTTCAGCCGCGCCCACTGCTCCCGCGTCGCCTCGCCGCCGGGGGTGGCGACCCTGCCGGGGGTCACGGTGTTGACCCGGATGCCGGACGGGGCCAGCTCCAGGGACAGTCCCCGGCTGTAGTTCTCCAGCGCCGCCTTCGCCGTGGTGTAGTGCAGGAACGGCCCTGACGCGGTGGGCACCGCGGCCGAGGAGACGTGCACGATCACCCCCGAACGCCGCTCCCGCATCCCCGGCACCAGCAGCGAGTCCAGCCGCACCGACGCCAGGAAGTTCAGGTTCAGCGCGTCCTGCCACTCCTCCTCGGGGATGGCCAGGGCGTCTTCGTGGGGCCGCGCCCCGCCCGCGTTGTGGACCAGGACGTCCACCCCGCCGAGCACCTCCCGCGCGGCCGCGGCGAGCGCCTCCGCGCCGGCCCGGGTCCGCACGTCGGCCGCCACGAAGGAGGCCCCCTCCGGCACCGTGTCCGCCGCGGACCTGGCGGTCGTGAGCACCTCGGCGCCCGCGTCCAGGAACCGGCGCACGACGGCCGCTCCGATTCCGCGCGAACCACCCGTGACCAAGGCTCGTTTTCCCGCGAGTTCCCGCATTCCGTTCCCGTTCGTGGGCATGCCGATGACCCTCTCGATCGCGTGTGTCCGTGCTCGACGGAAAACGTCCTCCGGGTGCGGAAGGGAAATCTCCGAAGATCTCGCGCCGAGCACCTCGTCGAGCTGTTTCACCGTAGATCCGGGAGAGAAAGAGAGGCAAAGACGAAATGTCAGCAAGGGTCATAGGGAATACCTATGGCCCGCGTGCGGCCGGGTGGCGGCCGGCGGTCGGCGGGCGTCGCACTCGAACTGGAGGCGCCCGGGCCCGTGTGCGTGACCGCCGCCCCCGACCACCTGCGCCAGGTCGTCGGCAACGCGCTGCGGGCGACCCCGGCGGGCGGCGGCGTGACACTGGCCCTGACCCGTCGGCGCGAGCCGGCCGTCGTGGAAGTGCGGCACACCGGCAGGGGGAAAGTGCCGTCGGACCGTTGAGTACACGTACTCATGCCCGAACGCGCCCCCCGGCCCATTGTGGAGACCACCGACTCCCCGCCGACCGGAGGCCCCTCGATGCCGACCGCCCACCACCCACGCCGACTTCTCGCCCTCGCCACGGAGAGTCGGCTCGCCCGGGGTTATCTGGCGGTGTGCGCCGTCGGCGTGCTGGTCATGCTCCTCTTCCCGGAGAGCCCCGCCGCGATGGGCCCCATGCTGCTCACGGCACCCCTCTCCTTCCTGACCGTGGCCTTCCCCTTCGGACCCGGCACCGAAGGAAGCGGGACGGCCGAGGCGCTGGCCGCCGGCTCCTGGACCGTATGGCTCCTGCTGTGCGCCCTCGTGAACGCCGCCGTGCTCGGCGCCCTCGCCAAGAGCCCCGCCCCGGCACGCCCCCGCCCGAGGAGGGCACCGGCCCTGCTCGCGCCCGCCGTGGACAACTGGCTCGCACGCGGATACCTCGCCGTGGTCGCGGCGTCGCTGGCCTTCTTCCTGTACGCCGTGCACGTACTGCCGGACCCGGGATTCGCCGGAATATGGCCCCTGATGGCCGCGGCACCGCTCAGCTTCCTCGCCCCGCTGGTGACGACACCCGTGGAGCACTCCTCGCCCACCTGGCTGAGCCCACTGGTCTTCTCGGCCGGCGTCCTCCTGTCCGGCCTGGTCAACGCGGTGCTGATCGGCCTGCTCGCCCGCACGCTGCGGACCCGCCCCGCATAAGACGTTGTCTCATTTGGATTCGTAATCTTGAGGCATGACGATCGTGGAGCGGCTGGTCCCGGACGGGTTGTGGGAGTTGTTCCAGCGGGTGGTGCCACCTGCTCCGACACGGCCGCAAGGTGGTGGGCGGCGCCGGTACGGCGACCGTGAGGTGCTGGCGGCGATCATCCTCGTGGCCACCTCCGGCTGCACCTGGCGGCAGTTGCCGCCGGTCTTCGGCCCGTCGGGGCCGACCGCGCACCGGCGTTTCACCGAGTGGAGTGCCGCCCGGGTCCGGGCGAAGCTGCACCGTCTGGTCCTGGACGAACTGGGCGCGTGCGGGGAGCTGGACTGGTCGCGGTGCGCGATCGACTCGGTGAACATGCGGGCCCTGAAAGGGGGGACCTGACGGGTCCGAATCCTGTGGACCGGGGCAAGAAGGGCTCGAAAATCCACTTGATCACCGAGAGAACCGGTCTGCCCCTCTCGATCGGGATCTCCGGCGCGAACCTCCACGACAGCCAGGCCCTCAAGCCCTTCGTCCGCGGCATCCCGCCGATCCGGTTCCGTCGCGGCCCGCGCAGACGCCGGCCCGCCAAGCTCCACGGCGACAAGGGCTACGACTACGACGACCTGCGACGATGGCTGCGCGAGCGAGGCATCCGGCACCGCATCGCCCGCAAGGGCATCGAGTCCTCCACCCGGCTCGGCCGGCACCGCTGGACCATCGAACGCACCATGTCCTGGCTGGCCGGCTGCCGCCTGCACCGCCGCTACGAACGCAAGGCCGAACACTTCCTGCCTTCACCACCATCGCCTGCACCCTCATCCGCCACCGCAGACACACCAAATGAGACGACGTCTAAGGGCGCTTCCAGGTCGTCCGGCGTGAGCTCACCGCCGAGGGTGAGCATCGCAGTGCCGGAGCCGTCGACCTTCTCGTGGCCGCAGCCGCGGAAGAGGCGGGGCTCACCTTGCCGCATGACGACCGGGACGAGGCGATCAAGCCCTGCGGAAGCTCGATGTCAACCATGAGCGAAGGGCAAGAGCAGGGTCCTCAGCCTGGGAAGCTGCCGCGCCCCGGGGCTGGTTGGAGCGTTGACCTGGCCGAACGGCCCATGCGTGCCGCCTTTGGATCCGACCGCGATCACCGTCGTTCCCCGCTCGGTCCGATGCGCTTGTGGTGCAGAGCCACCTGGCTCCACCTCTTACCTGGCTTCGTGGGCACCCGTTAGGTAGTCAAGTCCAGGACGGGGCGGCCCGCACTGGAGGATCGCGTCCACCGCCGGCCACAGCTCGATGGGCACGGGGTAACAGTGGAGCATCCAGGGATCGTCGGCATCCGGCGTCATCACATCCCGCAACTGGAGAATCTGCTCACGGCTGATGGGATGCTCCGTACGCAAGGTGTCGTCCGCCTTGCTGTACCCCTCAAGGACCCAAATGACTTGAGGCTCTTCCGTAGGCATTCCTTGATCGTAAGGTGCCGCGTTGCGCATGAGCTTGGGAAGCTTGGGTCTCTTGGCGGCGATTGCTGCGCTGACCTGTGGCGGAGTGGCGCCGGAGTCCTGGTCGCGCCCAGGGCAAGTCCCCACCGTTCCCCATGGCTCCCCGCAGGATCTGGCACGCGAATGGTGAACCGTTCCGGGTTCGGTAGAGATCTCAGGTGTTGGGTGTGACCTGGTGTTTCGTGGTTGCGAGGTAGTGGTTGTTCTCGTATTCGACCGGTGGGACGTGGCCTATCTCACCGTGGATTCGCCGGTGGTTGTACCGGTCGACGTATTCGGCGGTGGCGAGCTCGACGTCGGACAGCGTCTTCCATGGCCGCCTGAGCTTGATCAGTTCAGTCTTGAACAGGCCGATCGTGCTCTCCGTCAGGGCGTTGTCGTAGGCGTCGCCCACCGATCCGATGGGGGCGGCGATGCCTGCGGCCTCCAGGTGGTCGGCGAGCCGGAAACTCGTGTACTGCGACCCGGCGTCCGAGTGATGTATCAACTCGCCTGGCTAACCCGGGTGTTGATAGCGGTCGCGTTGCCAGATCGCCATCTCCGGGGCATCCAGCACGAAGACCGTTTCCTTCACGGTCGCTGCGGACCAGCCGACGATCCGGCGGGAGAAGGTGTCCACGGCGAAGGCGACATAGACGACCCCTGCCCAGGTCTTCACGTGGGTGGAGTCCGCGACCCAGCACCGGTTCGGGGCGCCGGCGACGAAGTCGCGGTCGACGAGGTCGGGAGCCCGCCCGGCCTGGCCGCCGGGAAGCATGGTGATCACGCGCCGGCCGCGGACGGCGCCGGTGATGCCGAGCTCGCGCATCAGGCGTTCGACGGTGCAGCGGGCCACGGCCTGGCCCTGCCGGTTCAGCTCCCGCCAGATCTTCCTCGCCCCGTAGACCCGGTAGTTGGCCTCGAAGACCTCGCTGATGTGCTCCTTCAGCTCGGCGTCCCGCACGGTCCTTGCGGACGGCGCGGTCCGGCGTTTGTGGTGGGCGTAGTAGGTGGCAGGGGCGATCTTGCAGCCGTGCATCGTCAGCACGCGGCAGATCGGCTCGACGCCGCCGAAGCCTTCCGCCTCACGCTGACGCTGGCCACACCGTGGACGCTGCGCATCGAGCTGACGGACACACGGGGTGAACGGATGCCGGAACCGGGGCGCAGGGGTGACGAGCCACCGGGCGAGTCGGGGTACGGGCTGTTGCTGGTGGAGGAGCTGGCGACGAGGTGGGGCGTACGCGTCGGCCCACCGCCGTCGAAGACGGTGTGGGCGGAGCTGGACCTCGCCTGCGGGACCACTCGGCCCCGTCATCCACGAGGTGGACGGACAGAGGGGTAGGGGCCGGGCGGCCCGGGGAACAACGCGCTTGTACTTACGGGCAGTTCTGTCCGTCGGCTCTGGCCGGCGCCCGCACCGGCGAGAAACGATCCCCGTCAGAAGCCGGCCGGTGGTCGGTTGCCCTCCTGCCTCGCTCCACTGCCGTGAACGGCGCCCACGTCCCGGTGGACGGCGGCCAGCCCCGGGCGGGCCTCGGTCTCACGCCGGGCCCGGGTTCCGCGTGACAAGTGAGGCAGCGGTGCCTCGCGGCATCGCGGGCCGTCGTCCGAGCCCGCGTCGCGAACGACGTGGCGGCGGAACTGCCCCCGGTGCCGTAGGCGCTTCTGGACCTGGGGGTGGAGTCGCGAGGGGCGGTTTCCCCCTGGAGAGCTACGGGCAATGCCCACGGTGGGGTGACGCTTCCTCAGGCGCGTTCGCATAGCGTTCGGTCATGGCCGCGACGTCCGGGCCGAGGGCCCGGCGAAGGGCCCGTCGTTCACAGATCTGCCTTCCCGTGCTCCCGGAGGACCCCATGAACCGCATGCTCAAAACCACCGCCGTCGCCGCACTGTGCTGCACCGTCGCCGGTACGGGCTACGTGGGCGTGGCGCAGGCCGAGGGACACGGGGGCGGGGCGGACAGGACCACCGCCAGGGTGACCCACCCGGGTCACGCGGGCCGCGCCGACTCCTTCGTCGGGGAGAAGAAGATCGGAGTCCGGGGATACTCCGTGAACGTCTCCTGCTCGGGTCGGCAGACGGGTCACAAGCCCGTGGTGGTGCTGATGGCCGGCCTCGGGGACGGCCTCGACGCGATGGCCGACCTGCAGAAGACGCTGAGCGAGAAGAACCGGGTCTGCTCCTACGACCGTCTGGGCGAGGGCAAGAGCGACAAGCCCCGGGGGCCGCAGAGCCTGGAGGACTCGGGCCGGATCCTCACCGGGGTGATCAACCGGGTCGCCGGCGACTCCCCCGTCGTGCTGGCGGGCCACTCGCTGGGCGGCCTGATCGCCGGCCGCTACGCCCCCGAGCACCGCGACCGCGTCAAGGGCCTGGTCCTGATGGACGCCACCTCCCCGACCATGACCGCGGACATCACCCGCGCGATCCCCGAGTCCGCCACCGGCGACGCGGGCGACCTGCGGGCGCAGACCGTCAGCACGATGCGGGGTGGGAACCCGGAGAGCCTCGTCGTCCCCGACGGCCGGGTCCGCTCCGCCGGACGGATCCCGACCGAGGTGCTCCGCCACGGGCAGCAGTACCTGGCCGCGTTCCCCACGTACGGCCCCACCCTCGAGTCCGACTGGACGAAGGCACAGTACAAGTGGGCCACCGTGTCCCACCGCGGCACGGTCCGCGTCGCCGAGGACAGCGGCCACTACATCTACGTCGACCGCAAGGACATGGCGGTCAAGTCCATCCAGCGCGTCGCCGCCGAGGTCACCCAGCAGAACAGCGGCCGGTGGGGGCACGCGGGACGGTGACGGGGCCCGGGCCGGCCGGCGGGGATTCCCAGGAGCGGTGGCGGAGCAGCTCGGGCGGGTTCGGGCGCGCGAGGCCCACGCCGTCACCCGTCGCCAGGCGGTCCGCCACCGTGAGCTTCGTCCTGGCAGACGGGTTCCGGCTGTCCTGTTCGCCGTGACGGGCCTGAGGACACCACCGGCCGTCCGCCGGGCGGAACGGCACCGTGCGCCGCGGCAGGCGGTGGAGTCGGCGTCGGCCGCCGCCTGATCCGCGCGGATCGCACTCGTCCGACTCCGCGTCGGCAAAGGCACGGCTTTCGCGGGCGTAGCGTGGGTGGTACGACGACGTACGGATCCTTTCCGGGTACGCGGCCCCGGCGTCTGCGTACCACCCCGGCCATACGCCTTGCTCGAGCAGGCGGCGGAAGTGCCAGTTCTGCCCGTAGGCCTCGTCCGCGGTGACCCACGTGGCGGGCAGGCCGGCGGCCAGGCAGCGGCGGACGATGTCCCGGGCCGGCTCTCCCTCGGTCGTGAAGCCGCGTTCGCCGGGGATCTTCGCCGCCAGGCAGCGGTCACGATCAGACGCCCAGGCCTTGGCAGGTCAGCAGCCGCTGAAAGCCGTCCGGCGTGCGGTGACCTGCCCATTCCGCGAGCTGCCGGCCGTTCTTCCGCGCCGCTTGGCCCAGCAGACCGCGGACGTAGTCCCGCATCCGCCACCGCAGATCCGCCCGACCGAACCGGCCCGCCACCCGAGCGAACACCGACTCCAACTCCGCAGCCCGGCAATCGACTTCAGCCATGCCCTCCCTACCAGGAGGGCGATAACCGCCGGCTCAGGACACGATCCGCTGCTGGAGTACCAGGCCTGTCCATCACCCGCGAGCTGGTCGAGGCCCACGGGGGCACCATCGCGGTGACCAGCGAACCGGGCCGCGACACCCGCTTCACCGTCCAGTTGGCGGCAGCGGGCAGTAGCTGACAGAACCCTCCCGGCCTGGAGCTGCCTGCCCCGCCGGGTTGGTCCGGTTCGGCATGATCCTCCGCGACGGATTTGCAAGGGGCGCAGGCAGTGAGATCGGGATGGATCCGGTGCCAGGCGGCCGTGACGAGGTTGCAACCACAGCGAACGCAGCGCCGGCGATTGACGATCGGCATTCGTCGCGCTCGTCGTCGCTGTCGGCGCCGCCGTCGTGTGGTGGGCCAGTCCTCCCAACACCCCGAACGATGTGGGTGCACACCCGAGTACCCGACAAGTCAGGGACATCCGCGAACGGGTCCTCAGCCGGGTCGGCGGCTGACTTCTCACCATGCGTACTCATTTGGCTTGACGCCGCTGTCTGGCCATACCTACCCTAACAGCGTTAGAAGTTCTATCGATGTTAGGAAGCGTCGGCTCGGGGAGGGGATCCAGATGCGTACGCGTGCCGTCGTTCCCGGCCTCTCTGCCGCGGCGCCCTTCGTTGCTGGCACCGCGGTTTCCTCAGCGGCGTCGCCGCGGGAGCGGGTCGCACAGGCCAGGGCGCAGGGGGTATTGAGCGTCCGCAGAGGGCGAGACGAAAGACTCGGTGCCGACGATCGGGCAGCGCTGGGCCGTCGCGTGGATCACCGCTGACAGCCGCGATCTCGCTCGTCCGTACGCAAAGGAGCCTTCGGCGCCACAGGGGACGTCCCGTCACATCGACGGCGCAACCCGCCGGGCGGGTCATGACGGCGCTTCCGAGCAGTACGACTTTGCTGACTTGTCAGCTTGTGGATTGGAGCACGATATGCACACGCTCGTCATGACAGGCGCAACCCGAGGAATCGGACACTTCGCAGCTGCCGCTCTGCTGCACGACGACCCGGAACTCCGGCTCGTCGTCCTTGCGCGTGAGTCCACCAGCGCCGAGGCGATGCGTGAGCTACGGGCCCACGATCGGGTCACGGTCATAAACACCGAACTGGCGAGTATCGACAGCATCGAGTTGGCCGGCCGAGCAGTGTGTGCCCTGCTCGACGCGGGAAAACTGCCGCCGCTGCGAGGGTTCGTCGGCAACGCGGGCGTCCAGTTCACCGATGCCCTGCACACCACACCGGACGGCCTCGAGACCACGTTCGCCGTGAACGTGCTCGCCAACCATCTGCTGCTGCGTGCGCTCGAATCCCGGCTCGTCGGCCCGGCCCGGATCGTGATCACGAACAGCGGCACACACTTCGGGGACCTGCGGCACACTTACGGATTGACCCCGGCGCCACGCTGGGCCGACCCGGCTGTCCTTGCCCGGCCAAGCGCCTTCCCGTCACCGGCGACCACCGCGGCGGGGTACACCGCGTACGCAACGAGCAGGCTCGCGGCGATGTATCTGGTGCACGAGTGGGCGAGGCGCCTGCCCTGCGGCGTGGACATCGTGGCGCACAGCCCCGGCCTGGTCCCGGCCACAGGACATGGCCGGCACGCCAAGCCCTTCGCCCGTTTCCTCGACCGCCGGGTCGTGCCGTTGCTCACGCTGACGCCAGCCGTCGACAACGCCGCAACGGCCGGGCGCAGGCTCGCTGCCACCGTCACCGGCCGTACGGCCGCGCCGTCCGGCTCGTACGTCGACCGCACCCGCGTGACGCCTTCGTCGAACGAGTCCTACGACGTCGAGCGCGAGCGCGCCCTGTGGGACTACCTCGAGGCGGTGCGGCTGCGCAACGTGAACGTATGACCGGCGATGGTGCGGGGTAACCGCAAACCGGATACCACCCATCGCGCGAGTCGAGAACAACAACCTCGCAACCCCGGCCAGAGCAGCGCTGCGGCCGCCAACACGGACCACGAGATGCTCCTCCACGTCGGCGTTGCGCCCACCCGGAACGTGTCGCCGACATTCACGGAGCGAACGGGGCCAGCCGGACGAGCGGGTGGTTGCCGAGGTCCACGGACGGCTCGTGGCGCACCGCTGAAAGCGCGGGAAGAGCGGCTGGTGCCGTGGTCAAGAGTGATCGATGAGGAATTCCTCACGTTGTTAAGGTGGCTGTGTCGTGACGGCGCCGGGGCTCGGCGCCTGGAACCCGCTCGAAGCGAGGTAACAACCGTGCCGACCGGCACCAGGCGCGCCCGTGAACGCGCGAGCACCCGCGCACGGATCATCGAGGCCGCTTTGCACGTCCTGGAAACCGAGGGCGCCTCGGCGCTGACAATCCGACGCATCGCCACCGACGTCGAATACTCCGCGCCCGTCGTCTACCAGTATTTCGCCAACAAGGACGCCCTCGTGCTGGAGTTGGTCGCCCACGGCCACGCCCTGATGATGGCGGAGCTCGAGCAGGCCGCCGAGGAACCCGATATCGACCAGCGCATGATGCGGATCGCGTCCGAGTACGTCCGGTTCGCCGGCGAGCACCCGCACCTGTACCAGGTCATGAACGGCAACGCCGTCGACGCGGAAGAGCGCCGACGCGCTGCGGCCCCCGCCATCGGCGTCCTGAAGGAACTGCTTACCACCTGGTCGGAAGCCCACGACGTGGTGCTGACCGACTTCGACGAAGCCTGCGACATTGTCTGGGGCACGCTGTACGGCATGGCCTCGCTCGGCACCGTCCGTACTGTCGGAAGTGAGCGCGCACGGCGGCTCGCCCAGCAGGCGCTGCGCACGTTGCTCCGAGGCTGGCGGACCAGCCCACCGGAAAACGCGTAGGCACCGAAACGGGTCCGGGTGAGTACTTCGACAGCGAGATCCAGAGCGTAGGCATTCGTAGGCTCAGAGATCGCCCGAACGAGTCCTAGCCGGATCGGGGGTCCTGAGGGTCTGCGTCGCGGCGGCGGGCGATGAGTTCGCGCTCGATGCGTCTGAGTGTGGCGTTGACGGTCTCGATGGTGGCGGGATCGTCGACGATGCCCCGGAGAGTCCGGTCCCAGTTGTCGCGGAGGCATTGCAGATTCTGGTGGGCCTTCTGCGTGGGGTACAGGCACACGCCGCGGGCGTTGCCGCTGTCCACCACGCGGTCCACCAGGCCCTTCTTCTCCAGGCCGCGCAGTACGCGGCTGAAGTTGCTCGAAGGGAGCAGGGCCGCCTCGGCCGCGGCACGCGCGGAGGTACCGGGGTGGTGGTGGATGTGCCGCATGACGCTGATCTCGATCGGCGTGCACGGCTCGAAGGAGGGATCGGACGGGGGCCGCAGCTGCCGCCCCACGGCGAAGATCAGATCGGCCAGCTCGTGGAGGCCGGCGGCTTCAGCATCGCTCATCCCGCGACCACATCCTTCCTATTGCTTGATAGCTATCGCGTGATAGCGTTGATGTTGAGTCTACCGAACGAGTGGCGCCATAGCCATCGCTTCTTCCAGGGAGCCATCCATCCCTGGTCCACAGAGGAGGAACTGTTCATGGACATCAACGGAGCCGTCGTGCTCGTGACCGGAGCGTCGTCGGGTATCGGAGCGGCCACTGCCCGAGCCGCCTGCCTGGCCGGGGCGCGGGTAGTGCTCATCGCGCGCCGCGAGGAGCGCATCGTTGGCCTCGCCGAGGAACTCGGTAAGGACGTGGCCCTCGCCGTGCCCTGTGATGTGACGGACCGCGCGCAGGTCGAGGCGGCCGTGCGCGCTGCGGTGGAGAAGTTCGGGCGGATCGATGTGCTGGTGAACAATGCCGGCCAGGGGTTGCAGGCCACCGTCGACGCCATCGATCCCGACGACTTCCGGGCTCTCCTCGAGCTCAATCTCGTTGCACCCCTGGTGCTGATGCAGGCGGTCCTTCCGCAGATGCGCGAGCGGAAGGGCGGAGCCATCGTCAACGTGAGCTCTGGCATCATCTGGTCGACGCTGCCCGGGTCGGGTGCGTATGCGGCCTCCAAGGCGGCTCTGCAGAAGCTCTCGGCCATCGCCCGTGCCGAGGTCGCCGACGCCGGCATCGCAGTGTCGTCGATGTTCCCGTCTATCACCAAGAGCGAGTTCGTCGGGACGGTCCGCGGGAACGTCGAGGACGCACTGCGGATGGAAGCCTCCACTGGGCTGCAGCCGCAGTCACCCGAGGGTGTCGCCGACGCGATCCTCGACCTGATCAGGAGCGGTGACGAGCAGGCCGACCTGGTCCCGGAGGAGTTCGGTGGCACGGTCAAGGGCTGACGCCCTCTGTGCTCACCAGGCACGGTTGGGGCTTGTTCGGGCGGTCTCTGTGCCTACACTCTGAATCTCGCTGCCGAAGGACTTGCCACGTGCGGTAGAAGGGCGGCATGGACACCGCCGAACTTCAGCGGACGATGGCGTCCCGCTGTGTGCAACGCCAGTGCGTTAAGGGTTCGTGCGCCCTGTCAAGAAGGCGGAACCTCTGATAGTTCGCATGATGTCGAAGCCTTCGCGAGTGTCCCGTAGGTCCCGTTGCCGCGGAATTCTGTCAGCGTCAGGTTCGGTGTGACAGCCCTCGACGTGTACGCGCCCGGCCATCTGGGCGAGTTGACCGAGATCATCGATCCCGAGTCGGTCGATGCGGTCCTGGAGGACACCGGTGCCCGGCAGCAGCGGCTACGGCTGCTCCCCGCCCGCGTCGTGGTGTACTTCGTGCTGGCTCTCGCCTTCTTCGAGCGGTCCTCCTACCAGGCGGTATGGGCCAAGCTCACGGCGGGACCGGGCAACGTGCCCGTGGCCCGTCCGTACGCCTCGTCGCTGGCCCGTGCCCGGCGTCGACTGGGAAGCGAACCGCTGGCCCACCTGTTCTCGATCCTGGCCGGACCCGTGGCCGATCACCGCCAGTCGTGCGCGTTCTACCGGGGCCTGCGCCTGGTCGCCGTGGACGGCACCACCCTGTCCGTTCCCGATGAGAAAGTGGTGACCTGGCGCTGTCCCAAACACATCGGCAGGGTCCGCGCGTTCGGTTACCCGCTGGTCCGCATGGTGGCTCTCGTGGAGTGCGGCACACGCGCTCTGGTGGGCGCGGTCTTCGGCCCCGACGGCGTCGGCGAACTCACCTGTGCACGCCGGCTGCTGGGACGTCTGGATGCATCGATGCTCCTGCTGGCCGATTCCTACTACGACGCGTTCGGCTTCCTCCAGGCCGTGCAGGACACCGGCGCCCGATTCGTGATGCGCTCCACCCGCAAGCGGCGCCCGACGGTGCGCCGCCCGCTGCCCGACGGCTCCTACCTCACCGCCGTCCTGCCGTGCCGCTACCGTGCCAGGGCAAGCGGACAGCGGGTCCAGGTGCGATTGGTGGAGGCGTGGCTGACCGTCGTGCTGGCCGACGGCAGCAGGCGCACGGAGCTGTGGCGGCTGATGACAAACCTCCTGGATGCCGACAGCCATCCCGCAGATGAGCTGCTGCGTCTCTACCACCGGCGGTGGCAGGCGGAGACCTGCTATTTCTCGCTGAAGTCCACGATCTTGGACGGGCGAGTGCTGCGTTCCCGCAGTGTCCCCGGCCTGGAACAGGAGATTCTCGCGCTGCTGACGGTCTACCAGGCGCTGGTCCGCATGACCGGCGATGTCACGACGGCCACGCCGGGGCTGTCCTTCCAGCGGGTGAGCTTCACCGTTCTGTTCCAGGCCGCCGCGGATCAGATCCTCATCGCCCAGAGCGCCGTTCGGGACGGTACGGTGCAGTTGGTCGGGCCCATCGGTCGGGCTGTGCTGGCCCGCCTTCTTCCCGAACACCGCCGTCAGCGCCTGAAGGCCCGCTACCGCAAGACAGCCGGCAAGTACGGATTCCAACGGGACCAGCACCCACGCACCGTGCAGGCATACACACTCGACTTCAAGATGGTCAAGGACGGCGACATTGACGCCGGGCCTGACGGCTAAACGCAACGGCGTTGCACGACGAGGGACATGACCCGTGACACAGCTTCGTCTCGCTGCTCTCGGACCATGACATCTCGCTGGAGCGCACCGCCCGGCTTGTCGGGCACGCCAGCCAGGCGACCACGGAGGCTGTCTGCCGGAAGCAGCGCCGGCCGGTCATCACCGAAGGCGCGGAAGCCATGGACGTGATCTTTGTCCAGAGCCGCGAGGCAACCGCCTGCGAGGCTTGATCAAAACCCTTTGCCCCCCTGTTTGGCTCTCCGAGCACGACAGAGGCCAGGTACTGAATTCAGTACCTGGCCTCTGACCAGCGTCGGGGTGGCGGGATTTGAACCCACGACCTCTTCGTCCCGAAGCAACTTGGCTGGAGGCTCTGCCCTGGACTGGTGTGGCACTCACCTGCGCTGATGGTCCGCAGACGTCCGCGCCCGTCCGCCGTTGTTCGTGGGCGTTGTCACGCAGTTAGACACTCATGGCTGCTGCGCAGCTTGCTTCGCTGCTGCGTTTCGGGCGTGAGCTTCGCGTCGCAGTCGGCGTTCGTAGTCCTCGATCTGGCGAGCTATGGGGATGCTGGTGGCAGTTCGGATCAACCGCTCGTTTCCACGATCCACCAGGAAAGGACCGTTGCCTCCCAACCGAGGGCGCTGGCCGTTCTGACCGTCCCAGACTGCCCCCCAGTGGAAGATCCACCCGAATGGCAAGACCTCCACACGCAGGATCTGAAGGTCGTACGTGACTTGGCTCCGCACGTCGTCGATCTCGGCAAGTACCAGCCGGCGCGCGTCCTCCTCGGTCAGCATCATCCGATGATGGCATGGCGCCCTCACATGCTGGCTCGCGTACACCCGCTTTAGGAGAGAGGCTGGGGGATCTCGCGCCTGACCTGCGGATTCGCCGGCCGAGGCAGCGGGCGGCTACTCGACCGCAGGGCCGCGGTGTTGACCGTGACTGACCCCTGCATCTGGCACGGTTGTGGCACGAACCCCAGCCGACGGCAACCAGCCACGATGGTATGTGCGAAGTGGGAGGGCCTCATGGTTCGCACGGGTCAGTCCTCGGAGCGGGCCCAGCTGATCTACCAGTACTCGACGGCGAAGTACCAGCGCAAGCTGGGCCAGGGGGTCGATGCCGAGGTGCGGCAGCAGCTGCGTGAGCCAGCTGCCAAGCAGGCGGGAGTCAAGCAGACGTAAGGGCGTTTCTGACGGTCTCCGGAGTACCGTGCGCCCCTTGTGCCCCCTTGAGGGACGGCCGTGAATGAGATCAGCTTCCCCTGTATGTAATGACAGGGGAGTTGCGCCGGCAGTCACCGGCCCAACTGGAGGGGGAGCGATGGCGATCAAGTTGGTGGCTGTTTCGCCTGCGCAGGACGAGCTGATCGACAAGGCCGTAGCTCTGGGTGATCGTTACACGAGGACGCTGGGGCTTCTCACACCTCCCGCTTACCGGAAGGCAGCGGAGGACGGCGGCCTTCTGGCCGCCGTTGAAGGGGACAAGATGCTCGGCTACGCGCTGTTCGGACTGCCGAAGAGGAGCGCGCGTATTCGGCTCGCACACCTGTGTGTGGCGGAGGAACAGCGTGGCCGGGGAATCGCCCGCCAGCTGGTGGAGGGCGTCAAAGAGCGGTACCCACAGCGACTCGGGATCAAGGCCAAGTGCCGACGGGACTACAACCTGAGCGGGATGTGGAGGAGTCTCGGCTTCATCCCGGATGGCGAGGTGCGCGGGCGGGGCCGTGACGGCGAGATCCTGGACGGATGGTGGTTGGACCTCGGCCATCCTGACCTGTTCACGGAGATGGAGAGCGACGCGCTCCTAGTGGTAACCGTCGACCATGGAGTGTTCGCCGATCTGCGCGGCCTCGCTGACACGGCCGACGCGGAGGAGTCACGCGCGCTGGAAGCAGGCTGGATGGCGGATCTCGTCGAACTCGCCTATACACCCCAGCTGGTACATGAGATCCGGGATCTCCCGGACACGGCAGAACGTCAACACCAGCGGGCGGCGCTGACCGGCCTGCGCAAGCTCTCCCCGGACTTGGCGGCCGTAGACGAGCGAAGCCGTGAACTGCTCCAAGCCGCTACACAAGCCATGCCCGACCTGACCGTCGACGCTGGACTTCGCGTCCGCCTGCGGTATGTGGCCGAGACGTCGTGCGCCGGTCTGCAAGTCCTGGCGACCCGTGATCCACTGCTGTCCCGCCTGACCGACGTGGCCTGGGAGGTCGCCCGTGTCCGGGTCGTCTCACCTTCTACCGTGACGCTGCACGTGGACGAGTTGCGGCAGGCCCAGGTGTACCGTCCGGCTGATCTGATGGGCACGGAGTTCCGGTCCGGAGAGGTGGTACCAGGTGCGGAGGATGAACTGGTCGCCTTCTTTCACCAATCGGGTGGCGACGACGGGTCGGCCTTCGCCGAGCGGCTGCGGTCGCTGAATGAGGGCGCAGTCGCATGGCGCCGCGAGCTGCTCCGCGATGGTCAGGGCCACCCGGTCGCCCTCTACACATGGGCACTGGACGGACGAACTCTGATTGTCCCCGTCCTCCGCACGGCCGGCCACCCACTGGAACAGACTCTGGCCCGGCAGCTCCTCTTCCTGCTCAAGCGGCTCGGCCGGGACTGCGGTGCAGAGATCATCCGCATCAGCGATCCGCATCCCTCCGAGGCCGCCAGGTCCGCGGCCGGCGACGATGGGTTTTTCGAGCATGATGGCAGGCTCGTCGCTCTCCTCGTGAATGTGTGCGGGACGGCAGCTGAAGTGGAGGCTGTGGCCGGAGGGCTCGCCCGCGAGCTGACTGTCGACACGACCGCGCTCCGCCCCGGCATGCCCGCCGAGGTGGCTGCCGTGGTGGAGCGTGCGTGGTGGCCGGCGAAGGTCATCGACTCGAAGCTGCCGTCCTTCCTGGTGCCCATCAAGCCGCGCTGGTCGACCGAGCTGTTCAACGTGCCCGCCATGCTCATTCCGCGCAGTGATGTCCTGGGCATCAGCAGAGAGCACGTCTACTACCGCTCCTCGGGCCGCCGCGGGGAGAGCGTTCCGGCTCGCCTGCTCTGGTACGTCAGCGAGGGCAACTCCCCGAGCGAAGGACAGATGGTGGTGGGCAGTTCGCGACTCGACGAGGTGCTCATCGACACACCCGACACCCTCTTCTCGAAATTCGAACACCTGGGCGTATATGGTCGGGCTGAGGTTCAAGAAGCCGCCGACGCCTCCGGTCGCGCCATGGCACTCAGGTTCTCGGACACCGAGATCTTCCCGAGGCCGGTGACGCTGCGGCGATTGACCTCCCTGGCGAAAAAACTGGGACTACCGTTGTCGCTGATCTCCCTGTCGAAGATCAGTAACGAGCTGTTCCAGGCGGTCTACCAAGAGGGGCACCGAACGACGTGAACGATCCGGAACGCGCGATGCTGCTGTCCGTCCACCCGCGCTTCGCCAACGCGATCCTGGCCGGCAGTAAGACGGTGGAAGTCCGCCGCCAGCGCGTCGCCGCGCCGCCCGGAACCCCGGTTCTGCTGTACGCAACCGCGCCCACCATGGCTCTGGTGGGCATGGCGCGCATCGCCTCGGTCCATGTGGGCTCCCCCAAGGACGTCTGGTCGGCGCATCATGCCCAGACAGGGATCACTCGACGCGAGTACGACGCTTACATGGATGGTGCTACCCAGGCGAGCGGTCTGACCTTGGAGGATCCCGTGCCCTTCGACGAGCCGGTGTCCCTCAGTGCACTGCGCGCTGCAGGGACCTTCCATCCGCCGCAGAGCTATCGCTACCTGAGAGGTACTGATCTGCGTCAGGTATCAGAGGCCGGGCCCGCAGTGGGCAGTGCGCTTCGGAAGGTGTTGCCGGACGCGGTTCACGCGTAGCGGGCCGAGGCTCCGAGCGATTGATGCGGGTCTGTGCGGCGTTGGTTAGCCGTCGAACACGGCTTGACCTCATGCGCTTGTAGTGCAGGGCTGCCACGCCGCTACCGGGTATCCGTCCCTGCATGCTGGCCATGGCGTAGCGGCCCCACGACGTAGCGACGACCGTGTGGGCGTTCCTGCTGTCGCTTCTGATTAGGCTGATACGTCCGGCGCCGTAGGTAGGTCTGACCACCGCATTAAGAGTTCGGACTGACCGCCTGTCCACCCGTGCTGCGCGGGGCGGCCGTGGCCGTGTCAGACCGCACGGCGCCGCCGCTGTCCGCTGTCGTTGATGTCAGCCATGGATGTCACCGCACACCGGTTGGGTCACTTGCGACGCTTGCGTGTCTTCGCCTTGCGTTCGGCTTCCTTGCGCTTCTCGATGGTGTACGACGACCACTCGCCACGGTGCAGGTTGCATCGCGACGCACCGACCATCGCCAGCCGTCGGCACCGAGTGCCCTTCTCCGTGAGTGCTCCACACCTGGACTGTGTACGAGCCACGTCTCCCACCCCCGGTCTCGACCGTCGTGCGGACCAGTGCAGGATTGCCGGGCACATGTCCTCTGTGGAAGGCGCACTGCTCCGCGCAGTGGTGCACGGCGGCCCAAGGAGGTTGCTCGGGGGCGCACGCTTTCCAACTGTGGTGGTCGGTGTGACAGCTGCGGTTATAGCCGTTCACCTGGGTTCACCGTTGGTCGGCGGCCCGTGTGGGGCCTGGCGCGGAACGCGTCTGAACGCTCGTGGACGTCGATTAATGAGACGGAAACTGAAACGGGCCGCTGCCTGCATGGCCAGCGGCGTCGGCGATGACTCACCGCGGCTTAGTCAGTCGGACCGCGCACCTGGGACACCGATGCTGGGGCCGAGACCAGTGGCGGCGGCCAACGAGTGGGCCGTGGTTTTCAGTTCCTTCTCCCATCCCGGAAGCGCGTCGGGTCCGAGCCATTCGCTGTAGTCCGCTGCGACGGACAGGAACCGTGTCTCCTCCCGGGTGCGGGCTGTGACCGTCATCGACAGTCCATTGCCGACATCCTTGGGGCTCAGCTCGCCTTTCGCGAGGCCGAACGCGAGTCTCACCAGGAGACATCGGCCGGCTGTCTCCTCGTCGGGAAGGGGTATGCCAAGTTCGCGCAAGGCTAGAACGTACAGTTCGCGGACTTCGGCCGGGTCGCTCCGGCGCGGCAGACCGGCCAGCTCGCGCAGGGCAGGGGAATCATGTCCGTCGATAAGCGCATGCGCAGCGAGCATCGGGAGTTCCTCGGGAGGGAGGATCTCCGCCACGTACTGCCAAGCGCTGAACTGCAACCGGTCCATGGGCCCATCGTGGGGGGCGGCGAGACGTCCTGGCCAGCCGATTGTTGTTGTACCCTCGGCTTCTTCTTGCCCTGGGTCTTGCCGGGGATCTTGGTGAGCTGCGTTTTTGCTGCTCAGAGACGGTAGGCCCGTGCGCCTGGTGGTCATCATTGGTCGTCATTGGCCACTGTCGAGCGACCTCGGACGGCCCAGGGACGGCCCAGGGACGGCCCAAGCCTCGGCCTATCAGCCCGCCTCGCGGCTCTCCATGCTCACAACCGGGGTGGTGCCCCAGGTTCAGGCCCCCCGTTTCGAGGGATCGCGTAAACTTCTCGATGAAGCGCGTGGTACGAGGTCGGGTCCGAGCCTCAAGCGCACCTCACACAGCCCAGGGACGCTGAAGCCACTCATTCCCAGCACTACGAAGCCGGATCGGACCGGCGAGCCGTAGGCGGCGGGACATATCCATTCATCATGGAGTTGTCGCCCCGTGTCCTTCCTGTGGCTGTTCGCTCTTTCGCCGTTGCTGATCACGACGGTCGTCGCCATCTGCGCCCTCTTCGCAGCATTCACCTCCGACGCCGGCAAGGCCCGCCGAGCCATTGAGATCGTCAAGTTGCTCCGCGGAAGCCTGCCGCGCATCCGACGGTAAGACCTAGTCCGACTAAGAGTTGGCGCACCCATACCTTTTTGGGTGCGCCACCCGTTACAGCAACAGGGCATGCGTCACGGTGCCAGCACACACCGGCCCAAGAGAGCGCGAGGCGCGGTGACGAACATCAGCTTGGGAAGCTGCGATCATTTGCGGCTGGCTCGGCCGCTGACCTGCATGAATGGTATGGCTGCCGCCTCGTCGACCTCGGCGGCTTTCACCGTGGTTCCCCGCTGTTTCCCGCTCGATCTGGTGCGCTTGTGGTGCAGCGGCGTTGTCAGCGCTCGCCCGTACCCTACGAAGCGTTGGGTCGATCTGCTGCCGTTGTACGGCGAGAGCGCGACCAAGGGGGGTGGCTCAGAAGGGGTCCCCGAGCCACGTTGGTCCGGGACTTCGTGAAGCTCCGACACCATCCCCCTCCCAAGCCTCAGGGGACGTGCACGCTTTCCAACTGTGGTGGTGCCTTGTGGGGCTGCGTACAGGGCTGTTCACCTGCGTTCACGGGTGGCTGCTTGAGAGAGCGGCTACCAGCTTCGATCCTGCCTGAACGGCCGTGAGCGGCGCTGAATGAGACGAAAATTGAGACGGTCAGCTGGCACCGCGACGACGGCTTCCTCGAAGAGACAGCAGTCTGCGGGGTCGTCTGCCCTCGGCGCGTCGTAGCTCCGCGTATCGGGTCACTGAGTCTGGACTCGCAGTCCGCACCCAAACAGGGGCCCCGATCAAAATGCGGTCTGCGCCCCGTCTATTGTCGCGGAAGTCCCAACGACTCTGAGTCAACTCGACATCGGTGTAGATCTGAGCGAACCACTCACAGTCGTGAGCGTGCGCGAGAGTAAGCCCGCGGGTCCAAGGTTCTTCATGATCGGTCCCAGGGTGCTCACTGCCTTGGTTCAGAGCTATGTGCAGCGCCTCAACGGAAAGCGATTCAGGATCGTCCCACTGAGACGTGTTCCGAGTGCCACGGCTCTCCAGCAGCTCCGCAATGGCATACCAAGCGGAGGAGAACCAGCCGGCTGCCGGGGCGTCTGAAGATCGAAAGGGGTGGCCAGGAAAGCTGTCCAGGCTACCGAAAAGGACTAGATCGACTCGTCGTCCTTGGACACTACTTGTTCTGACGTGGAGTACTGCACCCTTGTCTCGCTCCGGCCCACCGATGAACCGCGCGATGTGAACCTGACCGACGCCTTTAGCGAAGCGAGCGGGAGGCGGTGTGCTGAAGGCGGAGACGGCCTGCTCCCCGATCGTTCTTTCGATTTTGCGAGCCTTTTCGCGGCGAGTGAGGCCTGTCCGCTCTCGGCTTCCAACCTCTGCCCCGATGCCTTGAGGGGCGGCCTTGAGGGTCCAGCTCAGCTGACTGTCCCATGTGACGCCGTTGTCGGACGCGATCTCGTCGACGCGGCGCTCTGACCAGTACAGGTAACTACCGGCATCGGCTTCCCTCACCACTACTTACACTTCTCCGATCAAATGATTTCCGTGGATCTTAGCGGCTCGCTTCCAGCCACACGCCGAGCATCGCTCCAGGTAGGCGTACGGAGACGCGTCCATGGCATCGATCTCCGGCATGACTTTGAAGTTTTGCCGGTTGTGCACTCGCCCACAGGGCACATCAGCCGAGTGATACACCGTCAGTTCTGGGCCGGGCGTAATACGCACGAGACAGGGAAGCCTCGCACTGGCATCCCCCAGCTGACTGATCTCTCGATCGATCTCCGAGAGCTCAGAGTTGAGGGCACGCTGCAGTTTCTGAATCCTTTTGTTGTGGTCGTCCAGGATCTTGAGCTTGCGGAGCCGAAGTGCCTGCACTCGGTCAGCGAACGACATGTCCCCCCCTAAGAGGTGCTAAGCAAGATGAATACTTCTTAGTGCCTGGATGCCGGTTGTGTCGCACCGTCGACCGCCTTTGAGGGAACTTCGGTTGTTTCGTGGCACCACTAGGGGGTGTGTGCTATGCGAGCGTCGGCGGGGAAAATTGCGCGTGCTCGCGGACCCTGGCGGCCAGGCGCTATGAAGATGCGGGCACGCCCTGGTGAGCCGGTCCGATCGGCCTACGTCGGCACCGCGCTGGGCTGCCTAGTGGCGCTGCCGTCCGCCGTCGTTGCCGTCAGCGCTGCCGTCACTGCCTCGGCAGTGCTGCCGTGGTTGCGGCATCCGGCATCCGGCATCCGGCATCCGGCAGGCGGTGGGCCTGTTTCCGGACGGGCTACCGCGCCTGTGGGTTCGTGAGCCCCACCGATGAACGCCGCCTCAGAACTACTGGTCGCTAGGCCTACCCGGCCGTGATGCCACGATGCGACCTCCCTGTACGATGCCGCCGCTTTGATCATTCTTAGGCAGTACAAGTCAAACCAGGGGTGGGCATGTCAAAGGTTGCGCGCATATTGGGGATCGCAGGAGTCCTGATGACCGTGGGCTGTGGCAGCACAGTCGATTCTGCGGAAGCACAAGCCGTTCCTTCAGCGAGCGCCACCATGCGCACTGCGCAGAACGTGCCCGCTCCGAAGGAACCGAGTGCGCCCCCAAGCGCCGCAGCTGGACCCCTCCGGCTGGCGGCGTCCCTCAAGTTCGGGGAGCCTTACTCCTTCGAGCACGACTCAAAAATTGACCCCACGTACCCGCTCGATCGTGGCAGCATGACCGTGCTCAGTTACGAGAGCGACGTTGCTCCAGACGAGGACGCTCCAGAAGCTTTGTATGACCACCTCAAGGGTCGCTACTCGTGGTCGGCGCTCAAGGTCAAGATCTGCCACGATGGTGGAACCGTGGATGAGGGTGAAGAGGACTTCGCCACCATTTCAGCATGGCCCTGGCTGCTGGAGCTCTCAGACGAGACTGTTGTCAGCCCGTTCGATGACAACCTGCCTGGCTTCCCGCGCCCTCTCTACCCCACGGAGGAGGAGGACCTCCCGGCGGGAGCATGCCGCACCGGAAACATCATTTTCGCTGTGCCGCACGGCAAGGAGGTCAGCCGGGCGCTGTACGTTCGGGAAGGAAGACTCCCAGTAGTGTGGACGTCTACCGACGCAGGCGGCAAGTAGCCAAGTCGGCGCCCAGACCCATCACCGCGAGGCCGGTGGAGTCTCAATGGGCGTGGCAAGCGCCGGCAACTGCAGTCAGTAGCCGGTCTACTGATCACCGGTTCCGCTGACCAGCGGACCTGACGAAGCCCACGGCTCTGACCAGTTCAGATGCCGTGGGCTTCTGTCGTTGTCAGTCGGCGTTGGCTGACCTCGGACGGCCCAGAGACGGCCCGACCGGCCGCGCCGGGGGTATCCGCTTGTCAGCGGAAGAGCTGCGGCACCGGGCAGACCTCCAAGGGCTTGTCTGGCCGGTCGACCCAGGCCACCAAACCACGCTTGCGCGCTTGTGAATAATGCTGCCTCACCTAAGTGATGCAACATTAGCTACAGTGACCCTGTCCAAGAATTTGGACAGGGCTGCATCCACCGTGAACGGATGAACGCGACGGGCCCGACCCGGTGGCCGCCGGATCAGGCCCTCGCGATGCAGTACGTGAGCCCGGTCGTCCACTATTCGGCCGGGCTCACGCGCGTGAGCGGCCTCAACTCCCGGACCCATACCTCGTGGACAGCTACTGCATAAACTGCCCCACGCAGGCGATGATCGCCACAAGCAACCCCGCCAGTCCGATGTAGAGCTGCGCCTTATCGGCGTTGATCCACTTCTTGCGGGGCTTACCCATGTCAGGGTTCACCGCCACCCCTCCCTTTCCTCATCCCGGCACCTCTCAACGGGTGCCGGTGCCCTTCAACTGCCGCCTGGGTTAGGCCAGTTCGATGGAGGATCAGGTGGAGCATGGCCAATGATAGACGCCCCCTTCTGGATTCCTGCAAGTCGCCAGGTCAGGGGTGCCTTCGATGCGGATCCATCGCCTTAACCGACGGGCACTTAGATGCCATTTAAGTGACCAGCTTAGATGTCACCTAAGTGGCCAACTTGGATGGCATCTAAGTCGCAGAATGGCTTCACGAATAGAGTGGACCGATTAGCGCTCGCGATTTATAACCCGTAACGCTAAACCAGTAATCAGGAGGCGGTAACCAGACGCGTTAACGCGCCGAGATTATATAACAGGTTAGCTTCGTGATATTTGACGGAGGAGTGGATGGTCTACCCGTTGCGAAGCGGTCGGCGGAGCGGCTTTGGGCTGGAGCTGCTTTGGGGCGAGTGATCATGGCCCCGTAAGCTTCCGGCGCGTCGGGCAGTCTGTGGACCTGCCCGTTAGAGCACGACGTTGGGGCCATGATCTTAGAGGCTCGCCCCAAAGTGGCTGCCTAAAGCCGTGGAGCCGACCGCCCCAGCCACAGAGGGTGTCTTCCACCTTCCTGCCCGCAGCCGCCGAGCGCGCCGCCGGGCGCGGCCAGCCGGGGCGAAGACAGGAGGCAGGCCGCGCCGCAGAGGCGGCGCGCGCCCGCGCCGTGCGCGGGCCTTGAACCAGTAGAGAAAGTTTGAATCATGCTCGGACTGCGGGTGGTTGGTACGGCTCGCAATCCCAGCTCCTGCTGGCACGTGGTGTAGAACGCTGGGCATGGGGAGTGAACGGCGGGAGCGGGCGAAGGTGCTCGGGGCACGCCTTCGTGTGCTTCGTGCAGAGGCCGGCCTGACGGGTGCCGCGTTGGCGCAGTGGGCTGGGGTGGGACAGCCGACCGTGTCCAAAGTCGAGACCGGGCGCATGGTGCCGAGTGCCGAAGTGCTCGACAGGCTCTCGCGCGCCCTCGGCCTCGACGAGTCGACTGCGGGCGAAGTTCGGGAGCTCCTGGCCGCGGTGGAAGCTGCGTCCGACTCTGACCGACCGGCGGGCGGTGCTACTCCGGCCGGTATGACGGTCGATGAAGAGGTTCGGTCCGCTCAACTGGTGCGTTCGTTCCAGTGTGTCGTTCTCCCGGCCATGCTCCAGAGTGCGGAGTACGCACGTCACGTCTTCGCGAGCGTGCCGGCCGCGACGCCCGAGGAAGTTGGTAAGGCTGTCGCTGCTCGTGTGGAGCGGCAAGGTGTCCTGTACGAGCCGGGGCGGGAGTCGGTGTTCGTGCTGACGGAAGCTGTGTTGCGGACTTGGCCGGGCACCCCGGCTCTCATGCTTGCCCAGCTCGACCGCTTGCTGGCCGTCGAGAGTCTGAGCACGGTACGGCTCGGAGTCATCCCCTGGCGGCGGCCGGTGCCGGTGCTGCCTCGCCACGGGTTCACGTTGTGCGATCGGCGGGCCGTCGTGGTGGAGACCTTCAGCAGTGAGCGCGTGTCCGGTGATGCTGACGAAGTTGCCTCGTATGAGGAGACGTTCGGCCGCTTCGAGCAGGCCGCGGTCTTCGGTGGCGAGGTGCGGGAGCTGCTGTTGCTCGTGATGAAGGAGTTCCGCGACTTGGGAGACGCCGTCACTCCTTAGAGGAATAATTCCTCACGATGCCTGGCCCGTTGGTCTTGCGTGGGAATACTCTGCCGCTGGGCTGTCTAGTCCCCTAGACGCAGGTGAGGAGATTCCCATGCGTTCCAAGTGGTGCCGTGCCTTCCCCGGGTTGCCTGAGCAAGTGGCGCATGCCCGTCACTTCATCGCCGCCCTGCTGCACGAACAAGGGCCTGTCGACGATGCCGTCCTGGTCGTGAGCGAGCTCGCGACCAACGCCGTGCGGCACACGCTGAGCGGCTCGGCCGGCGGCTGGTTCCTCGTGGTGATCGGCCTCGGCGACGATCTCGTCCGCATCGAGGTGGTGGACCAGGGCGGCGATCGCGTACCGCGCTTGTGCGACTCGACCGGTCAGGAAGAGGGCGGCTGTGGCTTGCGGATGATCGCCGCCTGCGCGAAGGACTGGGGCGTGAAGACCTGGCCGGAAGGTCGCACGGTGTGGGCTGATCTCGCGCGGGAGGGCGTGTGACTGTCCTCAGGTCGACCGCGCCCTTTGGCCGCTTCGCCGGTGGTGGCAGATGAGTCCCCGGGGTGTTCCTCGGCGGCGGGCCAGGTTCTACGTGATCGGTGTTCAGTCGGGACGGCGCCTCCCGCCCATACCGTCTAGAGCCCTAGACTCCTGGTTACTTCTAGGAGGTGAGGTCATGTCGGACGAGCTGCAACGGATCATGGCGATTGACGATCCGTACCTGCTCCTGCGCGAGGTCACGACCCGGTTGGCCGACGCGCAGCAAGAGGTGACCGAACTGGCCCGGCTCCGCCGGCGAGTGGTCCAGGACCTCCACGCGCAAGGGCTGTCGTACGCGCAGATCGCGGCAAAGGCCGGCCTGAGCCGCGGGCGCATTCACCAGATCCGGCACACCGGTCCGGCGCCGGAAGGCGCCTTCCTCGGACGGGGCGCCGTCACCGTCGCCACTCCGTTGCGGCGTGATGACGAGCGGGGGCGGACGGTCGTAGCCGTGGACGACGTCAGCTCCGGCAAGCGTCTGGAAGACCTGGCGCGGTCGTACGGGCTCGACGTCACCTCGGAGCACGTGCCGGTGAGCGGTGAGATCGACCTCAACCGGGACGGCCTGGTCGTCGTCTGCGGGCCGCGCATGTCTCAGGAGATGTGGGAGACGTACGGGCAGGATCCCGTACTGCGCTGGGAGCGCGCGGAAGACGGGCCCTGGACGGTGGTGGACCGTCGTACCGGCACCGTGCACCGGTCGGGCCAGGACAGTGATCCGGCCCGCCCGTACGACGTCGGATACCTCGGCCGGCTGTCCCGCCCGGACGGCTCCGGTTCGCTGCTCGCCATCGCCGGTATCCACACGCAAGGCTCCCTCGGCGTCGTGCAGCTGCTCGCCTCCGACCTCAACACGCTGTGGGGGCAGGTGGGGGACCGCCGCTTCTCCACGCTGGTGGGTGTCGAGTACGACCCGGAGACCAGCGAACCGCAGTCCGTCGAACTGCTCTGCCCCTTGTACCGGCACGACGAGGACACCTCGGCGTGAGGGTCGCCCTCGCCTCGCTACCCGCCGAACCGGACCGGGAGAACGAGGACTTCGCCGCTGCCGCTTCCGGCGCGGCTGTCCTCCTCGACGGTGCCGGCGTCGGCGGTGTTGAGACCGGGTGCACGCACGGCGTTGCCTGGTTCTCCTCGACGCTGGGCGGCCTGCTGCTGCGCAGCATCACCGTGCAGCCGACCCGACCGCTCGCCGACTGCCTGGCCGACTCCATCGGCCTCGTCCGGGCCCTGCACGAGGACACTTGCCATCTGGCCTACCGGGCCAGTCCGACCAGTACGGTCATCGCCGCGCGGGCCGGTGGGGGAGGCCTGGAGTACCTCGTCCTCGGTGACTCCTCACTCCTCCTCGCCCACAGGAGCGGGAGCCTGGACGTGGTCACCGACCGGCGCCTGGACGATGTCGGCAAGCGGCTGCGCGGGCCGGTCGACGCGCTGCCCACCGGAACCTCCGAACACTCCGCCGCGCTCGCCGAGTACCGGGACGCCCTGACGGGCCTCCGCAACCGGCCGGGTGGCTTCTGGATCGCGGGCCCCGAACCGCGGGCGGCCGAACACGCCCTGACGGGGTCGGTGCCGCTGGAATCACTGGCATCCGTGACGCTGATGAGCGACGGCGCGACGCGACTCGTCGACCGCTTCCAACTTGCCGACTGGCGGCAGATCCTGGCCGTCCTCGACTCCTCCGGGCCGGACGAGCTGATCCGCCGCGTGCGCGAAGCCGAGGCCGGCGACCCCGACGGCCGACGCTGGCCGCGCGGCAAGGCACGGGACGACGCCACCGTCCTTCACTGGGCGCTGCCGTAGCGCGTCAGCGGACGCCAAGACACGCACGTATACCCCCCTAGACAGTTGACGGGGTGTCGGTTTACGGTGGTCGTCAACTCCCCTAGACAGATGGGGTGGCCCTCCCTAGTGGTGTCTAGGGGGGTATTCAGTTCGGCGCCCGCACCGAGGAACTGCGGGCACTCACCTGGGACCACGTCTTCCTCAAGGGCAAGCCGGACGCGGATCCGCCGCAGCCTCCGCACATCGCGGTGTGGCGCTCGGTCCGGCGGGGCGGGGACACCAAGACCCGGAAGTCCCGGCGTACGCTCGCGCTGCCGGCGCGCTGCGTCGAAGCCCTCTGGCAGCAGTTCGAGGATCAGGGCTGGGATCGGCTGGCGGCCGGCGACAAGTGGGAGGAACACGGGCTCGTCTTCTCCTCGGCCGTGGGCAAGCCGCTGGACGCGGCCAACGTCCGCCGAGCCTTCCGCCAGGCGCTCAAGGAGGTCGACGGGATCAACGCCGACGAGTGGACGCCCCGGGAGCTCCGGCACAGCTTCGTGTCCCTGCTGTCCGACCGTGGCGTCCCGCTGGAAGTGATCTCCCGGCTCGTCGGGCACTCCGGGACGGCCGTGACCGAGGAGGTCTACCGGAAGCAGATCCGGCCCGTGATCCAGACCGGCGCCGTGGTCATGGACGGCATCTTCGGCGCGCAGGAATAGCGGTCGTAGACACGCGGGAAGCGGTAGTCACGCAGATAGACACACAGGTGGAAACAGGTGAGGCACCTACTCATATGAGTAGGTGCCTCACCTGGTGTTTCGGCTGTCGGGGTGGCGGGATTTGAACCCACGACCTCTTCGTCCCGAACGAAGCGCGCTGCCAAGCTGCGCTACACCCCGATTGTCGCTGCTCTCGCGGCGACGACGTTTACTTTAGCCCAAGGGGAGCCGGAGACGAAATCCGGTTTTGGAGGGGTGGCGGACCGGGTTGGGGCGGGCGTGGTCCAGGGCCACGAGGAGGACGGCCAGGGCGTAGCAGGCAAGGCCCAGGAGGAGAGCGTTGGCGAGGACGTTCCGGTAGCCGTGCCGGGCGACGTCGAGGAAGGGGTGGAGGTAGCGGGTGGGGGAGTCGGGGAGGAGTGCGCCCCGGGCCAGGGTGAAGGCCAGGTAGGCCAGGGGGTACAGCAGCCAGGTGGCGGCCTGGCGGAGACGGGTGCGGGCCGGCGGGGAGAGGAGGAGCCAGTCCAGTACCGCGGCGATGGGGAGCACCGTGTGCAGGGTGTGGGCGGCGAACGGCTCCAGCCAGCCCGTTCCGGCGGTCGTGTGCGTCATCGAGAAGCGCGGGGCCGCGTCCGCCAGGAGGACGTGGTGGGTCAGGGACGCCGTGATCACGTACAGCAGGACAGCCCCCGTGAGAGCGCCCGGCAGGGGGTAGCGGGCGTGCCGGGCGCGGCGGGCCGAGGCGAACATGACCAGTGCCAGCAGGACCGCGCTCTGGACCGCGAAGTGACTCAGGACCCGGGCCGGACTGCCGAGGAGGGTCGCCACCAGCACCGCGCCCGCTGCCAGCAGCGCCACGATCAGGCGGTACGCCGCTGTCAGCGGGCGGCGTACCAGCGGGACGACGGCTCTGGCGGGGGCGAAGAGGGCGGCCGACGCCGGATGCGTACGCGGCAGGGCGGGGAGGTCAGGGAGGTCCCTGGGTATCGGGGCGGTCATGCCCCCCAGCGTGGGCGGATGTCCGGTGCGGGGCGATGCGGGTGGGCCGGACGGGTTACCCGACGGCTCCCTGCTCGCGGCCCACCAGGGTCAGCAGCGTCGCCTCCGGGGGGCAGGCGAAGCGGACCGGGGTGTAGCGGCTGGTGCCGCAGCCCGCGGAGACGTGGAGGTAGGACGTGTGGCCCTCGGACGTGTGCGTGGACAGGCCCTTCACGCGGTCCGTGTCCAGGTCGCAGTTGGTGACCAGGGCGCCGTAGAAGGGGATGCAGAGCTGGCCGCCGTGGGTGTGGCCGGCCAGGATCAGCGGGTAGCCGTCGGCCGCGAAGGAGTCCAGGACGCGCAGGTACGGGGCGTGGACGACGCCCATCGAGAAGTCCGCCCCGTCCGACGGGCCGCCCGAGACCTCCGCGTAGCGGTCGCGCTTGATGTGCGGGTCGTCCAGGCCGGTCAGCTCGATCGACGTGCCCTCGATCTTCAGCGTGCCCCTGGTGTTCGTCAGGTTCAGCCAGCCCGCCGCGTCGAAGCCGTCCCGCAGGTCCTCCCAGGGGTTGTGGACCGCGCCGACGACCGGGGGGTTGCCGTTCAGGCCGTGGCGGCCCTGGACCTTCTCGATCAGGTAGCGGCCGGGATTGCGCAGGGTGGGGCCGTAGTAGTCGTTGGAGCCGAAGACGTACGCGCCCGGGAACTCCATCAGGGGGCCGAGTGCGTCGAGGACCTCCGGCACGCCCTCGGGGTCGGACAGGTTGTCGCCCGTGTTGAGCACGAAGTCGGGGCGCAGGCCCGCCAGGGAGCGCAGCCAGCGCTGCTTCTTGCGCTGGCCGCCGACCATGTGGATGTCGGAGACCTGGAGCACGCGCAGGGGGCGCATCCCGGACGGGAGGACGGGGACGGTCACCCGTCGGAGGCGGAAGGAGCGGGCCTCGAAGCCCGCCGCGTACAGCAGTCCGGCGGCGCCGGCCGCCGTGATTCCCAGGGGGATCTTGTATCGCGCGCGCATGCGTCCATCGTGTCAGACCCGGGCGGGCGCTCCGCACGCCCGTGGGTGCGAGGGCCCTTTAAATCAGCAGGCGTCACGCCTCGCACACCTGCGACAATCTAGCCATGACCACGCTCAAGTCGAAGCTGCAGGAAGACCTCAACGCCGCGATCAAGGAGCGCGACGAGCTCCGCTCCTCGACGCTCCGGCTGACGCTCGCCGCGATCACCAAGGAGGAGGTCGCGGGGAAGGAGAAGCGCGAGCTCTCCGACGACGAGGTGCAGAAGGTGATCACCCGCGAGGCGAAGAAGCGCCGCGAGGCGGCGGAGGCCTTCGCGCAGGGCGGCCGCCCCGAGCAGTCCGAGCGGGAGAAGGCGGAGGGCGAGGTGCTGGCGCAGTACCTGCCCAAGCAGCTGTCCGACGAGGAGCTGGACGCGATCGTCGCCCAGGCCGTCGAGGAGGCGAAGGCGGCGGGTGCGGAAGGACCGCGGGCCATGGGCGCCGTGATGAAGATCGTGAACCCGAAGGTGGCCGGGCAGGCGGAGGGCGGCCGGGTCGCCGCCGCGGTGAAGAAGCTGCTGGCCGGCTGACCGACGGGGCCTGCGCCGGGTGCGACGTGCGGTGCGCGGCCGGCCGGTCGGCAGGCCGGGTCCGCGTCCGCTCCCGTCGCATCGCGGGTATCGGATGTGTCGTACGACGTCGGACGGCCCCTCCCCCCGACAACGGGGGAGGGGCCGTCCGACGTGTCCGGCCGAGGCCGTCAGTCGCGTTCCTCGGGACCGTCAGTCGCGTCCCCCGGGGCCGTCGCCCGCCCCCCGGATGAAGCCCTCCGGGATGGAGAACGTCGGGTCCGGCTCGGTGCCGCCCGTGCCTCCCGTACCGCCCGTACCGCCCGTGCCTCCCGTGGCGTTGCCGCCCCCGTTGGCGTTGCCGCCGCTGATCAGGCCGCCGATGAGACCGCCGTCGCCGTTGTCGCCGTCGTCGTCACGGTTGCCGTCGCCGTCGCCGTTGTCGCCGTCACCGTCTCCGTCGCCGCGGTCAGGGTCCTGGGCGTCCGGGATGTGGACGAGGTTGAAGGACGGGGACTCCTTGCCCGAGAGGGCGCCGGTCATGGCGTCCTTCCAGATGGGACCCGGGACCGCGCCACCGAAGACGAGTGCGTGGGGGACACCGCCGATCGTGATGTTCTTCATCTCGACCTCCTGGCTCGCGCTGCCCACCCACACGGCGCCCGACATGTTCGGCGTGTAGCCGACGAACCAGGCGTTCCTGCGCTCGTCCGTCGTACCCGTCTTACCGGCGTTGTCGCGGTCGCTCAGGCCCGCCTCCTGACCCGTACCGGAGTCGACCACGCCCTGCAGCAGGGTGTTCACCGTGTCCGCGGTCTTCTCGCTCATCGCGCGCGAGCACGTCGACTTCGGGACCTCGAGCGACTTCTGCTCGTTGCCGATCTTCTGGGTGATCGACTCGATGGCGACCGGCGTGCAGTACATGCCCCGGGAGGCGAAGGCGGCGTACGCGCTCGCCATCGTGAGGGGCGACAGGCCGGTGGAACCGAGGGTCATCGAGGAGGGGACCTCGGGGATCTTCTTCCCGTTGCCCTGGACCACGCCGAGCTTGTCGGTCATGGTCACCACCGGGCACATGCCGATGTCCTCGATCATCTGCACGAAGTAGGTGTTGACCGACTTGGCCATCGCCTCCTTGAGCGCGTACGGGCCCACCTCGGACTCGTTCTCGTTCTCCAGTTTGTAGTCGGCGTCGTTCACCCAGGGCTTCTTGCAGCCGCGCACGGTCGACGGGTACGGCATCTCGAACGGGGCGGAGTAGGACTGCGTCGCCGACCGGCCCTCCTCCAGCGCGGCCGCCGCCACGAACGGCTTGAAGGTGGAACCCGTCGGGAAGCCGAAGTTGGAGCCGCCCATGGCGTGGTCGACCGAGAAGTTGATCTCCGTCTCGTCCTTGCCGTAGCCGTACGGCTTCGACTGGCCCATCGCGACGATCTTGCCGGTGCCGGGCTCGACCAGCGTGGACGCCGCGGCGACCGGGTCCGACTGGTAGACGTGGTCCTTCAGCGACTGCTGCACCGAGTCCTGCGCCTGCGGGTCGAGCGTCGTGCGGATGGTCAGGCCGCCCTGGTTCCAGATCTTCGCCCGGTCGGCCTTGGTCTTCCCGAAGACCGGGTCGCTCAGGAACACCTCGCGCACGTAGTCACAGAAGAAGGACGCGCCGTCCACCGCCGTGATGCAGCCGTTCTTCGGCTTGCTGACCTTCAGGCCCAGCGGGCTCTTCGCCGCCGCGTCGGCCTGCTCGCGGGAGATGTCGCCGACCTGGGCCATCCGCGCGAGCACGGTGTTGCGCCGCTTCTTCGCCTCCGCCTCGTCGTTGACCGGGTCGTAGCGGCTCGGTGACTGGACGAGACCGGCGAGGAGGGCGGACTCCTGGAGGTTCAGGTCCTTGGCGGGCTTGGAGAAGTAGCGCTGGGCCGCGGCCTCGACGCCGTAGGCCTGCTGGCCGAAGAAGGTGATGTTCAGGTAGTTCTCGAGGATCTTCTTCTTGCCCAGCTCCTCCTCGACCTGGATCGCGTACTTCAGTTCGGCGATCTTGCGGCCGATGGTCTGCTGGGTGGCCTGCGCGACCTTCGTCGGGTCGTCGCCCGCCTCCTCGACGAAGACGTTCTTCACGTACTGCTGCGTGAGCGTGGAGGCGCCCTCGGAGACCTCGCCGCTGCGCGCGTTCTTGTTGAGCGCGCGCAGGACGCCCTTGAGGTCGATCGCGCCGTGCTCGTAGAAGCGGGAGTCCTCGATCGCGACGATCGCCTTCTGCAGGTACGGCGAGATGTCCTTGAGGTCGACCACCGTGCGGTCACGCGAGTAGACGGTGGCGATCTGTCCGCCGTCGGCGTCGAGGATGGTGGTGCGCTGACTCAGCGGCGGCGTCTTGAGGTTGGCCGGGAGCTCGTCGAAGCTCTCGACCGATCCCTTGGCCGCCAGGCCGAGCGCGCCCACGGCGGGCAGCGCGATGCCGGCCATGACGGCCCCCGCGAGGACACTGACACCGAGGAACTTGGCGGCCTGCTGTGCGGGAGACAGACCACCGCCCGAGCGCTTCTTTGGCATGGGAGCAGCCTACGTTCTCATTTGCCGGACAAGCGTATATGCCTTGGCCTAAGCTGCTCTCAACTGTCACAGCAGTGAGGCCACGTATCAATACGCCCGGCGACCCCGAATCGTTCCGGATCTCCTCGATTTTTTTCGTACGAGTTCACGCCGAGGAGTGTTGAGACCGTGTCCGGATCCGCCTCGTGTGTCATGCGGTGTCCGTTGTGACGCAACGGAACTGACCTGGAATGCCGGGTTCGTCACGCATGTCGCCCCCTCACTCCCCCGGGTGATCTGCCGCTTACCCATAGTCCGTTCGGACCATTCAAGATTGGGCCCGCTGGGGGTGTTGCGCTGTGCCCACCTTCCGTAACGTCCTCAACTGGCGGCGGTGAATATGCCGCTGCCGCCGTGGGGGAGCCTCGATTCGGGAGAGGACGGCGCCGGTATGGGCTGGGTTACCGACTGGAGTGCGCAGGCTGCCTGCCGCACTACCGATCCGGATGAACTGTTCGTTCAGGGAGCAGCGCAGAACAGGGCCAAGGCGGTGTGCACCGGGTGTCCGGTACGCACCGAATGCCTGGCCGACGCGCTCGACAACCGCGTCGAGTTCGGCGTATGGGGAGGCATGACGGAGCGTGAGCGCCGCGCACTGCTGCGCCGGCGGCCGACCGTGACCTCCTGGCGCAGGCTGCTGGAGACCGCGCGCTCGGAGTACGAGCGGGGGTCGGGTGTCGTACCGCTCAACGACGACGAGGTGTACGAGAACTACGCGGCGGTGAGCTGAGGCCCCTCGGGGTTCCTCAGCCGCGCGCCGTTCGGAGCCAGGGCGTCGTCTAGGGCGTTTCGGGCAGCTCCGGCCGGTGGGCCGCGAGCCGGTCGCCGATGTCCCGCAGTCCCGCGAGGTCGTGCACGTCGCCGGGCAGCGCGGCCACCTCGGTCACCGCCACCTCGGGATGGAGCGCGGTGAAGCGGTCGCGTGTGCGCTGCTCGCGCGAGAGCAGCCGCATCCGCTCGGCGTGCAGCCTCAGCAGGCCCGCGGTGAGCCGGTCGACGGACCGGTCCGTGTCGCCGTCCGCGTCCGCATCCGTGCCCTTCGTGCCTGTGCCTTCGGTGTCGTCCGTGGTGGCGGGGGAGCCTGTACCAGGGGCGTCCGAAGCCGGTGTCCCGGGAGCGGGGGATGAACCGGAGGGGTCTGAACTGCCATACGTTTCGGGAGAGTTACGAAGTCCAGCTTTCCCGTCCTCCTGATCCACAATGCGGGAGTCCTCAAGATTTTCCGCGGCGGCCAGCGCACGCTCGGCCGACAGCCGGTCCGCGCCGCTGCCGTGCACCCGGTTGAGGACCAGCCCGGCCAGCGGCATCTCCTCCGCGGCCAGCCGCTCCACGAAGTACGCGGCCTCGCGCAGCGCGTCCCGCTCCGGTGCCGCCACCACCAGGAACGCCGTCCCGGGCGCCTGGAGCAGCTTGTACGTGGCGTCCGCGCGCGTACGGAACCCGCCGAACATCGAGTCCATCGCGGCCACGAACGTCTGCATGTCCTTCAGCAGCTGGCCGCCGAGCACCTTGCCCAGGGCGCCGGTCATCATCGACATCCCGACGTTCAGGAACTTCATGCCCGCCCGGCCGCCGACCTTCGCGGGGGTCAGCAGGACGCGGATGAGCTTGCCGTCGAGGAAGGACCCGAGCCGCTTGGGGGCGTCCAGGAAGTCCAGCGCGGAACGGGACGGCGGGGTGTCGACCACGATGAGGTCCCACTCGTCCCGGGACCGCAGCTGGCCCAGCTTCTCCATCGCCATGTACTCCTGCGTGCCCGCGAAGCCCGCCGAGAGCGACTGGTAGAAGGGGTTGCCCAGGATCGCGGCGGCCCGGTCGGGGTCCGCGTGCCCCTCGACGATCTCGTCGAAGGTGCGCTTCATGTCGAGCATCATCGCGTGCAGTTCACCGCCCGCGGAGTCGTCGATGCCCTTCACCCGGCGCGGGGTGTTGTCGAGCGAGTCGATGCCCATGGACTGGGCGAGCCGGCGGGCCGGGTCGATGGTGAGGACCACCACCTTGCGTCCCCGCTCGGCCGCGCGCAGACCGAGCGCCGCGGCGGTGGTCGTCTTGCCGACCCCGCCCGAGCCGCAGCACACCACGATCCGGGTGGCGGGGTCCTCGATCAGCGGATCGATGTCGAGCGTGCGGGTGGGGGAGAGGCGGTGACGGGCCGGGTCCTGGGCCTGCGCCGGTTCCGGACGACGACTCATGACATCCCCTGCTTCCGGTGCTTCCGACTCGTGACGGGGCGGGTACGGCGGTGGCTGTGGTGGTGGTGCGTGACGGGGCGGGTACGGCGGTGGCGGCGGTTGCCGCCGGGCCGCGCCGTGTGGGCGCGGCCGGTCATGACACGCCCTGTTCGCGCAGTTCCCTGGCCAGTTGGTACAGGCCGGCCAGGTCCATGCCCTCCGCGAGCAGCGGAAGCTCGTGCAACGGCATGTCGAGGGCCGCCAGCACGGCGCGCTGCTCGGTCTCCAGCGCGTACCGCTCGGCGTACTCCTCCGCCTGCGCGAGCAACGGGTCCACCAGCCGCTCGGCGTGTCCCCCACGCCGCGCGCCGCCGAGGCCGGCGGACGACAGTGCCCGCGCGATGGAGGAACGAGGGACCGCCGCCGCGAGTTCCAGGCCGTCCCCGTCCAGCACCTCCGGACGGACCATGTTCACCACGACCCGCCCCACCGGCAGCCGCGCGGCGCGCAGTTCCGCGATGCCGTCGGAGGTCTCCTGTACCGGCATCTCCTCCAGCAGCGTCACCAGGTGCACGGCCGTCTCCGGCGACTTCAGCACCCGCATGACCGCCTGCGCCTGATTGTGTATCGGGCCGATCTTGGCGAGTCCGGCGACCTCGTCGTTGACGTTGAGGAAGCGGGTGATGCGACCGGTCGGCGGGGCGTCCATCACGACGTAGTCGTAGACGAACTGCCCGTGCTTGTCCTTGCGGCGTACCGCCTCGCACGCCTTGCCGGTGAGCAGGACGTCCCGCACGCCGGGGGCGATCGTGGTGGCGAAGTCGATCGCGCCGATCTTCCTGAGGGCCCGGCCGGCGCTGCCGAGCTTGTAGAACATCTGGAGATATTCCAGAAGGGCCAGTTCGGCGTCGATCGCGAGGGCGTACACCTCGCCGCCCCCCGGAGCGACGGCGATCTTCCGTTCCTCGTAGGGCAGCGCCTCCGTCTCGAAGAGTTGTGCGATGCCCTGGCGGCCCTCGACCTCGACGAGGAGCGTCCGCTTCCCCTCCGTGGCCAGGGCCAGCGCGAGGGCCGCGGCCACCGTGGTCTTGCCGGTTCCGCCCTTGCCACTGACGACCTGGAGCCTGCTCACGTCTTCGAGCCTAAAGGCTCACCCCGCGCCCCGGCGGCTCCGGGTGGAGGTTCCCGGCCGTCGCGCCCCGCGCGAGGGGGTGGGACGGGGGCCGCGTCCCGCGCGGACGGGGGCTAGAGTCGGCCGCATGACCAAGTGGGAATACGCGACTGTGCCGCTGCTCGTCCACGCAACGAAGCAGATTCTGGACACCTGGGGCGAGGACGGCTGGGAGCTCGTCCAGGTCGTGCCCGGGCCGAACAACCCCGAGCAGCTGGTGGCCTACCTGAAGCGGGAGAAGCAGGGATGAGCGCCGTCGAGGCGAAACTGGCCGAGCTGGGCCTGAGCCTGCCGGAGGTCGTCCCGCCGCTGGCCGCGTACCAGCCTGCCGTGCGGTCGGGGCGGTACGTCTTCACCGCCGGCCAGCTGCCCATGGTGGAGGGCAAGCTTCCGCTGACCGGGAAGGTCGGCGCGGAGGTCACCCCGGAGGAGGCGAAGGAGCTGGCGCGCACCTGTGCGCTGAACGCCCTCGCCGCGGTCAAGTCCGTCGCCGGGGACCTGGACCGGGTGGCGCGCGTGGTGAAGGTCGTCGGCTTCGTGGCCTCCGCCGCGGACTTCACCGGCCAGCCGGCCGTCCTCAACGGCGCGAGCGAGCTGCTCGGCGAGGTCCTCGGCGACAAGGGCGTCCACGCCCGCAGCGCGGTGGGCGTCGCGGTGCTTCCCCTGGACGCCCCGGTGGAGGTCGAGATCCAGGTGGAGCTCACGGAGGCGTAGCCCGCGCCGGCGGCTCCCGCGACGCGCGGGGCGCGGGACCCGGCGATTTCTGCACCGTACCGGAGGTCCCGGCGTCCGGCGTGACGGCGTGGCCCGGTGACCGGGGCGCCCTGTCGCGCGGGCTCACCGGCGCACCGCCCGGCGGCGTGCGCCGGTGAGCGTGGCATCCGGTGCGCGGTTGCCGCCGTGTCCCGTCCGGCGCCCGCCGTGTCGTTCGCCGGCCCCGCCGTCTCCCTGGGCACTCGAACATCCGCCCGTCACGGGATAGCCTCCGGCCATGGTGAATGCGCAGGCCGGTGGGCAGTGGTATCCACCGGAGTGGCCGGAGCGGATCCGTGCGCTGGCGGGCGGCGATCTCACGCCGGTCGTGCCGAAGCGCGCGGCCACCGTCATGCTGCTCAAGGACACCGGCGACGGGCCCGCCGTGCACATGCTGCGCCGGCGTACGTCCATGGCGTTCGCGGGCGGCGCGTACGCCTATCCCGGCGGCGGCGTCGACCCGCGGGACGACGACCGGCACGTCCGCTGGGCGGGCCCCCCGCGCGCGTGGTGGGCGGACCGGCTCGGCGTCGACGAGGCGGGGGCCCAGGCGATCGTCTGCGCGGCCGTGCGGGAGACGTACGAGGAGGCCGGCGTCCTGCTCGCCGGGCCCACCCCCCACTCCGTGGTCGGCGACACGACCGGCGACGACTGGGAGGCGGACCGTGCCGCGCTCGTCGCGCGGGAGACGTCCTTCGCGGAGTTCCTGGACCGCCGCGGACTGGTCCTGCGCTCGGACCTGCTCGGCGCGTGGACGCGCTGGATCACCCCCGAGTTCGAGCCCCGCCGCTACGACACCTGGTTCTTCGTCGCCGCGCTCCCCGAAGGCCAGCGCACCCGCAACGCCTCCACGGAGGCCGACCGCACGGTGTGGATCACCCCGCGCGCGGCGGCCACCGCGTACGACCAGGGCGAGCTGCTGATGATGCCCCCGACCATCGCCACCCTGCGCCAGCTCACGGCGTACGCCACGGCCGCGGAGACGCTCGACGCGGCGCCCGCGCGGGACCTCACGCCGGTGCTGGCCTCCGCGCGCCTGGTGGAGGGCGAGATCGTGCTCTCCTGGCCGGGGCACGACGAGTTCACCAAGCACATCCCGACCGGTGGAGCCCCCGCATGACGGACGCGAGCACCCTTCCCGGCCAGCCGCGGGGCGGCGTCCTCTCCGGCCCCGCCACCGCGCGTGCCGTCAACGTGCTGGCCCCCAACCCCTCGGCGATGACCCTGGACGGCACCAACACCTGGATCCTGTCGGAACCCGACTCCGACCTCGCCGTCGTGGTCGACCCCGGCCCGCTGGACGACGGACACCTGCGGCACGTCGTGGGCACCGCCGAGCAGGCCGGGAAGCGCGTCGCCCTCACCCTCCTGACGCACGGTCACCCCGACCACGCCGAGGGCGCCGCCCGTTTCGCCGAGCTGACCGGCACGAAGGTGCGGGCGCTGGACCCGGCGCTGCGGCTCGGCGACGAGGGGCTGGCCGCCGGGGACGTCATCACCGTCGGGGGCCTGGAGCTGAGGGTCGTACCGGCCCCCGGCCACACGGCCGACTCCCTGTGCTTCCACCTCCCGGCCGACCGGGCGGTCCTCACGGGCGACACCGTCCTGGGCCGCGGTACGACCGTCGTGGCCCACCCCGACGGCCGCCTCGGCGACTACCTGGACACGCTGCGCCGGCTCAGGTCGCTCACGGTCGACGACGGCGTCCACACGGTGCTGCCCGGCCACGGACCCGTCCTGGAGGACGCCCAGGGCGCCGTCGAGTTCTACCTCGCCCACCGGGCCCACCGCCTCGCCCAGGTCGAGACGGCCGTCGAGGACGGCCACCGCACCCCGGCCGAGGTCGTCGCCCACGTCTACGCCGACGTCGACCGCTCCCTGTGGCCGGCCGCGGAACTCTCCGTTCGCGCCCAGCTGGAGTACCTGCGGGAGCACGGGCTCATCTAGCCGGCCGGGGGCGGTGCGCGGTACCGGCCATACGGATCACTGTGCCGCGCGGAGCACGTCCGGGGCAGGTCGTTCTCCGGGTACGGCGGGGTGAGGGTGCCGTGCGGACACGACGGAGCCCCGCTTCCCACGGGAAGCGGGGCTCCGGTGCCGGGTGTCAGCGGGAGCGCTTCGCCAGGCGTTCGACGTCCAGGAGGATCACCGCGCGGGCCTCCAGGCGGAGCCAGCCGCGCTGGGCGAAGTCGGCCAGGGCCTTGTTGACCGTCTCGCGGGACGCGCCGACCAGCTGGGCCAGCTCCTCCTGCGTGAGGTCGTGCACGACGTGGATGCCCTCCTCGGACTGCACGCCGAAGCGGCGGGAGAGGTCCAGCAGGGCACGGGCGACGCGGCCCGGGACGTCCGAGAAGACCAGGTCCGACATCGCGTCGTTGGTCTTGCGCAGCCGGCGCGCGACGGCCCGCAGCAGCGCCGTGGCCACCTCGGGGCGGGCGCTCAGCCAGGGCGTCAGGTCGCCGTGGCCCAGGCCGAGCAGCTTGACCTCGGTGAGCGCCGTGGCGGTCGCGGTGCGCGGGCCCGGGTCGAAGAGCGACAGCTCACCGATCAGCTCGCCCGGACCGACCACGGCGAGCATGTTCTCGCGGCCGTCGGGGGACGTGCGGTGCAGCTTGACCTTGCCCTCGGTGACCACGTACAGGCGGTCGCCGGGGTCGCCCTCGTGGAACAGGGAGTCGCCCCGTGCGAGGGTCACCTCACTCATGGAGGCGCGAAGCTCGGCGGCCTGCTCGTCGTCGAGCGCCGCGAAGAGCGGATTCCGCCGCAGAACGTCGTCCACGAGTTCTCTCCTTGTCGGCCTGCTCAGGGGATCTTGTTCCCCTACGTACCAGGGGACCGTGGTTCCCATTTTGCCGGACGGTCCAAACAGTGTGATCTGTCACAAGGATGCCGTACGGGCCGGTCGGGGTAAGCGTCAGGGGTCCAATTGGACGCCGGTCTTCGGGGCCCGGGGCGGATGTAGGTGCCGGGTCGTAGGCTGGCCGGGTGTCCAAATCGCCGGTGAGAGCACAGGCCGAGGGAGCTGCGCGAGTGGGTGTACGTCGCGATTCCGCTGTGGGCGAACAGGGCTCCGATGGCGGTAGGGAAACGGCGAAAACGGCAAAGGGGTCGCCGTCGAGGAAGGAACCGACGGCCCGCGCGAGCGGGGCGGCCGGGGAGACGGACACGTCGGCGAAGAAGACAGCGGTGAGGAAGACGGCGGCGAAGAAAGTGACCGGGGCGAAGAAGACAGCCGGGGCGAAGAAGGCGACCGCCGCGCGGAAGACCGAGGCCGAGAAGCCCGAGGCCAAGAAGACCGCCCCCGTCAGGAAGGCCCCGGCCGCCAAGAAGCCGCTCGTCGCCCCCCGGAAGGCGACCGCCTCCGTGCAGGCCGCCCCGGTGAAGACCGTCGGCGAGCCGGTCGGGGACGAGTCGCGCACCGCGCTGGTCCGGCGTGCGCGCCGGATCAACCGCGAGCTCGCCGAGGTGTTCCCGTACGCCCACCCGGAGCTGGACTTCGAGAACCCCTTCCAACTCGTCGTCGCCACCGTGCTGTCGGCCCAGACCACCGACCTGCGCGTCAACCAGACGACCCCCGCCCTCTTCGCGAAGTACCCCACCCCCGAGGACCTGGCCGCCGCCAACCCCGAGGAGGTGGAGGAGATCCTGCGCCCCACCGGCTTCTTCCGGGCCAAGACCAAGTCGGTCATAGGACTGTCGAAGGTGCTCGCGGAGGACTTCGGCGGCGAGGTCCCCGGTCGGCTCGAGGACCTCGTCAAGCTGCCCGGCGTCGGCCGCAAGACGGCGTTCGTCGTGCTCGGCAACGCCTTCGGCCGCCCGGGGATCACCGTGGACACCCATTTCCAGCGCCTCGTGCGCCGCTGGCGCTGGACCGGGGAGACCGACCCCGACAAGATCGAGGCGGCCGTCGGCGCGCTCTTCCCCAAGAGCGACTGGACCGACCTGTCCCACCACGTCATCTGGCACGGCCGCCGCATCTGCCACGCCCGCAAACCCGCGTGCGGCGCCTGCCCCATCGCGCCGCTCTGCCCGGCGTACGGCGAGGGCGAGACGGACCCGGAGAAGGCGAAGAAGCTGCTGAAGTACGAGAAGGGCGGCCTCCCGGGCCAGCGTCTGAAGCCCCCGCAGGCCTATCTGGACGCCGGCGGCAGGCCCGCTCCGCCGCTGGGGGCCGGATGACGGGGCGGCATGCGCGGCGGTTCTCGGAACGATCTCGAGGCCGCCGGGCGTTGAACCGCTGGGACAGGGCCGGACGACGGGGGTGGCGATGACGCGGACGAGCGGTACCCGGGGCGGCCCGGTGACGCTCAGCAGGGAAGGGCTGCCCTCCTGGCTGGACCCGGTGGCCCGCGCGGCGGAGACGGTCGCGCCGAGACAGCTGAGCCGCTTCCTGCCCCCGGAGAACGGCTCGGGTCGCCAGTCCGCCGTCCTCATCCTCTTCGGCGAGGGCGAGCGCGGCCCGGAGCTGCTGCTCATGGAGCGGGCGAGTTCGCTGCGCTCGCACGCCGGGCAGCCGTCCTTCCCCGGTGGTGCCCTCGATCCCGAGGACGGCGACCCGCAGGGTGACGGACCGCTGCGGGCCGCGCTGCGGGAGGCCGAGGAGGAGACGGGGCTCGATCCGTCGGGCGTCCAGTTGTTCGGCGTGCTGCCGAAGCTCTACATCCCGGTCAGCGGCTTCGTCGTCACGCCCGTGCTGGGCTGGTGGCGCGTGCCCAGCCCGGTGGGGGTCGTCGACCCGAACGAGACCGCGCGGGTGTTCACCGTCCCCGTGACGGACCTCACCCATCCCGACAACCGCGCGACCGCGGTTCACCCCAGCGGGCACCAGGGCCCGGCATTCCTGGTCGAATCGGCCCTCGTATGGGGCTTCACCGCCGGGGTCATCGACCGGTTGCTGCACTTCGCGGGCTGGGAGCGGCCCTGGGACCGGGACAGGCGGGTCCCACTGGACTGGCGGTCATGACAGGGTGGGCGCCGTGCTGGGTCGGACGAGGCGAGGCTTGAAGCGGTGAACGTGCTGGACATCCTGTTGCTCGTCGCCGCCGTGTGGTTCGCGGTCGTCGGCTACCGTCAGGGCTTCGTCGTCGGCATCCTGTCGGTGACCGGCTTCCTGGGCGGCGGTCTCGCCGCCGTCTACGCGCTGCCCGTCCTCTGGGACGCCTTGACGGACGACTCCGAGGTCGGTACGACGGCCGCCGTCGTCGCGGTCGTCGTCGTCATAGTCTGCGCCTCCGTCGGCCAGGCACTGACCACCCACCTCGGCAACAAGCTGCGCCGCTACATCACCTGGTCCCCGGCCCGCGCGCTGGACGCCACCGGCGGCGCCCTGGTCAACGTCGTCGCGATGCTCCTGGTCGCCTGGCTGATCGGTTCGGCCCTCGCCGGTACGACGCTGCCGACGCTCGGCAAGGAGGTCCGCGGCTCCAAGGTGCTGCTCGGGGTCTCCCGGGCACTGCCCGACCAGGCCGACACCTGGTTCGCCGACTTCTCCTCCATCCTCGCGCAGAACGGCTTCCCACAGGTCTTCAGCCCCTTCGCCAGCGAGCCGATCACCGACGTCCGGCCCCCGGACCCGGCCCTGGCGGGCAGCCCCGTCGCCCTCCGCGCGCAGCGCTCCATCGTCAAGGTGATGGGTACCGCACCGAGTTGCGGCAAGGTCCTGGAGGGCACCGGCTTCGTCTTCGCCGAGCGCCGCATCATGACCAACGCGCATGTCGTGGGCGGCGTCGACGAGCCGACCGTGCAGATAGGCGGCGAGGGCAGGAAGTACGACGCCACGGTCGTCCTCTACGACTGGAAGCGCGACATCGCCGTCCTCGACGTACCCGAACTCAAGGCGCCCGCGCTGCGCTTCACCACCGAGGACGCGAGCAGCAACGACGGCGCGATCGTCGCCGGCTTCCCGGAGAACGGGGCGTACGACGTCCGTTCCGCGCGGGTGCGGGGGCGCATCACGGCCAACGGCGCGGACATCTACCGCCGGGGCACGGTCCGCCGCGACGTGTACTCCCTGTACACGACCGTCCGCCAGGGCAACTCCGGCGGCCCGCTGCTGACCCCCGAGGGGGAGGTCTACGGAGTGATCTTCGCGAAGTCCAGGGACGACGCGGAGACCGGCTACGCGCTCACCGCGGACGAGGTCCGGGAGGACATCGCCAAGGGCCGCAGCGCGAACCAGCAGGTGGACAGCGACAGCTGCGCGCTCTAGAGCTGGAGCGGCCTCGGTCCCCGTCCCGGCTCCGGGGGACGGTCCTACGGGCCGTCAGCCGCGCGGGTGGCGCAGGCGGACGGAGACCCAGCGGGCCCTGCGGCGGAGGATGCGCGGGATTCCCACCCTGAGGTCCGTACCTGCCATCTGCGGTGCACCGCCTCGCTGGTGGGAACCCCTACCGCCCGCCGAACGGCGGTCGCGGCTTGCGTCACTGTAGTCGTGCGTCCAGCCCATACCCGGACGTCTGCCCCCGCCTCAAGGTCGATAACCGCCTCACGCGCCCCCAATTGGCTTATGCGCCGGGCAATTGGCCGATCGTCAGACAAGCGCTCGGTTCGATCACCGATCGGGTTCGGGATCCTTCAGCCAATTGATCAGTTCCGTTGAGAAAGTGACCGGATCCTCCTCGTGCGGGAAGTGCCCCAGACCGTCGAACAGCCGCCAGCGGTACGGCGCTTCGACGTACTCCCCGGACCCCGCGGCACTGCGCGTGCGCACGACCGGGTCCAGCGAGCCGTGCAGGTGCAGGGTCGGCACCCGCACGGGCCGCTTCATCCTGCGGTTGAACTGGATGCCGTCCGGGCGGGCCAGGGAGCGCACCATCCAGCGGTACGGCTCGATCGAGCAGTGCGCCGTGGAGGGGATGCACATGGCCCGCCGGTAGTTCTCCAGCGCCTCCTCGTCCGGCAGGTGCGGCCCGGACCAGTCCTGGATGAGCTCGGCCACCAGCGCCCCGTCGTCCGCGGTGAGCCGGCGCTCCGGGATCCAGGGCCGCTGGAATCCCCAGATGTGGGACATCGCGGCCGACTGCCTGGCGTCGGAGAGCAGCGCCGAACGCCAGCGCCGCGGATGCGGCATGGACGCGACCGCGAGCCGCCGGACGAGCTTGGGGCGCATCGCCGCCGCCGTCCACGCCAGGTATCCGCCCAGGTCGTGCCCGACCAGCGCGGCGTCCGGCTCGCCGAGGGAGCGGATCACCCCGGTAATGTCCAGCGCGAGGTTGGCCGGGTCGTAACCGCGCGGCGTGCGGTCGCTGCCGCCGACGCCCCGCAGGTCCATGGCGACGGCCCGGAAACCGGCGTCGGCGAGTGCCGTCAGCTGGTGCCGCCAGGTCCACCAGAACTGCGGGAAGCCGTGCAGCAGCAGCACCAGGGGGCCGTCGCCCAGCTCCGCGATGTGGAAGCGGGCGCCGTTGGCGGCGACGTCCCGGTGCGTCAGTCCGGCGCCCCCGGGGATGTCGAGGCGTACGGCCGAAGCGGGCTGCGCCGGAGGTGTGGCGGGTTCCGTCATGAGGACGAGCGTGCCACAGCCTCGACGGCCCGGGGGCCCCGGTCCTCGGGCAGCTCGGGGCGCGGGTGCGGCTTGGCCTTCTGCAGCACGCCCGCCGTCTCCTTCACCGAGGCGGCGACCTTCTGCGGACCCCGGCCCTTCTTCGCCTTCTTCGCGAAGACGATGCCGATCAGCGCGAGGAGCAGCGCGATCAGCACGTTCGCCGCGAAGGAGAGCAGGAAGCAGACCGCGAGGTTCCAGTCACTCCAGGTGCGGATGCCGTAGGCCAGCGCGAAGTTCAGCATCGGCAGGGAGAACAGGAGCAGCACCCCGGCCGCGGTGAACGCGCCGCCGCTGGTCGCGCCCCGCTTGACGTCCTGCTTGAGCTGCGCCTTCGCCAGCGCGATCTCGTCGTGCACCAGCGCCGACATGTCGGCCGTCGCCGAGGCGAACAGCTGGCCGATGCTGCGTTCGGCGCCGACCGGGCTGCCGTCGGGTGCGCTCATCGCGGTCTCCCTCTCCTGCGTACGTCCTGCGTACGTTCCTCATGCCTGCGCGTACGGTTCAGTCTTTTGTACCGTCTCGTCAGATCATGCCGGACCGTCGTGCTCCTCGCCTGCCCCGCCCGTCACTTCGGCAAGCGCGTCCCGCTCGGCGGCCTTCTCCCGGGCGAGCCGCCGGTGCTCCACGGCCTTCCGTTCGTGGATCTCCGCCATGCGCAGGTGGTACGCCGGGTCGTCCTGCTCGTAGACGTCCGGGACGCCGCTGAGGTCCTCGTCGCGCTCCTCCTCCTCGGTCAGCCTGCGGTACTTGGTGTTCCGTATCTTCAGCAGCACCGTCGCGACGACGGTGGCGATCAGCGAGCCGGCCAGGACGGCCGCCTTGACGCTGTCGGTCATCGACGCGTCGCCCTCGAAGGCGAGTTCCCCGATGAGCAGCGAGACGGTGAAACCGATCCCGGCGAGGGTCGCCACCGCGAACACGTCCGCCCAGGCGAGGTCGTCACTGAGCGACGCCCTGGTGAAGCGTGCCGTCAGCCACGTACCGCAGAAGATGCCGAGCGTCTTGCCGACGACCAGTCCGAGCACCACGCCGAGCGTCTCGGGCTGGGAGAACACGTCGGTGAGGGCGTCGCCGGAGACCGTCACGCCCGCGCTGAAGAGAGCGAACAGCGGCACCGCGAGGCCCGCCGAGAGCGGACGGACGAGGTGCTCGATGTGCTCGCCGGGGGAGTGCTCCTCGTCCTCGTGGCGGTGGCAGCGCAGCATCAGGCCCATGGCGACGCCGGCGATGGTGGCGTGGATGCCGCTGTTGTACATCAGCGCCCACACGACCAGCGCGAGCGGCACGTACACGTACCAGCCGCGTACGCCCTTGCGCAGCAGCAGCCAGAAGACGGCCAGGCCGGCGACGGCGCCGCCGAGCGCCGCGAAGTTCAGGTCGTCGGTGAAGAAGACCGCGATGATCAGGATCGCGAACAGGTCGTCGACGACGGCGAGGGTGAGCAGGAAGGCCCGCAGCGCACTCGGCAGGGAGGTGCCGATGACGGCGAGCACGGCGAGCGCGAAGGCGATGTCGGTGGCGGTGGGCACGGCCCAGCCGGCCAGGGAACCGCCGCCCGCACCGCTGGTAAGCGTGTAGACCAGCGCGGGTACGGCCATGCCGCACAGCGCGGCGGCGACGGGGAGCGCGGCTGCCTTGGGGTCGCGCAGATCACCGGCGACGAGCTCGCGCTTGAGCTCGATCCCCGCGACGAAGAAGAAGACCGCGAGCAGCCCGTCGGCGGCCCAGTGCGCCACGGACAGGTCGAGCCCGAGGGCCTCGGGACCGAGGTGGAAGTGGCTGACGCTCTCGTAGCTGTCGTGCAGGCCGGGTACGTTCGCCCAGATCAGCGCGGTGACGGCGGCGAGGAGGAGCAGGATGCCGCCGACGGTCTCGGTGCGCAGCGCGTCCGCGACATATGACCGCTCGGGCAGGGAGAGGCGTCCGAATGCCTTGCGGGGGCTGGGGGTGCGGGGCGCGGTCACGGGGAGTTCCTCTGGTCGGCGGGCAGCACGAATCGTGTGCCGACCAGACTTCCCGGCGCCCCATGAGACAGCTTTTTGCTTAGTTTAGCTAACGTGCTCCTGGGGTGCACCCGGAGTACGCGGCGGCGCGCGTCGGCACCCGGCGCAGGAGTGCGCCGGGTGCCGACGTCCGGCTGGGTCCGGCCGGTGTCGCTCAGTCCTCGCCGGGCGCCTGGGGCAGCTTGGCCTGGATGAGATCCATGACCGTGCTGTCGGTCAGCGTGGTGACGTCTCCGAGCTGGCGGTTCTCCGCGACGTCCCGCAGCAGGCGGCGCATGATCTTGCCGGAACGGGTCTTCGGCAGCTCGGCCACCGGCAGGATCCGCTTGGGCTTGGCGATCGGGCCGAGCGTGGCGCCCACGTGGTTGCGGAGCTCGCCGACGAGGTCCTCGCTCTCCGCCGCCGTGCCGCGCAGGATCACGAAGGCGACGATCGCCTGGCCGGTCGTCTCGTCCGCCGCGCCGACCACGGCCGCCTCGGCGACCGACGGGTGCGAGACGAGCGCGGATTCGACCTCGGTGGTGGAGATGTTGTGCCCGGACACCAGCATCACGTCGTCGACCCGGCCGAGCAGCCAGATGTCGCCGTCGTCGTCCTTCTTGGCGCCGTCGCCGGCGAAGTACTTGCCCTCGAACCGCGACCAGTAGGTGTCGATGAACCGCTGGTCGTCGCCCCAGATGGTGCGCAGCATCGACGGCCACGGCTCGGTCAGGACCAGGTAGCCACCGCCGCCGTTCGGTACCTCGTTCGCCTCGTCGTCGACGACGGTCGCGGCGATGCCGGGCAGCGGGGTCTGGGCGGAGCCGGGCTTGGCGTCGGTCACGCCCGGCAGCGGCGAGATCATGATGCCGCCGGTCTCGGTCTGCCACCAGGTGTCCACCACCGGGGTGCGGTCCGCGCCGATGTTCTTGCGGTACCAGATCCACGCCTCGGGGTTGATCGGCTCGCCCACCGAGCCCAGCACCCGCAGGCTGCTGAGGTCGAACTTGGCGGGGATGTCGTCGCCCCACTTCATGAACGTGCGGATCGCGGTGGGAGCCGTGTAGAGGATCGTCACGCCGTACTTCTGCACGATCTCCCAGAAGCGGCCCTGGTGCGGGGTGTCCGGGGTGCCCTCGTACATGACCTGGGTGGCGCCGTTGGCGAGCGGGCCGTAGACGATGTACGAGTGCCCGGTGACCCAGCCGACGTCGGCCGTGCACCAGTACACGTCGGTCTCCGGCTTGAGGTCGAAGACGGACCAGTGCGTGTACGCGGTCTGGGTCAGGTAGCCGCCGGAGGTGTGCAGGATGCCCTTCGGCTTGCCTGTCGTCCCCGAGGTGTAGAGGATGAACAGCGGGTGCTCGGCCCCGAACGCCTGAGGGGTGTGCTCGGCGCTCTGCCGCTCCACCACCTCGTGCCACCACACGTCCCGGCCCTCGGTCCAGGCCACGTCCTGGCCGGTGCGGCGGACGACGAGGACGTGCTCGACGGTGCCGGCCTTGGCGACCGCCTCGTCCACGGCCGGCTTGAGCGCGGAGGGCTTGCCGCGCCGGTAGCCGCCGTCGGCTGTGATGACGACACGCGCGTCGGCGTCCTGGATACGGGTGGCGAGCGCGTCCGCCGAGAAGCCGCCGAAGACGACGGAGTGCGCGGCACCGATGCGGGCGCAGGCCAGCATCGCGATGGCGGTCTCCGGGATCATCGGCATGTAGACGGCGACCCGGTCGCCCGCCTGGACGCCCAGCTCCAGCAGGGCGTTGGCGGCCTTGGAGACCTCGTCCTTGAGCTGGGCGTAGGTGATGGCGCGGCTGTCGCCCGGTTCGCCCTCGAAGTGGATGGCCACCCGGTCGCCGTGCCCGGCCTCCACATGCCGGTCCACGCAGTTGTAGGCGACGTTGAGCTCGCCGTCCTGGAACCACTTGGCGAACGGCGGGTTCGACCAGTCCAGGGTCTCGGTGGGCTCCTTGGCCCAGGTCAGCCGGCGGGCCTGCTCGGCCCAGAAGCCGAGCCTGTCAGCCTTGGCCTGTTCATACGCCTCCGCCGTGACGTTGGCGTTCGCGGCCAGGTCGGCGGGGGGCGAGAAGCGACGCTCCTCCTTCAGAAGGTTGGCCAGGCTTTCATTGCTCACGGCATCTGCCTTTCCCAGGGTGTCCGTTGTGTCCCAGGCCACAGCTCATCAGACCCGGGGGTGCGCTGACAAGGGCCGACGGAAAATTGGTTTAGACCTGTCGGGTGGGGTGGTGCGAGGCGCGCCACCCCTCCCCACGGGGCCCGGAGCAAGCCGGTTCAAGGTGTGTAACGCCTCTCACACCCGGACGGGCCCCCTCACATCGTCAGGTCCGCGGACCGTACCCGGCCGAACACCTTCTCCTCGTCCCGCTCGGTGAGGAGATACGCCTGGGCCTCACCCACGTGGAAGTACATGCCGTGCAGCTCCAGAGTCCCGTCCTTCATGGCCCGGGCCACCGGTTCATGGGCGCGCAGATGCTCCAGCTGCTGCACCACGTTCGTCAGGCAGAGCTGCTCGACCGCGTCGGCGGGTGCCCGCCCGGCCAGCCGCGACGGGGACCCGCTGTCGTCGCCCATGCGCTGCAGGCTCGGCCGGCCGTGTCGCAGCCAGCGTCTCAGCGGGGTGCGGGCGCCGTCCGGCTCGGTGTCGAGCAGCGCCTGCATCGCACTGCACCCCGAGTGTCCGCACACCGTGATCGACCGGACCGCCAGCACCTCCACGGCGTACTCGATGGCGGCCGCCACCGAGTCGTCGCCGCTCTCCGCGCCCGGCGGTGGCACGAGGTTGCCGATATTGCGCACCACGAACAGATCTCCCGGACCACTTGCCGTGATCATCGAGGTGACCACCCGGGAGTCGGCACAGGTCAGGAACAGATGTGCGGGCCGCTGTCCCTCGCGCGCCAGCCGGGCCAGCTCACCCCGCACCAGGGGGGCGGTGTTGCGCTGGAACGCGCTGATGCCGCGCACCAGTGCGTGGCCGCCGGTTTCGGCCGGCTCCGGTTCCCCTTCGGCGGCTCCGTCCGTCACCTCCGTTCCGTCCGCTCCCTTCGTTCCGTCGGTGCCGCCCGGCAGTGGGTCGCCGCCCGGCAGGGGGTGCGGGCGTTCGCACTGGTGGTTGCGCCAGGCCGTCCAGGGCCGGCAGCGGCAGCCGGTGTCGGACGCGTCGGCCTCCTCGCTCCCGTCGGGCGGGTGCCCGGAGGTGAGGGCCGCGGGTTCGGCGATCCGGACCCCGGCGCGGCGGCCGGTGATCTCGACGGTGCCGCCCCGCGCGGTGTGCGTGCTCTGCCAGTCCTGCAGTGTCTCGTACGCCGCGTGGTCCATGAAGGAGCCGTCCAACGCCACGACCACGTCGGCTCCTTGGGGCACGAGGTGCAGGGCCCGGCTGAGCCGGGGCACCGCGAGGAACGTCAACTGTCCTCGTACGTGTACGTGGTGGACTCCTTCCTGCTCCTCGTGCGTGATCCGGGTGCGGGTGAGCCGGTGCAGGGCCACGCCGACGGCGACGGCGATGCCCAGTGCCACGCCCTCCAGGACACCGAAGGAGACGACGCCGAGGGTGGTCGCGGCGTAGACCAGGACTTCGCGGTGGCGGGTCACCGTGCGGATGTGGTTCAGGGACACCATCTGGATGCCGACGGCCATCACCAGGGCGGCGAGCGAGGCGAGCGGGATGAGCTCCAGGAGCGGGACCATCAGCAGCGCGGCGATCACTACGAGAACGCCGTGCAGCATCGTGGAGTTCCGGCTCACGGCACCCGCTTTGACGTTCGCGGAACTGCGGACCGCCACCCCGGCCACCGGGAGTCCGCCGAGTGAGCCGGAGACGATGTTGGCCGCGCCCTGGCCGAGCAGTTCGCGGTCCAGGTCGGAGCGCCCTACATGGCCGGGCCCTGGGCGGCTGGAGACCAGCTTGTCCACGGCCACGGCGCCGAGCAGCGACTGCACGCTGCACACCAGCGTCGTGGTGAGCACGGCGGCGGCGAGGCCGAGCACGGGCCCTTCGGGCAGCCCGGCCAGGGCGTGGTTGTGCCAGGAGGGCAGATCCACCTTGGGCAGGACGAGGCCGGCCGTGGCGGCGACCGCGGTGGCTCCGGCGACGGCGACGAGCGCTGCCGGAACCGCGCGGAGAACGCGTCCGGCGCGGCCCGGGAGCCGGGGCCAGAGCAGCAGCAGGGCCAGGGTCAGCAGGCTCACCGACAGGGCCGCGGGATGCAGGTTCGCCAACTGCGCGGGAAGAGCGAGCAGGTTGTCGGGGACGGAGCTCTGCGGAGTGCCGCCGAGGACGATGTGCAGTTGGGCGACGGCGATGGTGACACCGATGCCGGCGAGCATGCCGTGCACGATCGCGGGGCTCACGGCGAGCGCGCCGCGCGCCACGCGCAGGCAGCCGAGGCCGAGCTGGGCGAGTCCGGCGAGGACGGTGATGGCGCAGGTCGTCCGCCAGCCGTAGTGCTGGATGAGGTCGGCGGTGACGACGGTGAGTCCGGCGGCGGGACCGCTCACCTGGAGCGGGGAGCCGCCGATCCGCCCGACGACGATTCCGCCCACGGCGGCGGCGACCAGGCCGGCCTGGAGCGGCGCGCCGGTGGCGAGGGCGATGCCGAGGGACAGCGGAAGGGCGATCAGGAAGACCGCGACCGAGGCCGACAGGTCGGCTCCCGCGATACGCGGGCGTGGAGGGCCCGCCGGTGGCGGGCTGTGGGGCGGGTGGGCGCGCTCGGTCCGATCCGAGTCGGCAGCGCGGGCGGGAACGCAGGCTGACACGGTCTCTCCTCTCCCGGATATCAACAATCCGTAAACGGATCGTAATTGAGAGTAAAGGACTGGCATAGACTTTCCGGGCAAATGGATGAATCAATCACTCAAGCGAGTGATGTGGCTATTTCATCGGCTTGTCGTATTAATTCCTTCTCTCTTCCGTGTGACCTTGACGGCGCTGCCGGCGTGGGCCGGCACGGCACCAGGCAAAGCCCTCATCGAGCTCGGCCCGAGAGAAGGAAGAAGGTGGGCGGATGGCCGCCACCCACAGAATCGCCACGGGCACCGTGATCGTCGCGGTCTGCGCCGCCTCGCTCGCCGGCTGCGGGACCGGCACCGACAGCAGCGGCGAGCAGGCCCATGACCGGGAGAAGGCCAAGCCGGCTCCGGCACCGAAGAACGTCGTCCGGCTGATCGGCGACGGCTCCACCGCGTACACCGGCGCGCAGCCTCACCTGCCCCGGCCCGAGCGGCTGAAGCGCGGTGAGAAGCCCCCGCAGTTCGTGGTCTTCTCCTGGGACGGTGCGGGTGAGGACGGCCAGAAGCTCTTCTCGCGTTTCCGCAAGGTCGCCAAGGAGAACGACGCGACCATGACGTACTTCCTGAGCGGCGTGTATCTGCTGCCGGAGGAGAAACGCGATCTGTACCGCCCGCCGCGGCACCTCCCGGGCCGCTCCGACATCGGCTTCAACGACCAGGAGGGCATCGCCGACACGGTGAAGCAGCTGCGCCTCGCCTGGCTCGAGGGCAACGAGATCGGCACCCACTTCAACGGGCACTTCTGCGGCAGCGGCGGTGGGGTCGGCGAATGGTCGGTGGCGGACTGGAAGGACGAGATCGCCCAGGCCAAGCGCTTCGTGAAGACCTGGAAGACCAACGCCGGCATGAAGAACTCGGCCCCGCTGCCCTTCGACTACGACAAGGAGCTGATCGGCGCCCGCACCCCCTGCCTGGAGGGGCAGGAGAACTTCATGAAGGCCGCCCGCGACCTGGGCTTCCGCTACGACACCAGCGGGGTCAACAACCAGGTGTGGCCGAAGAAGAAGCAGGGCCTGTGGGACCTGTCGATGCAGCTCGTACCCTTCCCCGGACACTCCTTCGAGCAGCTCACCATGGACTACAACTTCATGGTCAACCAGTCCGGCACCCCCCAGGGCGACCCCGCCAAGCGCGAGATGTGGGGCGACCAGATGCGGGACGGCCTCCTCCAGGGCTTCGAGCGGGCCTACAAGGGCAACAGGGCGCCCCTGATCATCGGCAACCACTTCGAGTCCTGGAACGGCGGCACCTACATGCGGGCCGTCGAGGAGGTCATCGAGGAGGTGTGCACCAAGTCCGACGTGCGCTGCGTCTCCTTCCGGCAGCTGGTGGACTGGCTGGACGCCCAGGACCCGGAGACCCTGGCGAAACTGCGCACGCTGGACGTCGGCGAGGCCCCGGAGAAGGGCTGGGAGTCCTTCCTGTCCGGCGGTTCCGCACCGGCCCCCAAGGGGGTGCCCGGAGCCCCGGCCCAGAAGCGGTGAGCGTCAGGCGGACGCCGTGACGTCCTCGCCGAGCACGAAACCGGGGTCGATCTGGGCCGCCAGGTCGGTCCCGGTGCGCTCGTCGCCCCACGACCGGGCGTTCTTCAGATGGAAGTGCGCCATCTGGCGGGTGTAACGCTCGCGGTCGCGCGACCCGTACGTCGCGTCGGCGGCCGAGTGCAGCAGGCGCAGCGCGTGCCGGTTGGGCTCCTCCAGGAGGCCGAACCGGGGTGGCCGGCCCTTCTCCATGGCCCGGACCCAGTCCGAGTGCCCCACCGTCACCAGCAGGTCCTCCCCGGTCTCCGCGCGGAGGAAGTCGAGGTCGTCCGAGCCCTGCACCTTGTTGCCGACGACCTTCAGGGTGACGCCGAAGTCGCGGGCGTACTCCTTGTACTGGCGGTAGACGGAGACCCCCTTCCGGGTCGGCTCGGCCACGAGGAACGTGATGTCGAAGCGGGTGAACATGCCGGAGGCGAAGGAGTCCGAGCCGGCCGTCATGTCGACCACGACGTACTCGCCGGGGCCGTCCACCAGGTGGTTCAGGCACAGCTCCACCGCTCCGGTCTTGGAGTGGTAGCAGGCGACCCCCAGGTCGGCGTCGGTGAAGGGGCCGGTGACCATCAAACGGACGGCTCCGCCGTCGAGTTCCACCGGCCGAGCACAGGCGTCGTAGACCGGATTGTCCTCGCACACCCGCAGCAGCCGGGAGCCCTCACCGGGCGGAGTGGTCTTGATCATCGTCTCGGCGGACGCGATGCGCGGATTGGTGCCGCGCAGGTAGTCCTTGATCAGCGGCAGGTGCTCGCCCATCGCGGGCAGTGCGGCCGCCTCCGCCTCGTCCAGGCCCAGCGCGGTCCCGAGGTGCTGGTTGATGTCGGCGTCCACCGCGACGACCGGGGCGCCGACGGCCGCGAGATGACGGACGAACAGGGAGGACAGGGTCGTCTTTCCGCTGCCGCCCTTTCCCACGAAAGCAATTTTCATGTTCACCAAGGGTAATGGAGAGGTGGCTGTGCGTCGCGGCCGGACGTGAAGAAGACCACTCCTTCGTGGGGTGGGCGCCGGGGGTGCGTAGTGTCGTACTCATGAGTACGACAGGCGCGACCGCCGATCCGCTCGCCGCCCTGGGCTCCCTGCCCGGAGTGGCCGACTCCGTGGAGTCCGTGCGCAAGGCCGTGGACCGGGTCTACGGGCACCGGGTCATGCGGCGGCGCAGCAACGAGATCACCTCCGAGGCGGCGCTGCGCGGCGCCCGCGGCTCGGCGGCGCTGTCCGGCGCCGACTGGGCCCTGGAGGAGGTGCGCCGGCGCAGCGACTTCAGTGGTGACGCCGACGCCCGCGCGATGGGCGCGGCGCTGCGGCTGACCGCCGAGGCGGGGCAGTTGCTGTCCATCTGGCGGCAGTCGCCTCTGCGGGTCCTGGCCCGGTTGCACCTGGTCGCGGCGGCCGACAAGGCCGAGCGGGTCGGGCGACCCCGCCAGGAGGGCGAACCGGTCGACGAGCCGCTGATCGGGCTCGCTCTGCCGAGCGCGGCGGAGGCGCACGGCCGGCTGGACGGGCTGTCCGGGCTGATCATCGCGGGCGGTTCCGCCCCGGCGCTGGTGACGGCCGCCGTCGTGCACGGCGAACTCCTCGCGCTGCGCCCCTTCACCTCCCACAACGGCCTGGTCGCGCGTGCGGCCGAACGCATCGTCCTGGTCGGCAGCGGTCTCGACCCCAAGTCGGTCTGCCCGGCCGAGGTCGGGCACGCCGAGCTGGGCCGGGAGGCCTACATCGAGGCGCTGGAAGGTTATGTCTCCGGTACCCCCGAGGGTGTGGCGGCCTGGATCGCCCACTGCGGGCGCGCGATCGAGCTGGGGGCGCGCGAGTCGACGGCCGTGTGCGAGGCGCTCCAGCGCGGGGCCGCGTAAGAGGGGCCGGGCGGAAACCGGACAGAGATGCGGCGGTACGAGTACTCGTACCGCCGCTGGCATGTCCACCGCGTTACCAAGCGTCCTCGATATGTGCCCATCAGGTCGGGGACTTCGCCCGTCACCTGGTGCGGCTGGCCCGTAATCGACGGGTCGACGTCGCGTGGGTTCCCGGTGTCCATGCGCGGTCCGTGGGGCCATGAATGCGTTGGTGAAGGTGATCCTCGCGGATGTCCTCGGTCTCGCGGGCCGTCAAGTCCTTTGTACTCCGGGTTCGAAGCAAGCGGAAGCCCTCGTCCTGCTTCTTTGCTTTTAGTGTCAAACCCGTCTCGAACGGGCACCGGCAGGGCGTTCGTGGCCGGCGATCGGTGAGGCGGCTCGCGGGAGAGGCGGTCAGGCCGGCGTCGTGCGGCGCCGGCTCGCGTACCAGACGAGGCCCGCGGTGGCCGCCGCGGCACCTATGGCGGCCGCCGCGACCAGGGCGGGGCGCGGCGGCACGGAGAACGCGGGGAAGCGCTGTTTGAGCCGTACCGGCCGGTGGAAGTCGAGGATCGGCCACTCCCGCGCGAGAGCCTCCCGGCGCAGCGCGCGGTCCGGGTTCACGGCGTGCGGGTGGCCCACGGACTCCAGCATCGGCACATCGGTCACCGAGTCGCTGTAGGCGTAGCAGCGGGCCAGGTCGTAGCCCTCCGACTCGGCCAGCTCCCTGACCGCCTCGGCCTTGGTCGGGCCGTACGCGTAGTACTCGACCTCGCCGGTGAAGCACCCGTCGTCGCCGACGACCATGCGGGTGGCCACCACGCGGTCCGCGCCGAGCAGTTCGCCGATCGGCTCGACGACCTCGGCGCCCGACGTGGACACGATCACGACGTCGCGTCCCGCGGTGTGGTGCTGCTCGATCAGGGTGGCGGCCTCGTCGTAGATGATCGGGTCGATCAGGTCGTGCAGCGTCTCGGCGACGATCTCCTTGACCTGCTGGACGTTCCAGCCGCGGCACAGCGCGGACAGGTACTTGCGCATCCGCTCCATCTGCTCGTGATCGGCGCCGCCGGCCAGGAACACGAACTGGGAGTACGCGGTGCGCAGGACAGCCCTGCGGTTGATCAGGCCGCCTTGATAGAACGACTTGCTGAACGTGAGCGTGCTCGACTTCGCAATGACCGTCTTGTCCAGGTCAAAGAAGGCGGCTGTGCGGGGCATCGAGTGGTTTTCCACGTCCTTGAGCATAGGCGCAGCCCATTCGGCGTAAGGTGGGGCGTGTGGGTTTGCCTGAGAGGGCTCTCGGGTACACCATGGAAGTCACGGATCGTTCGCGACCGTGCTAACCCGGTCCGACTCCTCCCCCCCCCGAGTCGGCCGTGGGGACGACCCCCGCTCTCCCCCCCGGCGGGGGTCGTCGCATGTCCGGGTGGGTTTTCTTCCCTCTTCTCGCGGTTGGTACGCCTCGTCGGTGCCGGGTGTGTCCTCTTGTGTCATGGGCATGAATAGTTACCCGCGGTAGTTGTCGGACTGCTCTGCGGGAGTCGCACAGGGGGTGCGCGGGACTCACCGGTATGGGTGACCGCGATATTCACAGGCGCCGACTCGTCCACAGTTATCGACCAAGATCCACATGATTTTCCGGATCGCTGCATCGTGATTCCGACGCGCCCGTTCGCCGTGAGTTCACACCCGGTTCCGTTTGTCGGGGCGCGCACGGCCGGTTTCCGCCGGCCGTTCAAAGGAGAACCGCTTGCCGGCTCTTCGCACATCTGGGAATCGCGAGGCCGCAGGGGCTGCGCGAGAGATGCAGCAAAGGGGGACGAACATGTCCGGAACCATCACCCACGATCCGCCGCCGGCCACCGGAGGAGGCAGGCCGGGCGCACCGCTGATCGTCACCGAGGACGCCGGGCTCCTCGACGACCTGCTGCGCCTGTGCGCGGCGGCCGGCGCCACACCGGAGGTCCATCACACGGTGCCGGAACCGAGGGGCAGCTGGGAGGCCGCACCACTCGTCCTGGTCGGGGACGACGCCGCGCGACGGGTGCGCGGGGCGGCACGCCGGCCGGGAGTGGTGCTGGTCGGCCGCGACCAGGACGATCCCGGGGTCTGGCGGCGGGCCGTCGAGATCGGCGCCGACCACGTCCTGATGCTGCCCGACGGCGAGCAGTGGCTGGTCGACCGCATCGCCGACGTGGCCGAAGGTGTCGGCCGGCCCGCCCTGACCGTCGGCGTCATCGGCGGCAGGGGCGGCGCCGGAGCGTCCACGCTCGCGTGCGCGCTCGCCGTCACCTCCGCGCGGGAGGGACTGCGCACCCTTCTCGTGGACGCCGATCCGCTGGGCGGCGGACTCGACGTGGCCCTCGGGGGCGAGACGGCCGAAGGGCTGCGCTGGCCGGCGTTCGCCGCGTCACACGGCCGGGTCGGCGGCGGCGCCCTGGAGGAGTCACTGCCGGAACTGCACTCGCTGCGGGTGCTCAGCTGGGACCGCGGCGACTGTCTCGCCGTACCGCCCAGGGCCGTGCGCGCGGTGCTCGCCGCGGCGCGGCGCGGGGGCGGCACCGTCGTGGTCGACCTGCCGCGCCGCGTCGACGACGGTGTCGCCGAGGTTCTCGCCCAGCTCGACCTCGGGCTCCTCGTGGTCCCCGCGGAACTGCGCGCCGTCGCGGCGGCGGGCCGCGTCGCCTCCGCCGTGGGCATGGTCCTGCGTGACCTGCGGGTGGCGGTGCGCGGGCCGTACGCGCCGGGACTGAACGACCGGGAGGTGGCCCGGCTGCTCGGGCTGCCCCTCGCCGGAGACGTGCCCGTCGAGCCCGCCCTGCGACGCCCGTACGAGGCGGGCCGACCGCCCGGGGCCTCGGGCCGGGGCCCGCTGGCCCGTTTCTGCAAGGAGTTCTGGGAGCGGGCGCTGGTGGAGGCGAGGGCGGCATGAGGAGGCCGGTGATGAGCGCGGCGGTCATGCCTCCCGGCCTGCTCGACGGGGTGCGGCGGTGGCTGGCGGAGAGCGGGGCCGAGCCGACGCCCGCGCGGGTGGCGCAGGCGCTGCGGGACCAGGGGCGGGTGCTCGGTGACGCCGAAGTGCTCGGGGCGGCCGAGCAGTTGCGGTCCGAACTGGTCGGCAGTGGGCCGCTGGAGCGGCTCCTGTCCGAGCCGTCGGTGACCGACGTGCTGGTGTCGGCGCCGGACCGGGTCTGGGTGGACCGGGGCGGAGGGCTGGAACTGACGGAGGTGGCCTTCCCCGACGAGACGGCCGTCCGGCGCCTCGCCCAACGGCTCGCCGCCGTGGCCGGCCGGCGCCTGGACGACGCCCGGCCCTGGGTCGACGCGCGGCTGCCCGACGGGACCAGGCTGCACGCGGTGCTGCCCCCGGTGGCCGTCGGCTGCACCTGCCTGTCGCTACGGGTCGTACGACCGCGTGCCTTCACCCTCGACGAGCTCGTGGCGGCCGGGACGGTCCCGCCGGGCGGGGACCGCGTGCTGCGGGCACTGCTGGACGCACGGCTGTCGTTCCTCGTCAGCGGGGGGACCGGCAGCGGCAAGACGACCTTGCTGAGCGCGTTGCTGGGGCTGGTCGGGCCGGACGAGCGCATCGTCCTGGCCGAGGACTCGGCGGAACTGCGGCCCGATCATCCCCACGTCGTGCGCTTGGAGACCAGACCCGCCAACCAGGAGGGCGCGGGCCTCGTCACCCTCGAGGACCTGGTGCGGCAGGCGCTGCGGATGCGGCCGGACCGGCTGGTCGTCGGCGAGGTGCGCGGCCCGGAGGTGATCCATCTGCTGGCCGCCCTCAACACGGGCCACGACGGCTCGGGAACGGTCCATGCCAACGCCGCCACCGATGTACCGGCCCGGTTGGAGGCGCTCGGCACGGCCGCCGGACTCGACCGGCTCGCCCTGCACAGTCAGGTGGTGGCCGCCCTCTCGGTGGTGCTGCACCTCGTACGCGACCGGAGCGGGCGGCGGCGGATCGCGGAGGTGCACGTGCTGGAACAGGACCGGTCGGGGTTGGTGCGGACGGTGCCGGCGCTGCGGTGGGGCCCGCAGGCCTTCACCCGGGAGCGGGGATGGCAGCGCCTGCGGGAGCTGCTCCGGAACGGGAACGTCGGCGGACCGGGCGAGAGGACCGGGGACGTCGGCGGACCGGGCGAGAGGACCGGGGACGTCGGCGGGCCGGGTGAGAGGACCGGGGACGTCGGCGGACCAGGTGAGAGGACCGGGGGATGAACGGGACGACCGAGGTGTCGACGGGTGCGGCCGTGGCGTGCCTGGGGACCGCGGCCTGGCTGCTGGGCGGCGGGCGTGCCGGGGCCGGGCGGGCGCGACTGCTGCTGGCCGGCGGAGACGAGGTGGGCGGCGGACCGCCGGGGTGGCCCCGGATGATCCGGACGTGGGGACGGGCGCGCGGGCGGCTGCGGGCCGAGTGGTGGTCGTTGGCCGCCGGCCTGGTGTCGGCGGTGCTGGGCGCGTCGCCGCTGCCGGTCGTCGCGGGGGCGGCCGGGGTGCTTCTGCTGAGGCGGGTGCGGCGGGCCGCCGGGGAACGCCGGGCGCGGGAGGACCGTGGCGACGCGGTGATCGCGTTGTGCGGGGCGCTCGCCGGAGAAGTGCGCGCCGGGCGGCAACCGGGTGAGGCGCTGCTGCCGGCCGCGCGGGACTCCGGCGGGCTCGGTGACCTGCAGGCGACGGTGCTGGCGGCGGCGCGCTTCGGTGGGGACGTCCCGGAGGCGCTCGCGGAGGCGGCACGGCAGCCGGGTGCCGAAGGGCTGCGGGGACTCGCCGCGTGCTGGCGGGTGGCGGTGGACCAGGGAGCCGGGCTCGCGGCCGGGCTCGACCGGCTGGAAGCGGCGCTGCGTGCCGAACGGGACCAGCGGGCCGATCTGCGTGCCCAGTTGGCCGGCGCCCGCGCCACGGCGGTGCTGCTCGCCGGGCTCCCGGTCGTGGGCCTGGCGCTCGGTGCGGCTCTCGGCGCCGACCCGCTGCGCGTCCTGCTGCACACACCGTCGGGACTGGCCTGTCTGGCGGTCGGCGGGGTGCTGGAGGGCCTGGGGCTGTGGTGGGCACTGCGGATCATGCGGGGCGCCGAGGAGGTGGCGGCATGAGCGGGGACCTCGTCCACAGGCTGGGGGCAGTGGTGGGAGCGGTGTGCGCGCTCGCCTGGCTGGCGGGGTGGTGGGGCCGCACGCGGCGCGAGCGGAGAGGACGGCGGCGACTGGCCGGGGTGCTGTCCCTGGAGCGGGCGGCGACTGCCCCGCACCTCACGCTGCTGCGCGCCGCGCGGAACTGGCTGCCGTATGTGGGTGTGGCCGGTGCCGGTTGGGTGCTGGTGGGCGGTCCCGTCGGAGCGGTGGTGGGACCGGCCGTCGCGGCCGGACTGTGGCGGTGGCGCCTGCGGCGGACGGCGGCCGCTCCGCACACGCGGGAGCCCGGCACCGTCGGGGCGGAACATCAACTGCCGCTCGCCGCCGATCTGCTGTCCGCCTGCATCGCGGCGGGCGCCGGCCCGGTACTCGCCGCGCAGGCCGTCGGGGAGACCTTGGGCGGGCCGGTCGGGGAGGCGCTGGCGCGGGGCGCGGCGGAGGTGCGGCTCGGCGGTGAACCGGCCGCGGCGTGGCGCCGGCTGGCGTCGTTACCGGGCGCCCGGCCCCTGGCCCGGCTGCTGGAGCGGGCCGATGAGTCCGGACTTCCCCTGGCCGCTCCCGTGGCCCGGCTCGCCGCCGAGGCCCGCGCGGAGTGGACACGCGCGGCGACGGCACGGGCCCGGCGGGCGGCCGTCATGGTCAGCGCGCCGGTGGGGCTGTGTTTCCTGCCCGCGTTCATCGCGGTCGGCGTGCTGCCCGTGGTGATCGGGCTGGCGGGCGAGGCGCTGGGAGGAGGTGGCGCCTGACGGAAGACGACCGGTGGAAGAGACGGGAACTACGAGATCAACGCGATTTCTCCTCACGGGGGTTGAGATGTATCAGGCGGTGCGGGCACGACTGCGTGCCCTGGTGTGCAAGGTGCGTACGGCACGGAGGGACGCCGGAATGGTGACTTCGGAGTAACCGAAGGGTGCCAACTTATCTCCCCTGGGAGCGGCACCCGTGGCAGCAAACCCGCAGGTCAACAGCACTTCACAGACACCCTCTCCGAAGGTCGTGATTCCTGCGACCTTCCGCCCTCAGCTCCGCGCCCTGTCGGCAATCCGCCTGTCGGTGCTGACCGACGAAACCACCTCCCCGGCACGCCAGCGGGAAGCCAACGAGCAAGCCGCCGCGCACATCGGTGCCGAGATCATTGGTGAGGCGGAAGACCTGGACGTGTCCGCCAGTAAGACGACCCCGTGGGAGCGTCCCGAGCTGGGCAAGTGGCTGAACGACCGGGCCGACGAGTACGACGTCATCATCTGGTGGCGGTTCGACCGGGCGATTCGCTCGCAGGGCGACATGCACGAGCTGGCCAAGTGGGCGACCGCGCACCGCAAGATGATCGTCTTCGCTCACGGTGTCGGCGGCGGGGTCCAGAGCTTCGACTTCCGCGACCCGATGAACCCCATGACCACGATGATGCTCAACCAGTTCGCTTTCGCGGCGGAGATGGAAGCGTGGTCCATCCGGGAGCGAGTGAACGGCGCACAGGCCGCCATGCGGAACATGCAGCTTCGCTGGCGGGGTGGTCGTCCGCCGTATGGCTACATCCCGAAGGAACTGCCCGGCGGCGGGCACACGCTGGTTCAGGACCCCGACGCCGTGCGGGTGATTGAGCGCATCATCCGGGATCTGCTCGCCGGAAAGACGATCAGCGCCATAGCCGCCGACCTGAACGAAGAGGGCGTGCCGAGCCCGCGCGACCGGTGGGCCAAGATCAAGGGGCGGAAGACCGGCGGGAAGACCGGCGCGACCAAGGGCAAGAGCGTCACGCGGGAGCGGTTCGACTGGCGGCCCGCCATGCTCGCCCGGATGATGCGCTCTTACGCGCTGATCGGCTGGAAGGTCCACGACGGCAACCCCGTCCGCGACGCCAACGGCGAGCCGATCATGTCGACGGCAGAGCCGATCCTCACCCGCGCTGAGTTCGACCGCATCGGCGCGCTGCTGGACTCCCGTAAAACCAAGATGCCGAAGCGCAAGGACAGTTCGGCGCTGTTGCTCGGAGTGATCTTCTGCGCGTCCTGCGGGGGCCGGGCCTACCTGGACACTCCGAAGCTGGCTTACAAGTGCGGATTCTCGTCCCGTGGGCATCGCTGCGAGCGGCCCGTAAACGTCCGGCGGGAGTGGGCAGACAAGCGGGTGACCGATGCGTTCCTTGACGCTGTGGGCGGCCTGTACGTGACCGAGGTGACCGAGATCCCCGGCTACGACCCGACACCCGAGATCGCCGCCACGCTGGCCGAGTACGAAGAGCACCAGGCGCAAGAGGGACGCCAGCGGAGCAAGGCAGCGCGGGACGCGTGGCAGCGCCGGGCGGACGCCCTTGATGCCCGGCTGGCCGAGCTGGAGTCGCGCGAGAAGACCGAACCCCGCCGGGAGATCGTCAGCACGGGGCGCACCTATGCCGACACGTGGGAGGCCGCCGACGTGGCCGCGCGCCGGGAGATGCTGCAAGAGGCCGGGGCCCGGCTGATGGTGAATCGGCTGGACGCCAAGAAGCCGCACCACCGGTCCCGGTTCGAGCTGACTGACGAGTGGTTCGCTGAGGCTGCGGAGTGGGCGGAGCACACTGCTTCTGACGCCCTGTAGGCCCTGTCAGAAAGCGTCACAGCCCCGGTTGGCCCGATGGGTCAGCCGGGGCCTTTTCATGCCCGTAGGCGGGCGCACAGGGCGTCAAAAATATCTGTAGCCAAACAATCACTTTCCGTAGCCACCAGTCCGGCCGGCTGGAGAGGTGTTATCAAACCGTTATGCGAGGCTGACGGATATCCAGAGTGATTCGCTGCCCGCTCTTTACTCACACCCTCTCTGAATCATGAGGGCGACGGACATGCGCCCAACCTCAGAGCGACAGAAAAAGGCCACTCCGACGGGTGGTCTTTTTTCTGGAGCAATTTAAGACGCGTCTAAAAGGAGGGCTTATGCGTTCCAAGTGCACCTGCGGTAACCCCGTCCCGCCGTACTGCGGAACCGGCGAGCGGCCTAAGTGGTGCTCCCGCCGTTGCCGTAACCGCGCTTACTACCTGCGCAAGACCAAGACCACCAACTGAGCAGAGGGAACATTTCCCCCTGCCCTATGGAGAACAGGACCATGACCAACAAGGACCGACTACCCGGCGGGACGTCTATCACAGACGTTCCGGCCCGCTACATTCCGCCGACCGATCCCCGGTTCAGCTCCGGCACTCTCGTAATTTCCTGCCCTATCTGTGGCGCGCTGCATGAGCACGGCGCGGGAGAGGCAGAACAGCCCGACTATGGGTGGCGGCGCGCGCACTGCAAGAGCGGCCCCGGCGGCACGTACCGGCTAATTCCTGCGGGGGGCAGCAAGTGACTTTCGACCCCGAGGTTTTCAAGAGTCTTCCGCCCGACATGGTTAACGCGATTGTCGCCATGCACAACGCGAACACCATTGGCGACGATTTCGAGGGAGACAGCGACGACGACCTAGCCCGCGCGCTGTTCGACCACATGGGCGGTAATGTGCGCTTCGACCGGTCGACCGGTTGGGCAATCTTCCGCGAGGATGGCCACGCATGGCAGTGGCACCCTAACGGCCTGATCGTTGAGCAGGCCGCACAAGAATTCATCCGCGAATACCGCATGAAGGTGCGGGACCGCATGTCGTCGCACGAATATCGGCAGCTCGGTTCCCGCGCTCGCCGTGACGCCGTGGTGGCAATGCTCCGCACGCTGCCCGGCGTCCTCGCATTCGGCCAGGAATGGGACGCCAACCCTGACGTACTCGCATGCGCGAATGGCGTTGTCGACCTGCGCACCGGCAAGCTCAGCGAGGGGCGTCCGGAAGACCTGATTACCCGCTCTGTGGGAATCGAGTACGACCCGAACGCCACTTGCCCGCGCTGGCTACGGTTCCTCTCGGAAGTCTTCCCCGGCGACCCGGAGCTACCGGCTTACGTTCAGCGGTTTGTTGGCTACGGAATCACCGGCCACACGCGAGAGCAGGTGTTTGCAGTCCTCTACGGAGAGGGCAGTAACGGCAAGTCGGTATTCCTGAATACGATCCGCTGCCTCTTCAGCGAGCACGCCGTAACGGTGCCATTCGACATGTTCACCGGCAACGGTGCCAAGCGTGGCGGTGCCGAGGCTGAGCTACTGCGGGGCGCACGCCTTGCGTTGGCAAGCGAGATCAACCGGGGTGCCATTCTCGACAGCGCGGCAATCAAGAACGCGACCGGCGGCGAGGAAATCAACGTAAATCCAAAGTATCGCGACCCGTATTCGTTCAAGCCGCAGGCGCTCATCCTGCTAGCAACGAACTACCGGCCGGATATCCGCGACCAGGACCACGGCATTTGGCGGCGCGTCAAGCTGCTGCCATTTGAGCGTAAGTTCGAGGCGCACGAGCGCGACTACGGACTAGAAGACACCCTGCGTGCTGAATTCCCCGGAATCCTCGCGTGGGCGGTCCGGGGCGCAATGGAATGGTACGCGCACGGCCTAGGCAACACGCCTTCCGTCGTGGCAGCTACCAAGGAATACCGTGAGGAGTCCGACCCGCTGGCCGGTTTCTTCCCCGGCGTCCTGGTGGCTGATCCAACGGCGGAAACGTCCTCCAGCGTCATTTGGACCGCCTACCAGGAATGGGCCGAGGACAACGGTATTCCGCCGTTCAAGTCATCCAAGACGCTCACCACGGCGCTCAAGGAACGTGACGGTTCCCTCGTGCCATTCCGTTCCGCCAAGGCGCGCGGCCTGCGTGGCGTGCGACTGGCCGACGACAGCAAGCCGGACGGCCCCGGCGTATTCCAGCGAGATGACGCAAGCGAGTGACGATGACGCATGACGTGTCACTCGAAAGCTGACCGGCGAGGAATTTGGCGGTAATGACAGCGAGGGGCGGTGGCAGTGACGCATGATGCGTCATCGTCACCCCCATGCGTCATCGTCCTGCACCCCGGTTGACCTGGAGAAATGACGCACGTGACGCAAGTGACGCTGGATGTCGAAGAGTATTTCTAGAGAGCAAATAGCTATAGAGAAGCTCTGTCCGTTCAAGGGTCACTTGCGTCATCAGCGTCATCCCGGGCCCTCCGCTGTACACGGGGCAGCGACTTAACAGGCAACCTCTCTGGAGAGTAGAGACGACAACGGTTCGTCGTGTTCTCCATAGGTCAAGTCTGTGTCGCCCCCCGCTTTCCCCGGTCTGGTCCACCGGCGAGCAGGGGGCATTTTTTGTTTCACCACCTAGGCCGCCCGCACCTCCCGCCGACCGGCCAGGAATTACAGCGAATCAGCGGATCATCCGCGAATTCCTGTTGCGCGATTCAGCGTGGAAAACCCCTGGAGGTGTCACTTTGCGTGATTAAAGGACCAGGGGGGTACCCCCTTTCCGGACCTTTCCAGACCGTAGTACGTTAGCTCCTCGGATCCTGTACGGGTATACAGCCGTTGAGCCCTCTCGCGCTTACGCAACGTGAGATGACTCCCCGACCACCGCGTAACGTTACGCGGTGCCGTGGGCGTGCTTGACGCCCGGAATGGCCGAACCGTGACCGGCCGGATGTCCGCATGACAGAAGCCCTCTACCCGCTGCCTGATTAGTGGCCGGTAGAAGGCTTCTGCGTTTCTAGCTCGCTGGTTGAGGGCTGGTTATCGCGTTGCCGTTTGGAAACATTACCTTTTCGCCGGCTGTGGGTGCCGGGTGCCGTGACCTGCGATTCTCTGCGCGGCTGACTTTGCGGCTGTCTGCGCTGCTGTTAACCTGCTAAGCCTTGCCTGGGTACCGAGTTCCGTTTTCGTCTGCGAGTTCCGCGTCTTTCGCCCGCTGTACCTCAACTCGCAGCATCGGCCAGGGCATCGGTCCGCTCTCGTGTCCGTCCTGGTAGAGCAAGTGACGGACATACGCACCAACGATGAGGTCACGCTCTATCAGGCGATTCATGTGCGCGAAGATCATTTTTTCTGCGTCACGATTCTCCCGGACACTTACAAGGTCTTGGGATATGTCCATCAGATCCTTGACTAGATCCAGGAAGTCAACTACCAGTTCCTCATCGTCCTCAGACAAGTCCCCCGGCATCGCGTACTCGTGCGCGACACTTTCTTTAATCATGTTCCATAGCGTGTTCCCATTCAGGATTAGCTTCAGAACCTTTGGCTGAGGGTGAAGCGGGTCAGGGACCAGGCGCGGGCGATTGGTATGCGCGCCCGTAATGGAACGCACCCACACCTCATGCTCTGACTTGATGGCCCGCAGTCGTTCCACGGTGTAGTGATTGGGCTGATCATCTACGCGCTTATGGTCCTTGCTGCATAGCAAGATCAGGTTGGAGTGGTGATTCAGCTTGTCCTCAGGCAGTCCGCCAGCCCTCGGGCCGCCACTTGAGCGTGCAACGATGTGAGCCTCTTCGCCGAAAATTGATGGGTCGTCGGAATCAGTTCCGGGGGTGACCACCTGAACCTTGCAGATGGCACACATACCGCCCCCCTGAACCCAGAGGATCTTTCGGCTCTTATCGGAGATTCCCATTCCCGCCCCCACGTGCTCCCGAACCCACTGATTGCTGCCGAGCCAGTATGGCGGATACTGCTGACCGCGCGGGCGAGGTTTGCAGCGCGAACTAGGCATCGGCCAGAAGCGAGCGCAGCGCATTCGGGCGCAGCTATCCGCAGCCGACTGCAATGCATGAGTATTCCGAATTACGCATATTTAAGCCCCGCTTGCCATTCCGGCTCGCGGGGCTTTGGCATATGCCGATGGCCTATTCGCGGTCGTCGCCGGACTCCCACGCGACGAACGTTCCCCACCCCGGCGACGCGGTGACCAGTCCCCGCCGCTTCAACTCGGCTACAGCCTTGGCCACGGTGGACGGCGCTACGGCGAACTCGACGGACAGCGGGACGGCCCCCGGCAAGCGTGACCCCGGCGGGTACGTGCCATCGGCTATCCGCTGTTCGAGCGCTGCGGCTACCCGTCTCCATGGCGGCTGTGCGACATCCGTGCGAGTCATGCTCACTTGCTGCGCAAAGTGCCGCATCTGCACTAACCTCGGTAGCCGCGCTATCCGCGAATGGTGCAATACAAGACGCGATACAAAACAGGTGCCTCACCGGTCCGGCTAAAGACCCGGTGAGGCACCCTGACCGAGAAACGAGGTCTCGGCTGTGCGAAGCCTACTGCTCGCAATCCTGGCGCTGTTCCTGCCCGCACGAGGAAAGCGCCGAGCAACCCCCGCACCGGCATCCGTTCGCCGCTTCACACCCCGTGTTCCGGCGTACCGCGTAGCCGCTGCTAACCCGCCCCATCTGCCCGGCGAGGAGATCGCTCTAGTCCGCCCGTACCTGATCGCATGGGAGCGGGCCAGTGCAGCGGAGCGTGAAGCCATCTTGCGACGGAATCGCCGCATGGACGCTGCGGAGGTGGCGGCATGACTGAGCCGATCCGGTACCCGCAAGAGCCGGTAGAGCTGCCCTACCAGGAACCCCCGCTAGAGCCTGCACCGGTCGAAGGGTGCGCCGGTTGCCGGGAGCTGGCGAACGTCCGTGATCGTGCCCGCGCTGGCAATGATCAGACGACCGTGACGGACTGCAACGTCCTCATGGCGCGGCACCCCGAGGGGCACGGATGACGACGGCCCCGCAGAGGCCGCGTACGGCCCGCAGACGGCGCGCTGTGACGCCCTCGGTCCCCGCGCCGTACCACCCGAAGCCGCGCGCCGGACGGACCGGAGGAGAGGAACCCTGGTCGCTCTGGAAGTGGGGCGACCTCTGCGGCTGCTGTGCTGGACACCGCGCCATCTGGTGTGACGGCTGCTGCGGCTTCACCGGCTGTGCACTATGCGGCTGGACCTACAAGCGCCCGTGCCCCGTATGCGTAGGCGGTGACGCCGAGCCGATCCGCTGGTGAGCACCCCGATACCGGCCCCGTCCCGTGCGACCCCCGCGCGTGGGACGGGGCCTCTGCTGTGTTCAACGGCCGGGCAACGTGCGGGAGTTGATGCGTGTCGGTGCAGGTCAGAGGTACGATGCAACAAGTCTTCACCCTTCGGATACGCGATGGGCATCGTGGCGGCGGTGGCGTTCTCCGTCGTGCTCTACAAGGTGGTCACCAGCGGACCGGTCAGCACGGCGCTGCGGAACATCGTGCAGCAGGCACTCGATGGCCGGATGTGAACGGCGCGCGGACCGCGGGTTCGTGACGGCGGAGTCGGCCATGGTGCTGCCCGTGCTGGTGATGTTCGTGACGGCGCTGGTCTGGGGCCTGCTGGTGGTGGCGGCGCAGATCCAGTGCGTGGACGCGGCCCGCGCCGGCGCCCGCGCGGCGGCCCGGCAGGATGCCCCTGACGCCGTCGTCGAGGTGACCCGCGCGGCGGCACCGCCCGGCGCGAGAGTCACGGTGAGCCGGGAGGCCGATCAGGTCCGGGTGGTCGTCGAGGCCAGGCCCCCGGTCCTGCACGGACTGCCCTTCGGCCTGCGGGAGGAGGCCGTCGCCGCGGTGGAGGAGACGGTGGGGGCGGCGACGTGAGGGCCCGGTTCCGGGAGTGGTGGACGGCATGTGTCCGGCGGCGCACGCGGTGTTCCGACCGGGGGTCGGCGACCGTCTGGAGCGTCGGTGCGATCGCCGTGCTGTGTGTGGTGTCCGGTGTCGTCCTCGCCCTGGGACACGCCGTCGTGGTCCGGCATCGGGCGGCCGGCGGCGCGGATCTGGCGGCGCTCGCGGCGGCGGACCGCTGGACGGAGGGCGCCGCGGCGGCCTGCGCCCGGGCGGACCGGGTGGCCCGGGCACAGGGCACGCGGCTCGTACGGTGCGTGATCACCGGCGAGGTGTCGGACGTGTCGGTGGCGTCGGGCCGGGGGCCGTTCGCGGCGGAGATCAGGGCCCGGGCGGGTCCTGCCGGCCCGGCGGAGCCAGCGCTTCCGGCGCCGGGCCCCGACTACGTCCCAGCAGCCCCGGACGCCCCGGCCGCGCCCTCCTCCTTCGCCTCCTCCGGCTCCGCCGGTGCGCCCTCCAGCAGCACCGTGAGGAGTCGTACCGCGCCTCGCTTGTGCAGCGGATCGTTGCCGTTGCCGCACTTGGGGGACTGGATGCAGGAGGGGCAGCCGGCGTCGCACTCGCAGGAGGCGATGGCCTGACGGGTGGCGGTGAGCCAGGCGCGGGCGGTGTGGAAGGCACGTTCCGCGAAGCCCGCGCCGCCCGGATGGCCGTCGTAGACGAAGACCGTGGGCAGCAGCGTGTCGGGGTGCAGCGGGACCGAGACACCGCCGATGTCCCAGCGGTCGCAGGTCGCGAAGAGCGGCAGCATGCCGATGGAGGCGTGCTCGGCGGCGTGCAGCGCACCGCCGAGGATCTCCGGGTTGATCCGGGCCCGGTCCAGATGGTCCTCGGTGACCGTCCACCACACCGCGCGGGTGCGCAGCGTACGAGGAGGGAGGTCGAGCTTCGTCTCGCCCAGCACTTCGCCGGTGATGACCCGTCGGCGCAGGAAGGAGACCACTTGGTTGGTGACCTCGACGGAGCCGTAGCACAGGCGGCCGTCGCCCCACGGGATCTCGGTGTCCGTCTCCAGCACGGAGATCGACGTCGTGTCCCGGGCCACCGTCGTGTACGTCGGGGTCGCCCGCTCGACCAGGGCGACGGAGTCCTCCAGGTCCAGCGAACGGACGAGATACGTCAGACCCTGGTGCAGGTGGACCGCGCCCTCATGGACGCTCGTGTGCGCCGCGCCCGCGTCGACCGTGCCGAGCAGCCTGCCCGTACCGGCCTCGACGACCTGGACCGGCCGGCCGCCCTGCCCCCGGATGTCGGTCAGGTCGGCGGCCCGCTCCCGGCGGGTCCAGTGCCAGGCCTTCGTCCGCCGGCGCAGCAGCTTCGCGGCCTCCAGTTGCGGGAGCAGCTCCTCGGTGGCCGGGCCGAACAGGTCCAGGTCCTCCTCGGTCAGCGGCAGTTCCTCGGCCGCCGCGCACAGGTGCGGGGTGAGCACGTAGGGGTTGTCGGGGTCGAGGACGGTGGACTCCACGGGCCGGTCGAAGAGGGCCTCGGGGTGGTGGACGAGGAAGGTGTCCAGGGGGTCGTCGCGGGCGACCAGGACGGCGAGGGCGCCCTGCCCGGACCGTCCCGCGCGTCCGGCCTGCTGCCACAGGGAGGCGCGGGTGCCCGGATAGCCGGCGATCACCACGGCGCCCAGACCGGAGACGTCCACGCCGAGTTCGAGGGCGTTCGTCGCGGCGAGGCCGAGCAGTTCGCCGGAGTGCAGGGCGCGTTCCAGGGCGCGGCGCTCCTCGGGGAGGTAGCCGCCCCGGTACGCCGCCACCCGTCGGGACAGCGAGCGGTCGACCTCGGCGAGGCGTTCCTGGGCGATCACGGAGATCAGCTCGGCGCCGCGCCGGGAGCGTACGAAGGTGACCGAGCGGATGCCCTGCACGGTGAGGTCGGTCAGCAGGTCGGCGGCCTCGGCGGTGGCCGTACGGCGGACCGGTGCGCCCCTCTCGCCGTGCAGCTCGGTCAGCGGCGGCTCCCAGAGGGCGAACACCAGTTCACCGCGCGGTGAGGCGTCGTCGGCCACCTCCACGACCGGCAGGCCGGTGAGGCGGCGGGCGGCGACCGCGGGCTCGGCGGCGGTCGCGGAGGCCAGCAGGAAGACGGGCGAGGCGCCGTAGCGGGCGCACAGGCGGCGCAGCCGGCGCAGCACCTGGGCGACGTGCGAACCGAAGACACCCCGGTAGGTGTGGCACTCGTCGACGACGACGTACTTCAGCGCCTTGAGGAAGGAGGACCAGCGGGGGTGGGAGGGCAGGATGCCCCGGTGCAGCATGTCCGGGTTGGTCAGCACGTAGTTGGCGTACTGGCGGATCCACTCGCGTTCCTCGAACGGAGTGTCGCCGTCGTGGACGGCCGCGCGCACCGAATGGCCCAGTGGGTGTGAAAGTTCCTTCACGGACCGGCACTGGTCCGCCGCGAGGGCCTTCGTGGGCGCGAGGTAGAGGGCGGTCGCACCGCGGCCGTTCGGGGCCTCGGCGCCGTCCAGGAGCGTGGACAGGACGGGCACGAGGTACGCCAGGGACTTGCCGGACGCGGTGCCGGTGGCGACCACGACGGACTCGCCGTCCAGGGCGTGCTCGGCGGCGCGTGCCTGGTGGGCCCAGGGGTGTTCGACGCCCGCGGCCCGCACGGCGGCGAGGACCTCCGCGCGGATCCGGTCCGGCCAGACGGCATGGCGGCCCTCGCGCGGGGGCAAGTGCTCCGTATGAGTGATGCGCGAAGCCCGGTTCGGTCCGGACGCGAGCCGGTCCAGGACCACGCCCGGGGCGGGCCCGGACGGGAGGTCCGTCGGGGGTCGATCGGATCGGTGATTCTTGGCCATCGGCACCGAGTGTGTCACTGGCGTGACGGACAATGGGGCCAAGGCGTCGTGCACGCCTGCCGGTAAGTGATTGAATGCCATCGCGGCTGGCGAACCGTCCCGGGGGCTGAGCCGAGATGCCCCAAGGGCGACCGCTCGATAGCTAGGTGCTGGAGGATCCGTGGACCTGTCCCTGTCGACCGAGACCATGGGCGATCGCACGATCGTCAGGGTCGGTGGCGAAATCGACGTATATACCGCGCCCAAGCTGCGCGAGCAGCTGGTCGAGCTGGTGAACGACGGCAGTTTCCACCTTGTCGTCGACATGGAAGGCGTGGACTTCCTCGACTCCACCGGACTCGGCGTGCTGGTCGGCGGCCTGAAGCGCGTCCGTGCCCATGAGGGCTCACTGCGCCTGGTCTGCAACCAGGAGCGTATTCTCAAGATCTTCCGCATTACCGGCCTCACCAAGGTGTTCCCGATCCACACCTCGGTCGAGGAAGCGGTGGCGGCCACCGACTGACCACCCCGTTCCCGGGCCGCGTGCCCGGGCGGCGGAAGAGAACGCAAGAGGAGGGCCGGGCTTTCGGCGGCCCGGCCTCTCCACAGCACGCCCGTAGTCGCGAGGGGGATGCATGGCCACCGTCGAACTCCGCTTCAGCGCGCTGCCCGAGCACGTCAGGACCGCCCGGCTCGTGGCGGCGGCGGTGGCGCGCAGGGCCGGAGTGGACGAGGCCGTCCTCGACGAGGTCAGACTCGCCGTCGGCGAGGCGTGCAGCCGGGCCGTGGGACTGCACCGGGTCGGTGGCATCTCGGCCCCCGTGAAGGTGCTGCTGATCGAGGAGGAGAAGCAGTTCTCCATCGAGGTCGGCGACGAGGCGCCCCATGCGGTCCCCGGCGAGCGGGCGCCCGGTGAGATGCCGGGCGACGCCGACGCGGAGACCGAGGAGGACGAGATGGGCCTCGCGGTCATCAGCGGACTCGTCGACGACGTCGAGGTCAGCGCGGGGGAGCACGGCGGATCGATCCGCATGAGGTGGCCCACCGTGCCGCCGGCCGGCCTCCTCGCCTGACCGCTTCACCCGGACGGCGACTTTTTTCCGAAGGGCCCCCTCGAGGGGGCCCTTCGTCATGTGCGGGTGTCAGTGCCCGCGCTTACAGTGGTCTCGTGCGGTTGATCGCGTGAATTCGTTCACGACCGGCCGTGCTATGGAAATGCGATCACGTGAATGCGTCAAAGGCATTACCGATTTCCGGTCGCCGGGTGCCCGGCGATCATTATCGAAGAGTGCGTGCGGGACATTGGAATTTCCCGCGCTCTGTTTTGACCGGCTTCCGGTACCTACAATCCCGTCCACATCTTGAGCTCAGCCCAAGCGTCAAGGAGGACGAATGGCGGGGCTTTCCATCACACAAGAGTCGGGACCGTCCACATCCCTCGCGGCCGCCGTGCTGACCGACGACAACCGCCTGCTCGTGGTGGTCATCGGCGTCGTCGCGCTGGCGGCGCTGGTGGTCGCGGGAGTCCTGGTGCGCCAGGTTCTCGCGGCCGGCGAGGGCACCGACAGCATGAAGAAGATCGCGGCAGCGGTCCAGGAGGGCGCGAACGCCTATCTGGCCCGCCAGCTGCGCACCCTCGGCGTATTCGCCGTGGTCGTGTTCTTCCTGCTCATGCTGCTGCCCGCGGACGACTGGAATCAGCGTGCCGGACGGTCGGTGTTCTTCTTGATCGGAGCGGCGTTCTCGGCGGCCACTGGCTATATCGGTATGTGGCTCGCCGTGCGCAGCAATGTGCGGGTCGCGGCGGCGGCGCGCGAAGCGACTCCGGCCGCGGGCGAGCCGGAAAAGGATCTCACCGCCGTCTCGCACAAAGCGATGAAGATCGCTTTCCGTACGGGCGGTGTCGTCGGCATGTTCACCGTCGGCCTCGGTTTGCTGGGCGCCTCCTGTGTGGTGCTGGTGTACGCGGCCGACGCCCCGAAGGTGCTCGAGGGGTTCGGTCTCGGGGCCGCGCTGATCGCGATGTTCATGCGGGTCGGCGGCGGCATCTTCACCAAGGCCGCCGATGTCGGCGCCGACCTGGTCGGCAAGGTCGAGCAGGGCATTCCGGAGGACGATCCGCGCAATGCCGCGACCATCGCCGACAACGTGGGCGACAACGTCGGCGACTGCGCGGGCATGGCGGCCGACCTGTTCGAGTCGTACGCCGTGACCCTGGTGGCCGCGCTGATCCTGGGCTCGGCGGCGTTCGGTGACGCCGGGCTCGCCTTCCCGCTGCTGGTGCCCGCCATCGGTGTGCTCACCGCGATGGTCGGCATCTTCGCGGTGGCCCCGAGGCGCGCCGACCGCAGCGGCATGAGCGCGATCAACCGGGGCTTCTTCATCTCCGCGCTGATCTCGCTCGTCCTGGTCGCGATCGCCGTGTTCGTCTACCTGCCGTCGTCGTACGCCGATCTCGACGGCGTCACCGACGAGGCGATCCTGGGCAAGGACGGCGACCCGCGGCTCCTCGCGCTCGTCGCGGTGGCCATCGGCATCGTGCTCGCGGCCCTCATCCAGCAGCTCACCGGCTACTTCACCGAGACCACCCGGCGTCCCGTGCGGGACATCGGCAGGACCTCGCTCACCGGCCCGGCCACGGTCATTCTGTCCGGTGTCTCGATCGGCCTCGAATCGGCCGTCTACACCGCCCTGTTGATCGGCCTCGGTGTCTACGGGGCGTTCCTGCTCGGCGGTGCGTCGATCATGCTGGCGCTGTTCGCGGTGGCGCTGGCCGGCACCGGACTGCTCACCACGGTCGGTGTGATCGTCGCGATGGACACCTTCGGCCCGGTCTCCGACAACGCGCAGGGCATCGCCGAGATGTCCGGTGACGTCGAGGGCGCGGGCGCCCAGGTGCTCACCGATCTGGACGCGGTCGGCAACACCACCAAGGCCATCACCAAGGGCATCGCGATCGCCACGGCCGTACTGGCGGCGGCGGCGCTGTTCGGCTCGTACCGGGACGCCATCACCACCGGCGCGCGGGACGTGGGTGAGAGGCTCAGCGGTGAGGGCGCGCCGATGAGCCTGATGATGGACATCTCCCAGCCCAACAACCTCGTCGGTCTGATCGCGGGCGCGGCGGTCGTCTTCCTCTTCTCGGGGCTGGCGATCAACGCGGTGTCGCGGTCGGCGGGTTCGGTGGTCTACGAGGTGCGGCGGCAGTTCCGCGAGAAGCCCGGGATCATGGACCACAGCGAGGAGCCGGAGTACGGCAAGGTCGTCGACATCTGCACCAAGGACGCCCTGCGCGAGCTCGCCACACCCGGACTGCTCGCCGTGATGGCGCCCATCTTCATCGGGTTCACGCTCGGTGTCGGCGCCCTGGGCGCCTTCCTCGCGGGCGCGATCGGCGCGGGCACCCTGATGGCGGTGTTCCTCGCCAACTCCGGTGGTGCCTGGGACAACGCGAAGAAACTCGTCGAGGACGGCCACCACGGCGGCAAGGGCAGCGAGGCCCATGCGGCCACCGTCATCGGCGACACCGTCGGCGACCCCTTCAAGGACACCGCAGGGCCGGCGATCAACCCCCTGCTGAAGGTGATGAACCTGGTGGCGCTGCTCATCGCGCCCGCGGTCATCAAGTTCTCCTACGGCGCGGACGAGAGCGTCGGGATGCGGGTGCTCATCGCGGTCCTGGCGCTGCTCGTGATAGTCGGCGCGGTGTACGTGTCCAAGCGGCGCGGCATCGCGGTGGAGGACGAGGACGATCCCGAGCCGGAGCCCAAATCGGCGGATCCGGCGGTGGTTTCCTAGAGCCGGACGGCGGACACCGGACCAAGGTACGGGCGGACGGCGCGCATTGAGGCGCCGTCCGCCTTTTCCCCGTACGCGGAACCGATGCCGTGAGCCTTCTCTCGCGTGGTGCAAATGGCTTCAAAAGTTCCCTATCGGATGCTCGACGGGTGGGTGTAGGCCATCTGGCGTGTATGTTCCGGGGCCGAAGGCCATGGAAGGGACCAATCCGGTGAACAAGAAGCTCGCGGCCGCACTGTCCGGCGGTGCGGTACTGGTACTGGCGCTGACGGGATGCGGCGGCGACGACGACAACGAGAAGCTGGACGCCTGGGCGAAGCAGGTCTGCGACGCGGTGCAGCCGCAGGCCGCGAAGATCAAATCGGCCAACGCCGCGATCCAGAAGGAGACCTCGGACAACAGCACGCCGGAAGAGGTCCAGAAGGCCGACTCGAAGGCCTTCCAGGACATGTCCGACGCCTACAAGGCGATCGGTGCCGCCGTGAGCAAGGCCGGGGCGCCGGACGTCGAGAACGGGGAGAAGAAGCAGACGGACGCGGTCAAGGAGCTCAACGGGATCTCCGCGTCGTACGCCTCGCTGAAGAAGCAGGTCGACGGTCTCGACACGGACGACCAGGCGGAGTTCGCCGATGGTCTGAAGGACATCGCCGCCGAGCTGGACAAGCTCGGCAAGAGCGGCAGCGACGCCCTCAGCACGCTGGAGGAGGGCGAGGTCGGCGAGGCGATGTCCCGGCAGCCCAGCTGCCGGACGGCCACCGCGACGGCGGGGGCCACCAAGAGCTGACGCCGCGGCAGCGGCCGCGGGGACGCGCCGGGTGAGGGCGGCGGCCACAATGGAGGGCGTGAGTGACGCCAGCCTGCCGCCCCTGCCCTCGTCCGACCGTCCCGAAGCCGCCGCCCGGCTGCGGGACGCGCTGCTCGGAGCCTCCTTCACCGCCGACGGACTGCTCGAACTGCTCGGCGCGCCCGCATACGCGGCGCTGGCCCGCAGCGAGACCGTGCCCGCCCTGAGGGCCACCCGCGGGGACACGCCGCTGGAGGTGCTCGCACGGCTGTTCCTGCTGCAGCAGCCCGTGCCGCAGGCGCGCGTGGCGGACGTCCTGCCCGTGGACGTCTGCCTGGAGAGCGGGTGGCTCACGCGCGCCGGCGCGAACGATCTCACCGCGACCGTGGACGTACGGCCGTACGGCGGGCCGGGCGGCGAGGACTGGTTCATCGTGTCCGACCTCGGGTGCGCGGTCGGTGGCGCCGGGGGCATCGGCAGCCGCGACGAGGGCGTCGTGCTCGGCGTCGGCGGGGCGTCCACGACCCTGGCCGGCATCACCGTCCGTACGCCCGTGGCCTCCGCGCTCGACCTCGGCACCGGCTCGGGCATCCAGGCGCTGCACGCCGCCCGGCACGCCACGCACGTGACGGCCACCGACGTCAACCCGCGCGCCCTGCACATCACCGCGCTCACCCTGGCCCTCTCCGGGGTCCCGGCCGCCGACCTGCGCGAGGGCTCGCTGTTCACGCCGGTCCGGGACGGCGAGACGTACGACCTGATCGTGTCCAACCCGCCGTTCGTGATCTCGCCGGGCGCCCGGCTCACCTACCGCGACGGCGGGATGGGCGGGGACGATCTGTGCCGCACGATCGTTCAGGAGGCGGGGGAACGGCTGAACGAGGGCGGGTTCGCGCAGTTCCTCGCCAACTGGCAGCACGTCGAAGGGGAGGACTGGCAGGACAGACTCAGGTCATGGGTGCCCCGCGGGTGCGACGCCTGGATCGTGCAGCGCGAGGTGCAGGACGTCACCCAGTACGCCGAGCTGTGGCTGCGGGACGCGGGCGACCACCGCGGTGACCGGGCCGAGTACCGGGCGCGGTACGACGCGTGGCTGGACGAGTTCGAGGCGCGCAAGGTGAAGGCGGTCGGCTTCGGCTGGATCACCCTGCGCAAGTCGGGCTCCGCCGCGGAGTCGATCACGGTGGAGGAGTGGCCGCACCCGGTCGAGCAGCCGCTCGGCGAGACGGTCAGGGCGCACTTCGACCGGCTCGACTACCTGCGGACGCACGACGACGCGGCGCTCCTCGAAGCGCGCTTCGCGCTGGCCGCCGAGGTGGTGCAGGAGCAGGTCGGGCTGCCCGGCGCCGAGGACCCGGAGCACGTCGTGCTGCGGCAGAACCGGGGGATGCGCCGGGCGACCAAGGTGGACACGATCGGCGCGGGCTTCGCCGGCGTGTGCGACGGCACCATGGGCGCGGGCCGGATCCTGGACGCCATCGCCCAGCTCCTGGGCGAGGACCCCGTGCTGCTGCGCGACCGGACGCCGGCCCAGATCCGGCTGCTCGTGGAGCAGGGATTCCTGGAGCCCGTCGGCTGACACGGGCGGCGGCGGTCTCACGGGCACCTCGGCAGGCCAGTCTCATGAGTCACGTCACTGCCTTGTGTCACGTCCTTCACACCGACCACAGCCGCCGCCCCGGCCCTTTCCGAGCGATCCGGAATTTCCGTGAAAGGGCTCCCGGGCCGGTTTCAGGACACTTGATCAGACCTGTAGCCCTCGCGTTCACCTCCGATTCGTCTGCCCGCCGCCCGGGCGTGGCAGCGTCCTCGCGAGGCCGGTGGCGGCGGACGGGAAAGAGGGCATCGGGCGACCATGGAGAGCGGACCGGCGATCTTCGCGGGGATGGTGTTCTGCCTGTTCGGAGGCGGATTGCTGGCCTGGACCGTGACCCGCGCGCGGCAGCACCGCCCCGTCGCCCAGGGTGTGAGTCCCGTCGCATCCGTCACCGTCGCGGGGCTGGTCGCGATGGTCTCCCTGACCCTCGGCGCGTGGTGCCTGACCCGCTTGTGAGAGGCGCGGAACCCCAGCAGCTCCCAGTAACCGGTAGAGCGCGCTCCGCATAAGCACGGGCGGAGTCTGGACACTCCGGGCGGCAGGAACGGTGGTAGTCGGGTTACCGTTCGAGTGGCCGTTGCGGGCTTTTCCCGTTTGACACGAGGGCGGGATGTACCGTCACACTCCGCAGCGTCACCATGACCCGACCCCGGGGAGACCGCCTGGGGAGCCCCAAGCGCCGACCGGAGAGAAGAGCGAAGTTGTCCCCGACCAGCGAGACCGCGAAGGGCGGCCGCCGACTCGTCATCGTCGAGTCGCCTGCCAAGGCGAAGACGATCAAGGGCTACCTCGGCCCCGGCTACATCGTCGAGGCGAGCGTCGGGCACATTCGCGATCTTCCCAACGGCGCCGCCGAGGTGCCGGAGAAGTACACCGGCGAGGTCCGCCGCCTCGGTGTGGACGTCGATCACGACTTCCAGCCGATCTATGTGGTCAACGCGGACAAGCGGGCCCAGGTCAAGAAGCTGAAGGACCTGCTGAAGGAGTCCGACGAACTCTTCCTCGCCACCGATGAGGACCGCGAGGGCGAGGCCATCGCCTGGCACCTGCAGGAAGTGCTCAAGCCGAAGATCCCGGTCAAGCGGATGGTCTTCCACGAGATCACCAAGGACGCGATCCGCGCCGCCGTGGCCAACCCGCGCCAGCTCAACCAGAAGCTGGTCGACGCCCAGGAGACCCGCCGCATCCTCGACCGCCTCTACGGCTACGAGGTCTCGCCGGTCCTGTGGAAGAAGGTCATGCCCCGGCTGTCCGCCGGCCGCGTGCAGTCCGTCGCCACCAGGCTGGTGGTGGAGCGGGAACGCGAGCGCATGGCGTTTCGTTCCGCTGAGTACTGGGACCTGACGGGCACCTTCGCGACCGGCCGGGCCGGGGACGCGAGCGACCCGTCGTCCCTTGTCGCCCGCCTGCAGACCGTCGACGGGCGGCGGGTCGCGCAGGGCCGCGACTTCGACTCCCTGGGACAGCTGAAGAGCGCGAACACCCTCCACCTCGACGAGGCGAACGCCCGCGCGCTCGCCGCCGCCCTGGAGAACACGCGGTTCGCCGTGCGTTCCGTCGAGTCCAAGCCGTACCGCCGCTCACCGTACGCCCCGTTCCGTACGACGACGCTGCAGCAGGAGGCGAGCCGCAAGCTCGGCTTCGGCGCGAAGGCCACCATGCAGGTCGCGCAGAAGCTGTACGAGAACGGCTACATCACTTACATGCGTACGGACTCGACGACCCTGAGCGAGACGGCGGTCGCCGCCGCCCGCGCCCAGGTGACGCAGCTGTACGGCGCCGACTACCTGCCCCCGCAGCCGCGCACCTACGCGGGCAAGGTCAAGAACGCGCAGGAGGCGCACGAGGCGATCCGCCCCTCGGGCGACCGTTTCCGCACGCCCGCCGAGACCGGGCTGACCGGCGACCAGTTCAAGCTCTACGAGCTGATCTGGAAGCGGACCGTCGCCTCGCAGATGAAGGACGCCACCGGCAACTCCGTCACCGTGCGGATCGGCGGCACGGCGGCCGACGGCCGGGACGTCGAGTTCAGCGCGTCCGGCAAGACGATCACCTTCCACGGCTTCCTGAAGGCGTACGTGGAAGGCGCCGACGACCCGAACGCCGAGCTCGACGACCGCGAGCGCCGGCTGCCGCAGGTCTCCGAGGGCGACGCCCTCACCGCCGAGGAGATCACGGTCGACGGGCACGCCACCAAGCCCCCGGCCCGCTACACCGAGGCGTCGCTGGTCAAGGAGCTGGAGGAGCGCGAGATCGGCCGCCCGTCGACGTACGCGTCGATCATCGGCACGATCCTCGACCGCGGCTACGTGTTCAAGAAGGGCACGGCCCTGGTGCCGTCCTTCCTCTCCTTCGCCGTGGTCAACCTGCTGGAGAAGCACTTCGGGCGGCTCGTCGACTACGACTTCACCGCACGGATGGAGGACGACCTCGACCGCATCGCGCGGGGCGAGGCGCGGGCGGTGCCGTGGCTGAAGCGGTTCTACTTCGGCGAGGGCGCGAGCAACGGTGACGCGGCCGACGCCGGCAACGGCGACGGGGACCACCTCGGCGGTCTCAAGGAACTGGTGACCGACCTGGGCGCGATCGACGCGCGCGAGGTGTCGTCGTTCCCGGTGGGCAACGACATCGTGCTGCGGGTCGGGCGCTACGGCCCGTACATCGAGCGCGGCGAGAAGGACACCGAGCAGCACCAGCGCGCCGACATCCCGGACGACCTGGCGCCCGACGAGCTGACCGTCGAGCTCGCCGAGGAACTGCTGGCCAAGCCGAGCGGCGACTTCGAGCTGGGCACCGACCCGGCGACCGGCCACGCGATCGTCGCCAAGGACGGCCGCTACGGCCCGTACGTCACGGAGATCCTCCCCGAGGGCACCCCGAAGACCGGCAAGAACGCGGTCAAGCCGCGTACGGCCTCCCTCTTCAAGTCGATGTCCCTGGACACGGTCACGCTCGACGACGCGCTGAAGCTGATGTCGCTCCCGCGCGTGGTCGGCGCCGACGCCGAGGGCCAGGAGATCACCGCGCAGAACGGCCGCTACGGGCCGTATCTGAAGAAGGGCACCGACTCGCGGTCGCTGCAGTCCGAGGAGCAGCTCTTCACGATCACGCTGGAGGAGGCGCTGGCGATCTACGCCCAGCCCAAGCAGCGAGGCCGGGCCGCGGCCAAGCCGCCGCTGAAGGAGCTGGGGACCGACCCGGTCAGCGAGAAGCCGGTCGTGGTGAAGGACGGCCGCTTCGGGCCGTACGTCACCGACGGGGAGACCAACGCGACGCTGCGCTCCGGCGACAGCGTCGAGGCGATCACGCCGGAGCGCGGATTCGAGCTGCTCGCCGAGAAGCGGGCGAAGGGCCCCGCCAAGAAGACGGCGAAGAAGGCCACCAAGAAGGCGCCGGCGAAGAAGGCGCCGGCGAAGGCCACGGCCGCCAAGAAGACCGTGGCGAAGAAGGCCGTGGCGAAGAAGACCACGACGGCGAAGAAGACCGCGGCGAAGAAGGCGACCGCCTCGAACGCGGCGGAGGACTGAGCCCTCCGGACCACGCCCGGACCTCCTGCCGATCCTTCTGTTCGGTCTTCGCCGGGGGTTCGGAATGCGAACGCCCCGACAACACTTCGATGTCGGGGCGTGAGCATGTCAGGCGCGTCGCGCCGGACTGTCGGTTCGGGCCGATAGTCTGAACGCATGACGCGAGCCGAGCAGCCAACGGCCCCTCAGCCGGCCCCCGACGACGCCCTTGTCGCGGACTCCCGCGAGCGTGCCGTCCGCGCCCTGCTGCGCCGACCGCAGCTGAGACGACTGTGGAGTGCGCAGCTCGTGGGCGGGGTCGGTGATGTCCTCGCCCTCCTGGTGCTGGTCCTCCTGACCCTGCAGGCGGCGGTCGCCGAGGGAGCCTTCGGCGGGGGCTACCGGGGCGTGGCGTTCGCAGTGGCGACCGTTTTCGGGGTGCGCGTCCTGGCGACGCTGCTGTTCGGCGCCGTGCTCCTCGGCCCGCTCGCCTCGCTCACCTCCCAGGACGGACCGCTGGACCGCCGCTGGACCATGGTCGGCGCGGACGGTCTGCGGGCCGCGCTGCTCATCGTGGCGCCGCTGTGGATCGACTGGACGCCCGAGGACGCACCGGCCGTCCTCCTCGTCACGGCCTTCGTGACCGGTGTCGCCGAGCGGTTCTGGACGGTGTGCCGGGAGAGCGCGGCGCCCGCCCTGCTGCCCGCCCCGCCCCCGGAGGGCGCGACCGTGCGCCCGCTGCCCGACCACATGGACGCGCTGCGCCGGCTGTCGCTGCGCACGAGCTTCGTGGCGATACCGCTCGCGGCCGTCACGCTCGTCGTCGCGGCCCTCATCAACAACCTGCTCGGCACCGGGATCGACTGGTTCGGCGAACACCGGGCGGCCCTCGCCTCGTACGTCGCGGCCGGGCTGTTCGCCGCGTCGCTGTCCGTCCTGACCTTCCTGGAACTGCCCGGCACGCGCACCCCGCGTGCCCGGTCGCCGCTGGAGGGACTGCGCCGCCCGAAGAGCGCCGCAGGCTCCGACAAGGGCCGCACCGGCGCGATGCCGCTCCTGGTGTTCGCGTCCGCGTCCGTCGCCGCCGCGGTGGCGGCCGCCGTCGCCGTGTCGGTGCTGCACGCCAAGGACCTGGGCGGCGGCCCCGTGCTGTACGGCCTGCTGGTGGGCGCGCTGACCGGCGGTGTCGTCGTCGGCATCCGTACGGCGCCCGCCCTACTGCCGGCCCTGTCCCGGCGCCGGCTGCTCGCGCTCGCCCTCGCCTTCACGGGCGTCGCGCTGCTGGCGGCAGGACTCGTGCCGGACGTCACCAGCGTGCTGCTGATCATGGCGCTGGCCGGTGTCGGCGCGGGCCTGGCGGCCAACACCGGGCACACGCTGCTCGACCAGGAGACCGAGGAGCAGCGCCGGGCCCGTACGACCGAGCACCTGCACGCCGTGGTCCGGGTCTTCGTGGCGCTCGCCGCGGTGATCGCCCCGATGGTCGCCGCGGCCATCGGACCGCACCGGCTGGAGAACGGCCGGTTCGTCTTCGCGCACGGCGGCGCCGCCTTCACGCTGATGCTGGTCGGCGCGCTGCTGCTGCCGGTGGCCGCGCTGGTGCTGGCCAAGGTCGACGACCGCTCCGGCGTGCCGCTGCGGCAGGACCTGCGCGACGCGCTGCTCGGCGGCGACGACCCGGACCAGACGCCCGCCGCCTCCGGCTTCTTCATCGCGCTGGAGGGCGGCGACGGCGCCGGGAAGTCCACCCAGGCCGAGGCCCTCGCCGATTGGATCAGGGCCAAGGGCCACGAGGTCGTGCTCACCCGCGAGCCCGGGGCGACCCCGGTCGGCAAGCGGCTGCGGTCCATCCTGCTGGACGTCTCCAGCGCCGGCCTCTCGCACCGCGCGGAGGCACTGCTGTACGCCGCGGACCGCGCGGAGCACATCGACACCGTCGTACGGCCCGCCCTGGAGCGCGGCGCCGTCGTCATCACCGACCGGTACATCGACTCCTCCGTCGCCTACCAGGGCGCCGGGCGCGATCTGTCGCCGACCGAGATCGCCCGCATCAACCGCTGGGCGACCGGCGGGCTGGTCCCGAACCTGACGGTGCTGCTGGACGTGTCCCCGGAGACCGCGCGGGAGCGCTTCACCGAGGCGCCGGACCGGCTGGAGTCGGAGCCCGCCGAGTTCCACGCGCGCGTGCGGGCCGGTTTCCTCACGCTGGCCGCGGCCGACCCCGGCCGCTACCTGGTGGTCGACGCCGGCCAGGAACCGGAGGCGGTCACCACGGTGATCCGGCACCGGCTCGACCGGGTGCTGCCGCTGTCCGAGGCCGAGATCCGGGCCCGCGAGGAAGCACGCCGCAAGGCGGAGGAGGAGGCCCGCCGCAAGGCGGAGGAGGAGGCGGCCCGCAAGGCCGAGGAGGAGCGCCTGGAGCGCGAGCGCCAGGAGCAGCTCGCCCGGCTGCGCGCCGAGGAGGAGGAACGCAAGCGGCGCGAGCTTGAGGAAGCCCAGCAGCGCGAGGCGGAACGACAGGCGGAAGAGGCCCGGCAGCGGGCCGAGGAAGCGCGCCGGCGCGCGGAGGAGGAGCGGCAGCGGCTGCTCGCCGAGGAGAAGGCGCGCGCCGAGGAGGAGGCCCGCCGCAAGGCCGAGGAGGAGCGCCGCCGGAAGCAGGCCGAGGAGGAGGCTCGGCTGCGCGCCGAGGCCGAGGCACTGCGCCTGGAGAAGCAGCGCAAGGCCGAGGAGGCGCTGCTGCGCGCGGAGCAGGCCCGGCGGCTGGCCGAACAGGCGGCGGCCGCGGCGGAGGCGGGACCGAGGACGACGGGCGCCCCCGATGCCGCTCCTCGGCGAGCGGCTGACGAAGCGGCGACCGTGCCGACGCCGGTGGTGACGCCGACGAACGCGTCGGGCGGGCCGGTCGACGAGACCGCGGTGCTGCCCCGGGTGCCGGACGAGGGCGCTGGGCAGCGGTCCGGCCGGTCCGGGATGTCCGACGCCGAGGTGACGGCCGAACTGCCGAAGCCGTCGGTTGCGCCGGGCGCGGCGGACGAGACGGCGGTGCTGCCTCCGGTGCGGGAGGACGGGAGGGGATCCGCGGACCGGCTGCCGCCGGGCTACTTCCGGGACGAGCGCCCGGAGAGCGGCCCCGAGGCCACCGACGGTCCCCACGACCGCACGCGCGAACTGCCCCGGATCGACGCCGAGGGCGTGCCCCGCCGCCGGCAGCGTTCGGACTGGGCCGAGGAGACCCCGCTGGGCGACCTGCCGACGCTGGCCGACGAGCTGCTGGGCCCGCACGACGGCGACGACGAGCAGGACGACGAGGGCGAGGGCCGAGGCCGCCGGGGGCGCCGGCGCTGACCGTCCGGTCCGCGGGTGCGGGCGTTGTCGGTGCCCACCCGCACAATGGATCCGGTAAGGCAGACGTGACGGAAGGACCGGCTGACCCATGACCGTGTGGGACGACCTCGTCGGGCAGGAGCGGGTGAGCGAGCGGCTCGCCGGCGCCGCCCGCGACGCGGACGCGCTCGTCACCGCCGCGGCGGCCGGCGCGCCCCCGCCGGAGGCGTCGAGGATGACGCACGCCTGGCTGTTCACGGGCCCGCCGGGCGCGGGAGTGACACAGACGGCACGGGCCTTCGCCGCAGCGCTGCAGTGTGTGAGCCCCGACCGGGCCCTGGGCGGAGCCCCCGGCTGCGGCTTCTGTGACGGCTGCCACACCGCGCTGATCGGCACTCACGCGGACGTCAACACGGTGGTCGCCATGGGCGCGGAGATCCTCTACAAACACATGAAGGAGACCGTCCGCAAGTCGTTCACCTCACCCGCGAACGGTCGCTGGCAGGTCATCCTCGTCGAGGAGGCCGAGCGGCTGAACGAGAAGTCCGGCAACGCCGTCCTCAAGGCCGTCGAGGAGCCCGCCCCCCGTACTGTCTGGCTGCTGTGCGCCCCCTCGATCGAGGACGTCCTGCCGACGATCCGCTCCCGCTGCCGCCACCTCAACCTGAGCACGCCGTCGGTGGACGCCGTCGCCGACATGCTCGTCCGGCGCGAGGGCGTCGAACCGGACGTCGCCGCCGCCGTCGCCCGCGCCACCCAGGGCGACGTCGACCGTGCCCGTCGCCTGGCCACCGACCCGGCCGCCCGCGCACGCCGGGCCGCCGTGCTCAAACTGCCGCTGCGGGTCGAGGACATCGGCAGTGCGCTCAAGGCGGCCCAGGAGCTGGTCGACGTGGCGGCCGAGGACGCCAAGCAGCTCGCCGAGGAGACGGACGCCAAGGAGACCGAGGAGCTGAGGGAGGCCCTGGGCGCGGTCCAGGGCGGCCGGTTGCCACGTGGCACGGCAGGCGTCTTCAAGGATCTGGAAGCCGATCAGAAGCGTCGCAAAACGCGCACACAACGCAACACCCTCGACGTCGCGCTGAGCGACCTGACCAGCTTCTACCGGGACGTGCTCGCCCTCCAGCTCGGCTCCCGCGTCGCCATCGCCAACGGCGACGCCGAGGACGTACTGGAGCGCATGGCCCGCGGCAGCTCCCCGGAGTCCACGCTCCGCCGCATCGAGGCGATCGCGGCGTGCGGCAAGGCCCTGGACCGCAATGTGGCCCCGCTACTTGCGGTGGAGGCGATGACGATGGCCCTCAGAGCGGGCTGACCCAGGGCATCCGCCCAGTGGCTTGACACGGTAACTCGTACGAGGCACGGCGTGCGCACAGAGCACCTGTCCTGTTGCACACAGTTACGCTCACGGTATGCACACAAGGCGTACCCATCGCAGGACCCGCACCGGAACCGGAATCGCTCTGCTCGCAGCCGCCGCACTGCTGATCTCGGGCTGCTCCTCGGGGGACAGCCCGAGCATGGCCAGTGCGGCGGCGGGGGAAGCGGCGGCGGCCCTCGCCCCCCTGCCCCGCTCCACACCCGCGGCCCTCACGCCGTACTACGAGCAGAAACCGGCCTGGCGCGACTGCGGAGTCCCCGGCTTCCAGTGCGCCACGCTGAAGGTCCCGCTCGACTACGCCGAACCGACGTCCGGTGACGTGCGCCTCGCCCTCACCCGCAAGAAGGCCACGGGCCCGGGAAAGCGGCTGGGCTCACTGCTGGTGAACCCCGGCGGCCCGGGCGGCTCGGCGGTCGGCTACGTCCAGGCGTACGCCGGGATCGGCTACCCGTCCGACGTGCGCGCCCGCTACGACATGGTGGCCGTCGACCCGCGGGGCGTCGCCCGCAGCGAACCCGTCGAGTGCCTGGACGGGCCCGGGATGGACGCGTACACGCGGACGGACATCACACCGGACGACGCGAAGGAGACCGGCGCGCTGGTCACGTCGTACAAGAAGTTCGCCGAGGGCTGCGGGGCGGACGCGCCGAAGCTGCTGCGCCACGTGTCCACCGTCGAAGCGGCCCGGGACATGGACATCGTCCGGGCCGCGCTGGGCGACGAGAAGCTGAACTACGTCGGCGCCTCGTACGGCACCTTCCTCGGCGCGACCTACGCCGGCCTGTTCCCGGACCGGGCGGGCCGTCTCGTCCTGGACGGCGCGATGGACCCCTCGCTGCCCGCGCGCCGGCTCAACCTGGAACAGACGGAGGGCTTCGACACGGCGTTCACCGCCTTCGCCGAGGACTGCGTGCGGCGGAGCGACTGCCCGCTCGGCGGCCGGGGCACCGCCCCCGAGCAGGTCGGCAGGAACCTCAAGGCGTTCTTCGAGAAGCTCGACGCCCGTCCGGTCCCCACCGGTGACGCCGACGGCCGCAGGCTCACCGAGTCGCTCGCGACGATCGGCGTGATCGCCGCGATGTACGACGAGGGCGCCTGGCAGCAGCTGCGCGAGGCGCTGACGGCCGCGATGAAGGAGAGCGACGGCGCCGGACTCCTCCTCCTCTCCGACAGCTACTACGAACGTGACGCGAACGGTGACTACAGCAACCTGATGTTCGCCAACGCGGCCGTGAACTGCCTCGACCTCCCGCCCGCCTTCGACTCCCCGGACGAGGTGCGGCGGGCGCTCCCCGCCTTCGAGAAGGCGTCCCCAGTGTTCGGCGAGGGCCTCGCCTGGGCCTCGCTGAACTGCGCGTACTGGCCGGTGCGGGCCACGGGCGAGGCCCGGCGCATCGAGGCGAAGGGCGCGGCCCCGATCGTCGTCGTCGGCACCACCCGGGACCCGGCCACCCCGTACCGCTGGGCCGAGGCCCTGGCCGGCCAGCTCTCCTCGGCCCGCCTCCTCACCTACGAGGGCGACGGCCACACCGCCTACGGCCGAGGCAGCGCCTGCATCGACTCCGCGATCAACACCTACCTGCTCGCCGGCACCCCGCCGAAGGACGGAAAGCGCTGCTCATAGCCGGTGTTACCGGCCCCGGAGGCAGCCGCTCCGGCCCGCCTCCGGGGCCGGTACGAAGCACCCCCGGAAACTGTGTAGACTTACCGACGTCGCTGATCGCACCATGGTGCAGGCAGCGCGCCGCCTTAGCTCAGATGGCCAGAGCAACGCACTCGTAATGCGTAGGTCTCGGGTTCGAATCCCGAAGGCGGCTCATCGCGAACCCAGGTCACACTCCGTGTGGCCTGGGTTTTTTCGTGTTCCGGGGCTGTTCGTCGCGTCCTCTGCCGGGATCGGCGTCGATCCCCTGACTTGCCTTCTGGGAAAGTCGAGGGTTAGCTTTCCTGGCGGGAAAGCAAAAGTGGGGAGGCGATGGTCGTGAGTGTGCCGGTGGACGCCGAGCAGGCCTGGAGGGACCTGCAGCGGATCCGGGTGCCGCAGGAGCGGGTGTACGACGAGGTCGAGCGGAGTGCGTTCGGTGACCCCGGCGCGACCTACGCCACGGCCGTGATCATGTGGGTCTTCCTGGCCGGTCTGGGCCTGGACCTGCCCCGGTGGGGTGTCTGGCTGGCTCTCGCCGGGTACGTCGTGCTGCTGGCCGGAGTGGTCGTGATCCACAATCGCAGGAGCCGGGTGCGGCTGCACCGCACCCGCTACGACTGGCGGGCGTCCGCCGTGTTCCTCGGGGGGATGGCCGTGACCGGCGGGACGGTGCTGCTGTCCGGCCGGCTGGTCGAGGCGCTGCCGTGGGGGCCGATGGCCGCCAGTGCGATCCAGGCCACGGTCTCGGCGAGCGTGTTCGTGCTCTTCGCGGTGCCGGCCAATCGCTGGGCGGTCGGCTCGTTGCGCGGTCGCGGTGAAGCGGCGGCCCGTGCGGGGGAGGGCCGATGAGCACGCCCGCCGGCTTCGACGAGCTGATCCATCCGGCCACCCGGCTGTCGGTGGTCGCGCTGCTCGCCACCACCGAGTGGGCGGACTTCGCGTTCGTCCGCGACAGCCTCTCGCTCAGTGACTCCGCCCTCTCCAAACAGCTGCACACCCTGGAAGAGGCCGGGTACCTGGAGATCCAGAAGGAGGGCGGCGGCCGCAAGCGGCGTACGAAAGTGCGGCTGACGGACCGGGGCCGCACCGCCTTCGACGGTCATGTGGCGGCGCTCCGCGCGATCGTCGAGGGAGCCGGGCGCACGCCACCGGGCGAGGCCGGGGCGGAACAAGGCCGGTCCCATGTGGGGGCAGCGCGGTGACGGCACCCACCGCGACCACCCACCCCGTCGTCCGGGCCCGCGATCTGACCATGGCGTACGGCGATGTCGCCGTCCTCCACGGCGTCGATCTGGAGATCCACCGCGGTGAGGTGTTCGCGCTGCTCGGGCCCAACGGGGCCGGGAAGACCACCACCGTGGAGATCCTGGAGGGCTTCCGACGGCGGTCCGCCGGGGAGGTCCGCGTCCTCGGCACGGACCCGGAGCGGGGCGACGACGCCTGGCGGGGCCGGATCGGACTGGTCCTGCAGTCCTGGCGCGACCACCGCCGCTGGCGGGTCGCCGAGCTGCTGACCCACTTCGCGACGTACTACCCCCACCCGCGCGACCCGGCCGAACTGCTGGCCCTGGTCGGCCTCACCGACCAGGCCGGCCGGCAGGTGGACCGGCTGTCCGGCGGGCAGCGCCGGCGGCTGGACGTCGCGCTCGGCATCGTCGGCCGCCCCGAGCTGCTGTTCCTGGACGAGCCGACCACCGGCTTCGACCCGGAGGCGCGGCACGAGTTCCACGTCCTGGTCGAACGGCTGGCCCGCGACGAAGGCGTCACCGTCCTGCTCACCACCCACGACCTGGCGGAGGCCGAGCGGCTCGCCGACCGGATCGCCATGCTGGTCGGCGGCCGGATCCGGGCCTGCGGCACCCCGGCGGAACTGGCCCGGCGGGCCGCCGCGCAGGCCGAGGTCCGCTGGACGGCCGACGACGGGACGTACCGCCGCGAACGCACCGCGGACCCCTCACGGCTGGTCTGGGAACTCCACCGGGACGCGGACGGCCCGATCGCCGGCCTGGAGGTGCGCCGTCCGACGCTGGAGGACACCTATCTGCACATGGTCCATCAGAAGGACGGCACCACGGACGGGGAGGCGGCGGCCACATGAAGGACGCACAGGAGGACGCACAGGAGGGCATACAGGAGGACGCGCCGGGCGGGACGGGCGGCGGCCCACGCCGCCCCGCCCGCCCCTACTGGCGTGCCGGGTTCCTCCGCGGAGGCATCGAGCTGCGGCACCTCCTGCGCAACTCCAAGGAGATGTCCGGCCATCTGCTCAACGTGGCCGTCGCGCTGCTGGTCGTCGCCTACATCGATGACGACGTCCCCGGCACCCGGACCCCGATGGCCCACCTGGCGCTCGCGGGCTTCGCCGCCTATCTGCTGTTCCAGATCGGGCTGCTCAACCTCCCGCAGATGCTCGTGACCGAGCGGGAGGAGGGAGCCCTGCTGCGGTTGCGCGCCACACCCGGCGGGATACCGGCCTACCTCGTCGCCAAGTGCCTGCTGGTGGTCGTCACGGCGGTGGGCACCCTGGCCCTGTTCCTGGTGGCCGCGGCCCTGCTGGCGGACGGGCCGCTGCCGCAGGGGCCGGACGGCTGGCTGACGCTGTTGTGGGTCACCACGCTGGGGCTGCTCGCCGTCGTACCGCTGGGCGCGGCCCTGGGCGCCGTCCTGCCCAATCCGCGCGAGGCGCTGGCGTTGATCATGCTGCCCGTGATGGGGCTGCTGATCACCTCCGGAACGGCCTTCCCGATCACCTCGCTGCCGGTGCCGGTCCAGCAGGTGGCCTCCGTCTTCCCGCTCAAGTGGATGGCCCAGGGCCTGCGTTCGGCGCTGCTGCCGGATGCCGCGCGGGCCGCCGAGCCGGCCGGTTCCTGGGAACTGCCCATGGTCGCCCTCGTCCTGACCGCCTGGGCGGTCCTCGGCTTCCTCCTCGCGGTCCCCCTCCTGCGCCGCGCCGCCCGCCGCGAGTCCGGCTCCCGCCTGTCCGACCGCCACCGCAAGGCGGAACGGAGCGGGGCGATGCCCGCGTAGGCTCCGGCCGCCCGGACGTCGGCCCCGGCCTCGTGGAGGCCGGGGCCGCGTTGCCGGCCGGGATCCGCTCCAGGGGAACTCCCGTGGACCGGCGGTCGGCTCCGTGTGCTCCCGCCGTGCTCCCACCGCGGTCGGGGCGGCGGACCGTGCTGTGGGGCCGGACGGAGCCGAGTGCGTGAGTGGAGTGCGCCTGCCGGTCCCGGCAGCGAATCCCCCGACGTGGCCGACGGGCGAACGTGATCCCGTGTCGTCCTACGTTCATCCGTTCGGGGTTTGGGCGCAACCAGGTGTAATCCAGAGTTAGTTGAGTGACCCGTGAGTCGCTGGAGCAGCCGTTCGGCCGGGCGCCGTACACCGGTGCCGGCCGGCTCGCCGCGCCGGACCGTTCGGCAGCGTGGGCGCCCCCTGACGACACCGCACCGTCCACCCCCACCCCCGACAAGGAGCAGTGTTCATGCCACGTCAGCACGAACCCCCGGCCGGAGAGACGACGCCTTCCGTGGCCGTCCGCCGTGCGGTTTCCGTGCCCGCGCCGGGCAAGGACCCCGGCGCGGACCTGAGACCGCGTACGCCAGAGCCTGCCCCCGCTCCCGCTCCCGTTCCTGCCTCTGCCGCTGCTCCTGCCCCCGAATCCGACTCCGCTGCCGGTCCGGACGCCTCGGTACCGATCGCGTCGTCCCCCGAGCCCGCCTCCGAGCCCGCCCCTGAACCCGCCCCCGGGCGGCGCATCGGATGGCGCTCCCGGTCCGCCGCCGCGGAACCGGCGGCCGACGAGGAGGGGCGGCGGCAGGAAGAACGACAGCGGCGGCAGGAACCACAGCAGGGGCAGACGGCGGAGTCCGGCGGAGCGGAATCCGAAGCGGCGGCCGGTGTGCTCCTGGCCGGGAAGGGTGACGGCGCGGGCGACGCGAACGCGGACACGGCCGCCGACGAGTCGGCCCCGGGGCGCCTGCGCGGCCCCATGGTCGCCGCGGCCGCCCTCGTGGGCGCGGTACTGATCTGCGTACCCTTCCTGGTACTCGCGCTGAGTGGCGACGACGAGCGCACGGTCGAGACGGCACCGGTCGGCGGAACGACCCTCGACCCCGGTACGTCCGACGACCTCCCGGCCGTCGACTACCAGGCCGAATCCCCGTCACCCTCGGCGTCGTCGAGCAGTCCCGAGGCGAAGGCCGACGCCCGGGCCAAGTCCGCCCCGCAGCCTTCCGTTTCGGTCACCGCGGACGCCGAGGAGGAGAAGGCGGCACCCCGGCCCGACACCGAGAAGACGGCCGAGGGCAAGGCCACGCCGAAGGCGGACAAGTCCCCCGCGATCACCGCCCGGCAACTGGCCAACGCCCTCTCCACCCGGGTCAACGCGCAGCTGAAGAACGTCGCGACCGGCAAGTGCGCCGACCTGCCCTACTTCGACAGGGGTTCGGTCGACGGCCCGGTGAGCCAGTTCGACTGCCGGCCCACCACCCAGGACAACCAGCTCTGGGACCTGGAGGTGGCCGACGCGGACGGCGGACCCCAGGGGGCGAGCCTGTTCGTCATCAGGAACCGCAAGGACGGGATGTGCATGGACCTGCCGAACTACGGCAGTGTCGCCCCCGGGACCAAGGTCACCGAGTACCACTGCAGGCCGGCGGCGGACAACCAGCTCTGGTGGCTGGACCCGCGGCCGGGGGGCTACCGGATCCGCAACGCCGCGAGCGACCTGTGCATGAGTGTGGTCGGCGGCGGTTCCGCCGGGAACGACGCCAGGCTTCAGGTGGTGCGCTGCGGCTCGGGGTCGAGTGCGCTGCGCTGGTCCGTCGTCTCCGTCGTCAAGCCCTCCTGAACGAAGACCTCCGCTCACCTCCTGCTTCCTCACCCCGGCCCGCCCGGTGAACACCGTCCCGCCCCGCTCCGTAGGAGAACGTGCGCCACGCGACGCGGCACGGAGGCGTCCGTGCGGCCTACCACGGGCGGCCGTGGTGTGAACGGCTAGCATCGCGGACGCAGTCGTCGGCCGGGATGGTGAGGTGAGGACGTGGAGACGCCGAGGATCGCCGTCGCCGTGGTGACCATGGGGAACCGGCCGGCTGAGGTGGACGCGTTGCTGGAGTCCGTGGCCAAGCAGGACCTTCCGCCCGCGCGGATCGTGATCGTGGGCAACGGCTGCCCGCTGCCCGAGTTCGCCCGGCGGCTGTCGCTCCCCGGTGAGGTCACCACCGTGGAGCTGGAGGAGAACCTCGGCTGTCCCGGCGGACGGAACGCGGCGATCGCACGGCTGCGGGAGTTCGGGGACGTGGACGTCGTCGTCGAGCTGGACGACGACGGGCTGCTCGTCGACGCCGATGTGCTGCGCCGCGTGGGGGAGTTGTACGCCGCCGACGAGCGGCTCGGGATCGTCGGGTTCCGGATCGCCGACGAACGGGGGGAGACCCAGCGGCGGCATGTGCCCCGGGTCGGGAAGTCGGATCCGATGCGCGGCGGGTACGTCACCGGGTTCCTCGGAGGCGGGCACGCGCTGCGGATGGCGATGCTGGACGAGATCGGCGACTGGCCCGCCGCGTTCTTCTTCGCGCACGAGGAGACCGACCTTGCCTGGCGGGCCGCCGACGCCGGGTGGCGGATCCTCTACGCGCCCGAACTGCTGCTCCAGCACCCGAAGACCTCGCCGGCCAGGCACGCCATCTACTACCGGGTGAACGCCCGGAACCGGGTGTGGCTGGCCAGGCGGCGGCTGCCGCTCGTGCTCGTCCCCGTCCATCTCGGGGTGTGGATGCTGCTCACCGTGGTGCGGAACCGGTCGGCCAGCGGGTTGCGGGCCTGGTTCGGCGGGTTCACGGAAGGGCTGCGGGAGCCGGCCGGGGAGCGGCGGGCCATGAGCTGGCGGACGGTGTGGCGGCTCACCCGGCTCGGACGGCCACCGATCATCTGACCCGTACGGCCACTGGTCGTCCGCCCCGATGAGCCACCGGTCGTCCGCCCCGGCGGGCGGAACGACGAGGGGGCCGGCCGGTGACCTGGTCATTTGGCGTCCGCGTAGCACTCCACCACCGCCGTCGTGAACGGGAACCGCACCGGTGTCTCCCCGAAGGTCAGCCGTCCGGCCAGATCCGAGGCCCGCCGGATCGCCGCCACCACGGTCTCCGCCTCCTCCTCGGGACAGTGCACGATCACCTCGTCGTGCTGGAAGAAGACCAGCTCGGCCGCCATGTCGCTCAGGGTCTGCCGCAGCGCGGCGAGCAGCAGCAGGGCCCAGTCGGCGGCACTGCCCTGGACGACGAAGTTGCGGGCGAAGCGGCCACGGGCGCGGGCGTCGGTCGAGGCGTAGCCCGGAACCCACGGGCGGGCAGCGGACTCCTGGTCCTCCTCGGCGACCGGGATGCCCGCCTCCTCCGTCGCGTCGTCCGTCGTACGGGCGGCCGGCGGGCAGGTGCGGCCCAGCCAGGTCCGTACGAGCCGGCCCTCCTCGCCCGCGCGGGCGGCCTCGTCCACGTAGGCCACCGCCCTGGGGAAGCGGCGGCGGAGCGCGGCGAGGTTCTTCAGGCCGTCGCCGGAGGTCTGGCCGTAGACCGCGCCGAGGACGGCGAGCTTGGCCTGGGCGCGGTCGCCGGAGAAGGCGCGGTCGGACACCGACTGGTACAGGTCGGTCTCCCGGCCGGCCACCTCCATCAGCCCGGGGTCGCGGGAGATCGCCGCCAGTACCCGCGGCTCCATCTGGTCGGCGTCGGCGACGACGAGCCGCCAGCCGGGGTCGGCGACGGCCGCGCGGCGGATCACCTTGGGGATCTGCAGCGCGCCCCCGCCGTTGGTCACCCAGCGGCCGGTCACCGTCCCGCCCGCGAGGAACTCCGGCCGGAACCGACCGTCACGCACCCAGTCCTGGAGCCAGGACCAGCCGTGCGCGACCCAGATCCGGTACAGCTTCTTGTACTCGACCAGCGGTTTGACGGCCGGGTGGTCGACGGACTCGATCTCCCAGCGGCGGGTCGAGGCGATCCTGACGCCGGCCTGCGTGAAGGCCTTCACCACATCGGCGGGCAGGTCGGGCCGGACCCGGCGACCGAAGGCGGCGGACACCTCGTCGGCGAGCTCGGCGAGCCGGCGTGGCTCGCCGCCGCCCGCGTACCGCTCGCCGAGCAGGTCGTGCAGCACCGCGCGGTGCACGTCCGCCCGCCAGGGCAGTCCCGCGCGGTTCATCTCGGCGGCCACCAGCGTCCCCGCCGACTCGGCGGCCGTCAGCAGCCGCATCCGGCCCGGGTGCGCGGTCGCGTCGGTCCGCCGCTGCTGTTCGGCGTAGACCGCGAGGAGGTCCGTCAGCGGCAGCCGGACGCCCTGGGGTTCGAAGAGGGAGGACTGGGCGCCCGGTTCGGCCTGGCGCTGCGGTGGATCGGGCGGTACGGGGCCGCCGCGCAGCCGGGCCAGCGCCGCCGCGGCCGAACGGGGTTCCCCGTACCGCCCCTCGTGGCCGAGGAGGAGCGTCTCGGCGGCCTCGATGTCGTAGGCCCGCTCCACTCGCACCCCCGTGGCGAGCAGACTCGGGTAGACCTCGGCGGTGGACCGCCACACCCACCGCGTGACACCGGGACGGCTCCGGACGGCCTCGGCGAGGTCCGGCTCCCGCAGCACCGGACCGGCGGGCAGCCCGTCCGGACCGAGGGGAGCGACGTCCACGCCACCTTCCTCGGCCGGAGCGAGTGCCCACCGGTCGGCCATGCTGCGAGTGTGGCAGGGGGGTCTGACAACGGCCGGCCCCTGATCGGCCGCTGACCGGCCGGCCCCTGACCGGCCGCTGGAGCTCAGCCCTCCTGCACGGCCTCGCTCCCGCTCTCGTCCTCGCCCTCGCCCTCCGTCCGGGTCTCGACGTACTGCGCCAGCATGTCGGCGACGTACCGCTCGGTGGCGGTCTTGTCGACGCCGAGGCCGCTGAGGAGGCCCTTGCCGTTCTCGTGCTCCAGCAGGGCGAGCAGGATGTGCTCGGTGCCGATGTAGTTGTGGCCGAGGCGGAGGGCCTCGCGGAAGGTGAGTTCCAGGACCTTCTTGGCCGCCGGGCCGTACGGCACCAGCTCGGGGGCGTCCTCGACGGCCGGCGGGAGCGCCGCGCGGGCGGCCTCGCGGACCGCGTCCACGGTGACGCCCTGCTCGGCGATCGCCTTCACGGCGAGTCCCTGGGGCTCGGCCAGCAGACCCAGGACCAGGTGCTCGGGCAGGCCCTCGGCGTTGCGCGCGGCCTGCGCCTCGTTGTGCGCGGCCATGACCGTGTTGCGGGCGCGGGGCGTGTAGCGGTCGAAGCCCTGGTTCGGGTCGAGGTCGTTGCCCTCCTTGGGCACGAACCGCTTCTGGGCCGCCTGCCGGGTGACGCCCATGCTCTTGCCGATGTCCGTCCAGGAGGCGCCCGAACGCCGGGCCTGGTCCACGAAGTGGCCGATCAGGTGGTCGGCCACGTCGCCGAGGTGCTCACCGGCGAGCACCGCGTCCTGGAGCTGTTCCAGGGGCTCCTCGTGGACCTTCTTGATGGCTGCGATGAGGTCGTCGAGACGCACGGATGACTTGATGGTCGGGTTCGTCGTCATGTGTCAACCGTAAGTTGACAGTCAGAGGGTGTCAACCCGAAGTTGACACTTGCGGGTGAATCCCGGGGGCATGGCACGATCGGTCCGTGAGTACGTCCAGCACCGTCGACCGCGCCTTCCGTGCCGCCCTCTACGACACCGGCGACACCGCCCTGGACGCCGGCGCATCCCTGCTCGCCGCCGACCCGGCGGCCGACGCCGAACTCGCCCGTCGGGGGCAGGAGTTCGTGGCGACCGCCTGGCGGCGCGGCTGGCAGCCCGCCGATGTCGTGCGGATCGTCCGGCGCGAGCTGGACGACGTCCACGTACGGCTCGTCTCCGCGCTGATCCGCGCGCAGGCACCGCGCGACGACCGGACGCGCGGGCCCCGGTGGAAGGCCCAGCTGGACGCGCTCGGGGCGGACGACGCCCCGCGCGGCGACCGTTTCCCGTACGCCACGGCCGTCCTGGAGCTGTACCGCCTGCTGCTGCGCCTGCCCGCCCTCGAGCCCCTCGACGAGACGGCCGCCCCGGACCCACGGGACCGGCGGCCGGAGTCCCGCGTGCTCGGCCGCATCCGCGCGCTGCTGGCCAAGGCGGAGGCGACCGGGTTCCCGGACGAGGCGGAGGCGCTCAGCGCCAAGGCGCAGGAGCTGATGGCGCGGCACAGCGTCGACGAGGCGCTGCTCGCCGCGCGGGAGCCCTCGGCCCGGGCGCCGGGCGCCTGCCGGATCGGGGTGGAGCCGCCGTACGAGCAGGCCAAGGCGGTGCTGCTGGACGCGGTCGCCGGCGCGAACCACTGCCGGGCCGTGTGGAACGAACCGCTCGGCTTCTCCACCGTGGTCGGCTTCGCTCCCGACCTGGAGGCGGTGGAACTCCTCTACACCTCACTGCTGGTGCAGGCCACCACGGCGATGACCAGGGCGGAGGCCGCACAGCGGGCGGGCGGACGCAAGCGGACCAAGACCTTCCGGCAATCCTTCCTCGCCGCCTACGCGCACCGCGTGGGCACGCGCCTCGCGGCCGTCGCCGAGACCCAGGTGAGCGACGACCTGCTGCCGGTGCTCGCCTCCCGCGCGGTGGCGGTCACCGAGCGGACGGACCGGCTGTTCCCGGAGACGACGACCACCCGGCTGCGCGGCGTGAGCGACGCGGCGGGCTGGGAAGAGGGTGCCCGCGCGGCGGACGACGCACAGGTCAGGGCGCGCCCGCACCTTCCCCGGGAGTTCTAGTCGCCTTCCCGGGAGTTCTAGTCGCCCGCCTGCTGGTAGGCGCCCACGGAGATCTTGTGGCCGCCCTGGCCGTCGTGTGCGACCGGACCGTACGTCCAGCGGAAGCTCCGGACGCCGGGGCCGCTCGAGTCACCGGGCAGCTCGACCTGCAAGTTCTCGGCGTTGAAGGCGCCGTTGCCACGCGTGCCGCGTTCATAGGTGAGGGTGAAGGACGCGGACTCGCCCTTGGCCAGGGTCAGTTTCTGCGCCTTGGCGCCCTCGGCCGGCGGCACCCCGAAGGTGGCGGAATCGCTGACTCCCACCAGGGTCGCCTTCGGGAAGCCGTCCAGGGTGCAGGCGGCGCTCTGATTGGTGAGGACGACGGGAACCTCACCGGTGTCCCCGGCGGCCGGCGCGACGCTCGCGGGCCCGACCTCCATGCTCACCGTGTCGACCGAGCAGGCGGTGCTCTCCCGCTTCCCGTCGCCGTCCCCGTCGCCGCCCGCGCTGTCGCAGGCGGTCAGCAGGAGGAGCGCGGCAAGGGCGGCGGGGACGGCGATCGGCGTGATGCGCATGAGAGTGATCCTCTGGGGTTTCGTGGAGGTGCCCACCGGTCATCATCACGCACCCGTCACTGCTCCGCCCCGCGGACAGGCGCTAGGAGCCCAGCCCTTCCAGGGGCAGCCCCGTCGGGAGGGAGTCGCCCTCGGCCCTGGTGTACGTCTCGGTGCCGAGGGCGCCCTCCCAGGTGACCTCCAGGGAGTCCTCGCCGACGGAGCCGACCGTGCCGTTCGCCCGTTCCTCGGTGCCGTCGCCGCACTTCAGGCGGATCGAGTGGGTACCGGCCCGCTCCCGCGCGGTGCCGCTGCACACGGTGCCGCCCGTGGCGAAGAGGGCGGCGTCCCCGCCGTTGACCATCAGGACCACGGCCTTGCCGCCGGCCGTGGTGAGCCAGCTTCCCTCCAGCTCGCTCGCCGGGGCCGTGCTCGCGCCGGAGCCCCCGGTGCCGCCGCCGGAGTCCGCGGTCGCCGTGGTGGACGGGGTGGGGCCGGCCGTGGAGTCGTCCGAGCCGTCGGAGCCGCCCCCGCCGCACGCGGTCAGCACGAGCGTGCCGGTCAGCCCCAGGGCCACGGCCACGACCCGAGCGCGCCGTGAGCGCGACCCGCGCGATGACGGCGATGCGGGCTGGTACGTCACCGAAGCCTCCGAAGTCACTGCGAGCCCCCTGGCTGTGGCCGGCCCCGTCGGCCGGACGACAGCCGCCAGCTAACAGGACCCGCCCGGCACCTCACCAGCCTCCGTGACACACCTCGCACCGCATGTTCACGGCGGTTCGGCGGGCCGGCGCGCACGGGAACGACGTCCACGGAACGCGGAGGACACACAAGGAAACACGGTGGAACACAAAGGCCCCCGCGTGCGTCTCTTAGGGAGCGGGGTTCGGTAAAACGTCCGTCAAAGCGGGCGTCACTCGGCCGTCAAGGCTGTAACCGGGGGAACACCCCGCGTGCACGTGCATTTGCTCAAGCATCTGCACGTGAACAAAGCTATGATCCCGGTCAGTTGACCACTGCATCGATGGCCACACCAGCCAGTGCACCAGCGGGGAGCGACCTGTGGACCACGACGTGTACGACGGTGACGTGTACGACGGTGCCGACGCGTCCGGCGTGTACAACGGCATGGCGGCCACCGGGCTGGACGGCGTGGCCTGGCAGAAGAGCCGGCACAGCAACTCGCAGGGTTCCTGCGTGGAATTCGCCCGGCTGCCCGGCGGAGAGGTGGCCGTGCGCAACTCCCGCTTCCCCGACGGTCCCGCGCTCGTCTACACCCGCGCGGAGATCGAGGCCATGCTGCTGGGCGTGAAGGACGGCGAGTTCGACCACCTGGTGGCCGGCTGACCGACGGCGCCGGGCGCTCCGGAAGGGACCGGAGTGGCTCAGGAGCCGCCGACGCGCGTAGAACCGCGGCGCCCGGAAGCGCTGCGGTTCGTCATGAGCCGGGACAGGGGTGGCCGGCGGGGCGCGGGAGCCGGAACAGGGCCCAGACCACCTTGCCGCTCGGCGCGCCGGCCATCGGGTGCCAGCCCCAGCTGTCGCTGAAGGACTCGACCAGGAACAGCCCCCGGCCCGACTCGGCGGAGAAGTCGTCCGACTCGCGGGTCACGGGGCTGTCGTCGCTGGGGTCGCGCACCGCGCACACCAGCCGCTCGGTCCACCGCATCAGGTGCAGCCGTACCGGCAGGTCCGGCGTCGCCGGCCGCGCGGCGCCGGCCGGCAGACCGTGCCGCAGGGCGTTGGTGACCAGCTCGGAGACGACCAGGCACACGTCGTCGAAACGGTCGCCGAGGTCCCACTGGTCGAGGGTCTTGCGGGTGAACTGCCGGGCCTCCCGGACCGCTTCGTAGCGGGCGGGGAGGGCGCAGGAGGCGGCGTCGGACGCGGCCGCGAGGTTCAGCGGCGGAAGGCCCTGCCGTAACGGCTCGAGCATGGTCGATCCATTCGTCCCCATGCGAGGCACTCCCGGGAATTCGCGGTCGTAGCGAGGCTGCGGTGGTGCGGAGACCATGGTTTCGGATGCGTACAGCAGATGCAAGGGCAGATGCACGTGCAGCTGACCGAAATCGTCCCTGCCGTACTGGTTTGTTGGCCAATTTTTCCGTCATCTTCCCTTCCTCTTCCGGCTGTTCCCATGCCTCCTCGTTGCTCCTTCCTTCTCCCTCCGTGCCCGTTCCGTGCCCGTTCCCGGCCGTAACCCTCGGCCGGATTCCGTTTCCGTAACCGGGCGAGTACTGCTCGAAGTGTTTTAGTGGCAGACTGCGGGCCCTGAAGACGTTGGGGAGGCTGGCGAACGTGAGCGCGGGAGAGCCGGGATCGGTGGTGCGGCGCATGCTGCTCGGATCACAACTCAGGCGACTGCGTGAGGCGCGGGGGATCACGCGTGAGGCGGCGGGCTACTCGATCCGCGCCTCCGAATCGAAGATCAGCCGGATGGAGCTGGGCCGGGTGAGCTTCAAGACCAGGGATGTCGAGGATCTGCTGACGCTGTACGGCATCACGGACGAGCAGGAGCGCCTGTCGCTGGTCTCCCTCGCCAGGGAGGCCAACGTGGCGGGCTGGTGGCACAGTTACTCGGACGTGTTGCCGAGCTGGTTCCCCACGTACGTGGGTCTGGAGGGCGCCGCCTCGCTGATCCGGGCGTACGAGGTGCAGTTCGTGCACGGCCTGCTGCAGACGGAGGAGTACGCCCGCGCGGTGGTGCGGCGCGGCATGAAGGGGGCGAGCGAGGAGGACGTCGAACGGCGGGTGGCGCTGCGTCTGGAGCGGCAGAAGTACCTGGTCTCGGAGAACGCCCCCGAGTTCCACGTCGTCCTCGACGAGGCCGCCCTGCGCCGGCCGTACGGCGACCGCGCGGTGATGCGCGGCCAGCTCCAGCACCTCATCGACGTCTCCGAGCGGCCCAACGTCCGGCTGCAGGTGGTGCCGTTCAGCCTCGGCGGGCACTCCGGCGAGTCGGGCGCGTTCACCATCCTCAGCTTCCCCGAGTCCGACCTGTCGGACGTCGTGTACCTGGAGCAGCTGACCAGCGCGCTGTATCTCGACAAGGCCGAGGACGTGGCCCAGTACGAGAAGGCGCTCAAGGAGCTCCAGCACGACAGCCCGGGCCCCGCGGAGAGCCGGGACCTCCTGCGGGGGCTGCTGCACATGTCCTGAGCGCACCGCAACTCCCATAAGACACAAGTACGATGACGTGTGATCAGACCATGCAGTCGATCAGTGCTCCGCTGATGCAGCAAGGGATCGAGGGATCACATGTCGTCGTACTTCACCGACCTGGCTCAGCAGTACATCGACGGTGAGTGGCGCCCGGGCACCGGCTCCTGGGACATCATCGACTTCAACCCGTACGACGACGAGAAGCTCGCGTCGATCACGATAGCCACGGTCGGCGAGGTGGATCAGGCGTACCGGGCGGCCGCCCGCGCGCAGAAGCAGTGGGCGGCGACCAATCCGTACGCGCGCCGCGCGGTGTTCGAGAAGGCGCTCAGACTGGTCGAGGAGCGCGAGGAGGAGATAGCCGCGGCGATCGTCGCCGAGCTCGGCGGCACGCGCCTGAAGGCCGCCTTCGAGCTGCACCTCGCCAAGGAGTTCCTGCGCGAGGCGGTCCACCTGGCGCTGCGCCCCGAGGGCCGGATCGTCCCCTCGCCGGTGGACGGCAAGGAGAACCGCGTCTACCGCGTGCCCGTCGGCGTCGTGGGCGTGATCAGCCCGTTCAACTTCCCCTTCCTGCTCTCCCTCAAGTCGGTCGCCCCCGCGCTCGCGCTCGGCAACGGCGTGGTGCTCAAGCCGCACCAGAACACGCCGGTCGTCGGCGGCTCCCTGGTCGCGAAGATCTTCGAGGACGCGGGCCTGCCCGGCGGCCTGCTCAACGTCGTCATCACCGACATCGCGGAGATCGGCGACGCCTTCCTGGAGCACCCGGTACCGAAGGTCATCTCCTTCACCGGCTCGGACGCGGTCGGCCGTCACGTGGCCACCGTCTGCGCCTCCCTCTTCAAGCGCTCGATCCTCGAACTCGGCGGCAACAGCGCGCTGGTGGTCCTCGACGACGCCGACCTCGACTACGCCGTGGACGCGGCCGTCTTCAGCCGGTACGTCCACCAGGGCCAGGTCTGCATGGCCGCCAACCGCGTCCTGGTCGACCGGTCGGTCGCCGACGAGTTCACCGAGAAGTTCGTCGCCAAGGTCAGGACCCTCAAGGCCGGCGACCCGCGCGACCCGGAGACGGTCATCGGCCCGGTGATCGACTCCCGTCAGGCGGACGCCCTGTCCGGCGTGGTCGAGCAGGCGCTCGCCGAGGGCGCCACCGCCCTGGTCCGGGGCGCGCGCAGGGACAACCTGGTCGAGCCGTCCGTCCTCACCGGCCTGCCCGCGGACTCGGCCCTGCTGCGGCAGGAGGTCTTCGGGCCCGTCGCCTTCCTCGTCCCGTTCGACGGCGAGGAGGAGGCCGTGCGCATCGTCAACGACACCCCGTACGGCCTGAGCGGCGCCGTGCACACCGGCGACATCGAGCGGGGAGTCGCGTTCGCCAAGCGGATCGACACCGGCATGTTCCACGTGAACGACGGCACCGTGCACGACGAGCCGATCGTCCCCTTCGGCGGCGAGAAGCACTCGGGCGTCGGCCGCCTGAACGGCGACACCATGCTGGACGCCTTCACCACGGTGAAGTGGATCTCGGTGCAGCACGGCCGGAGCGGCTTCCCGTTCTGAGCGGGCTCCGAGCGGGCGGGGCAGCCCCCCGGGGCCGGTCCCCGGGGGTCCTAGGCTGGGCACATGTCAGTGATCCGTCTCCTGGTGCTCGGCGCGGTGCGCCAGCACGGGCGGGCCCACGGGTACCAGGTGCGCAACGACCTGGAGTACTGGGGCGCGCACGAGTGGTCCAACGCCAAGCCCGGCTCGATCTACCACGCGCTGAAGCAGATGGCGAAGCAGGGGCTGCTGCACGCGCACGAGATCGCGCCGTCCACGGCCGGCGGTCCGCCGCGCACGGAGTACGAGGTCACCGAGCAGGGCACCGAGGAGTACTTCCGGCTGCTGCGGGAGGCCCTGACCTCCTACGACCAGAAGCCGGACGTGCTGTCGGCGGGGCTCGGACTCATGGTCGACCTGGAGCGCGCGGAGGCCCTCGCGCTCCTCGAGCGGCGGATGCGCGCGATCGGGGAGTGGCGCAAGTCCGTCACCGAGTACTACACGCCCGAGGGCGGCCCCGGCCAGCTGGGCCACATCGGGGAGATCATGGACTTCTGGGTCCACTCCGCCGACACCGGCGCCGAGTGGACCCGGGGGCTCATCGAGCGCATCAGGGACGGCGCCTACACCTTCGCGGGCGAGGGTGAGCCGTTCGTCGGCGTCCTGGCCGAGGGCGAGGAGAACCCGTACGCGTCGGGGGAGCGGCATCCCGGGGACGACCGCTGACCGAGTTCGCCCAATGCGCAGTGAGGTGACCCCAACCGTCCCGATCCGTACCTTCCTTGACGTCCGTGTACACGCGCAGACGGGCGCCCCTGCTCTCCGCGATGCGGCACGCGTCGGTCAGGGACTCGCCCATGCGGGCCAGGAGGTAGCGGAGCTGGACGGCGCTCACGGGCTCGTCGTCGTGGAGCATGTCGGCGAGGTGGGCGAGCAGATCGGCGGCCATGCCGAGCTGGACGCCCTCGACGATGTCGGCGGCCCGGGAGAGGCGTCCGCCGCCGTCGCTCAGGAGGTAGCAGGGCTTGCCTTCGGGGCTCGGCCGGGGCAGGAGGCGGGCGGGGGTGAGGGCGTGGTGTGTCACGCTGATGTCCTTCGAGGATCAGCCACCGTCGGCGTACTCGGAGGGCGTCCAGGTGGGCAAGGTGCACGACTCTCCGTCTGTGGTCACGCGCCTTGAGGGGCCTACGATCCGGCACTGAGCGACGCGCTGCCGCTCAAGGAGTCCACCGCCATGATGCAGGCGATCGCGAAGGAGTGCAGACGTTGTGACTGAGTCCCTCATAGCGGATGGCGCCCTGCTGGACGGCCGGCGGAAGTCGTCGTACAGCGGCCCCGAGGCAGGCAGCTGCCTCGAAGTGCTGGATGGTCACCCCGCGGGGGTCCCCGTGCGCTACTCCAAGGACCCCCAGGGACCCGCTGTGATCGTCCCGGCGTCCGCGTGGTCGGCGTTCGTCACGGCGGTCAGGGGCGGCGGCTTCCCCTTCTGACCGCCTGCGCGGCCCCACCGCTCCTCCGCGGACGAATCGGTAACCGGCTTGCACCTCACGTCGCGTGAGGACCCAGGCTGGAGCGCGTACCGAGAAGGGAGCGGAAGTGAGCTACTCCGTGGGACAGGTGTCCGGCTTCGCCGGCGTCACCGTGCGCACCCTGCACCACTACGACGACATCGGCCTGCTCGTCCCGAGCGAGCGCAGCCACGCGGGGCACCGGCGCTACGGCGACGCCGACCTCGACCGGCTGCAGCAGATCCTGTTCTACCGCGAGCTCGGCTTCCCGCTCGACGAGGTCGCCGTCCTGCTCGACGACCCGGACGCGGACCCGCGCGCGCACCTGCGCCGGCAGCACGACCTGCTGACCGCCCGGATCGAGAGGCTGCAGAAGATGGCGGCGGCCGTGGAGCACGCCATGGAGGCACGCAGTATGGGCATCAACCTCACGCCCGAGGAGAAGTTCGAGGTCTTCGGTGACTTCGACCCCGACCAGTACCAGGAGGAGGTCCAGGAGCGCTGGGGCGACACCGACGCCTACCGCCAGTCGCAGCAGCGGGCCGCCTCGTACACCAAGGAGGACTGGCAGCGCATCCAGAACGAGGCCGACGAGCTCACCCGGCGCTTCGTCGCCCTCATGGAGGCAGGTGAGCCCGCCGGCTCCGAGGCGGCCATGGACGCCGCCGAGGACCACCGGCAGGGGATCGCCCGCAACCACTACGACTGCGGGTACGAGATGCACACCTGCCTGGGCGAGATGTACGTCTCGGACGAACGTTTCACGCGGAACATCGACGCCGCCAAGCCGGGCCTCGCCGCCTACATGCGCGACGCGATCCTCGCGAACGCCGTCCGGCACACCGCCTGAGCGTCGTGGCCCGGCTCACACCCGGGCCACGACCAGCGCGTATTCCGTACGGCACCGGCTCACAGCTTTCTCCGGGGCGGAGGACAGGGCATCCTGGGTACCCCCGCGGAACCTGGGCCCCGACGACTGCGTTCATAATTTGGGCAGTCAGCCCAGCCCTTGACCCCCAGCTGCAGGAGCCACATCCCCGTGACCACGCTTGCGCTCGGCCCTGAGTGGCTGAGCCCGGACTACCTGATCGAGACCTTCAGCCTCCCCGGCATCCTGCTGATCGTCTTCGCGGAGTCCGGACTCTTCGCGTTCCTGCCCGGTGACTCCCTGCTGTTCACGGCGGGTCTCTTCGTGGCCGAGGGCAACTACATCAGCCAGCCGCTGTGGCTGGTGTGCACGCTGATCGTGCTGGCCGCCGTCATCGGCGACCAGGTCGGTTACATGATCGGCAAGTTCTTCGGACCCAAGCTGTTCAACCGGCCGAACTCCAAGCTCTTCAAACAGGAGAACCTGGAGAAGGCGCACGAGTTCATGGAGAAGTACGGCCCCAAGGCGATCGTCCTGGCCCGCTTCGTCCCGATCGTGCGCACGTTCGCCCCCATCGTGGCGGGCGCCGGCCGCATGAAGTACCGCACGTTCTTCACGTACAACCTCATCGGCGGTGTCGCCTGGGGCTGCGGTGTCACCGTCGCCGGTTACTGGCTCGGCCAGATCGAGCTCATCAAGAGCAACATCGAGCCGATCCTCATCCTGATCGTCTTCATCTCCGTGGTGCCGATCATCGTCGAGTACCTGCGCGAGCGCGGGAAGAAGAAGCGCGCCGCCGCCGAGACCCCGGCCGCCGCCCCCGCCCCGCAGCAGCCCCAGTACCCGGTCATGGACGACGCCACGACCCAGCTGCGCCGCATCACCCCGGCCGCTCCGCAGCATCCCCAGCAGCAGCACTACGGCAACCAGGGGTACCCCCAGCAGGGCTACCAGCAGCAGCCCCAGCAGCCGTACGGCAACGACCAGTACTACGACCAGAACCAGCAGCAGCCCTACAACCGGGGCTACTGAAGCGCCCCCGAGGGGCGCGGGGAACCGCGCGACGAACCCCCACCGGCCCGCGGCCGCCCACGCGCACGAGGCCCCGAGCCGGATGGCGCCGGGACCCGAAGGGCGCCCGCGCTAGAAGCCCCGCGTCCGCTTCGCCGCCCGCCGCTTCTCCGCGGACCCGATCCGCAGGAAGATCCGCGAGATCTCCGACCCGAGGTTCACCCCGATCGCGATGGCCATGGCCAGCGCCACGGCCTTCGTGAGGGACGTCAGCCCCGAGTCGACCTCGTTCTGGGCGATGCCCAGCAGGCCGAAGTACGTGGCGGAACCGGGCAGCAGCGGCCCGATCGCCGCCGTGGTGTACGGCAGCGCGGACGCGAACCGGTACCGGGCCAGCAACTGCCCGAACAGGCCCACGAGGCCCGCCGCCGCGGTCGTGGAGACCACCGGCGAGATGTCGCCGGTGTAGTGCATCGCGCCGTACACCACCCAGGCCACCCCGCCGTTCAGGGTCGCCATCAGCACGGTGGACCGTTCCTGCTGGAGCAGCACCGCGAAGGCCAGGGACAGCAGCATCGACGCGGCGATCTGCCACAGCGGGTCGTCGGAGACGCCGAGCGCCGCGTCCGGGTTCAGCCTGGCGCCCAGCTGCACGCCGAAGTACAGCACCGTCAGCACCCCGGCCACGATGCCCACGAAGAAGTACAGGACCTCCAGCAGACGCGCCGACGCCGTGATGTAGAAGCCGGTCAGGCCGTCCTGCACGCCGGCCACCAGCGCCCGCCCGGGCAGCAGCGCGAACAGCCCACCGGTGATCACGGCGGACGCCTTCACGTCCGCGTGCGCCAGCGTCAGCGCCACCCCGATCGCGGCCGGCGGCATCGCGGCCACCGTGAACTGGTAGAACTCCGGCAGTCCGCGCCCCGCGCACAGCCAGGCCAGCCGGTCGCCGAGCATCGCGCCGATCGCGGCCGACACGAACACCAGGAAGCCACCGCCGACGAGCACCGACGCCGCCCCCGCGAGCAGCCCGCTCGCCGCGGTCAGCGCCCAGCCGGGGTACGGATGCCGGTTGCGGCGGATCTCCGCCAGCCGGCGGTAGGCCTCCTCCAGGGAGACGTGCGCCTCGTCGTCGCTGAGGTCGTCCACCAGCCGGTAGACGGCCGCCAGCCGGGTGTAGTCGGGGCTGCGGCGCCGCACCGTGCGCGACGCGGTCACCGGGTCGTCGACCAGGGACGGCTGGTGGGAGATCGACAGCAGGGTGAAGGTGACGTTGGGCTCGCAGCGGTCCAGGCCGTAGGAGCGGCACACGGCGAACATCGCCGCCTCCACGTCCTCGGCGCCCTCGCCGCCCGCCAGCAGCAGCTCGCCGATGCGCAGGGTCAGGTCGAGCACGCGCGGCACGGCCGGCCCGGCCTCGTCGTGCCGCTGCACCGGCTCCGGCGCCGGCCGCTCGGTCACCGGCATGCGCAGCATGGTGCGCATCCGGTCCTGCCACGGCACGTCCTTGGCCAGGCTGACCAGCGGGATCCCGCTCGCCGGGGTGAACGCCGCCGGCTGCTTCGCGCTGTAGGTGCTCGGCGTGCTGAACGCCGACCCCTCCGTCCCGTCCGGGGGCGGCGGGGACACCTCCAGGCCGTCCGGAACGGCGAACTCGGAGGTCGTCTCGGACTCCGTACCGGTCGCCGGGACGGCCAGCCCCTCGGGGACGGCGAACTCGGAGGTCGTCGACGACTCACCCTCGGCCGGCGCCGCGACACCGGAGGGAGGCGTGAACGCGCTCCTCGCCTCGTCCGACTGCGGCTTGCGGTCCTCCGCGTCCCTCACCTGCTCCGCTCTCCCTTTACGACACCGTCCCCGTAAGCCCGTCCGTGAACCTGCCCCGTACAGGCTCAGTATGCGCACGCACAGCAGAACGGGCCGCACGCGCGCGTGCGGCCCGTTCTGCGTCCGGCAGCGGGAGGGCTCAGTGGCCGCCCGTCTCCTTGAAACGCTTGTAGGACCGCTCGATCTCCGCCTCGGCGTCCACCCGGCCGACCCAGTTGGCGCCCTCGACCGACTTGCCCGGCTCCAGGTCCTTGTAGACCTCGAAGAAGTGCTGGATCTCCAGGCGGTCGAACTCGGACACGTGGTGGATGTCCCGCAGGTGCTCCACGCGCGGGTCCGTCGACGGGACGCACAGCAGCTTGTCGTCGCCGCCGGCCTCGTCCGTCATCCGGAACATGCCGATCGCGCGGCAGCGGATCAGGCAGCCCGGGAACGTCGGCTCGTCCAGGATGACCAGCGCGTCCAGCGGGTCGCCGTCCTCGCCGAGGGTGTTCTCGACGAAGCCGTAGTCGGTCGGGTAGGCGGTCGAGGTGAAGAGCCGACGGTCCAGGCGGATCCGACCCGTCTCGTGGTCCACCTCGTACTTGTTCCGCGAACCCTTCGGGATCTCGATCGTGACGTCGAACTCCACCGGACGCTCCTCCATGATCAGCACATAGTTCTGGTGATTAAGTGTCCCTCACGCAGATGTGTGATCGCGAAAGGGGCTGGTGGTCGTGCCAGAGCTGAGGCCTTGGCGGGCCGCGGGACCGCATGTCGCGCGGATCGCGGACGCCGTACGGCCGCGTCTCGCCCGGGCCGCGGAGACCGTACGGCCGCGTCTGGCGCGCGTCGCCGCGGCCGTCGGGCCACGGTCCGCGCGGCCGGACCGGCCGGGATCACCGCGGGTCCCGCGGGTCGCGCGGCCGAAGACCTGGCAGTTCACCGCGACCGCCGCCACCGCCGGTCTGGCGCTGTCCGCGGGTGTGGTGACCGCCGCCGGTCCCTGGGACTCCTCGGGTCAGCGTACGGCCGAGCGGGACCGGGCCGTGGCCATGGAAGCCGCGCGTGGCGCAGATCACGGCGGCACCCGCGCGCACGCCGGTACGCCGCCCCGCGGATCCCAGGCCGTCCCGCCGGCCGTCTCCGTGCTCACCGGCCTCGGCGGCACCGCCACCACCGTGAAGTCGGCGCCCGGCGGCGAGGCCCTCGGCGCCGTCCTCGACCCGCTGCTGAGGGATCCCGCGCTCGGCAGTCGTTCCGTCGCCGTGGTCGACGTGGCCACCGGCGAACGGCTCTACGGCACCGGCTCCGGGAAGGCGCTCACTCCCGCCTCGACCACCAAGATCGCCACCGCCGTCGCCGCGCTCTCCGCGATGGGCGCCGACCACCGCCTCACCACCCGCGCGGTGTACGAACCCGACACCGAGGAGGTCGTCCTGGTCGGCGGCGGCGACCCCACGCTCACCGCGCGGAAGGACGCCGGGGGACTCGCGAGCCTGCGCGACCTCGCCGAGCGCACCGCCGCCGCCCTGGCCAAGCGCGGGGTGCGCGAGGTGACGCTGTCGTACGACACGACCCTCTACAAGGGCACCACGATCCACCCGATCGGGGTCAACCCGAACATCGCGGCCGTCACCCCCCTCATGGTCGACGAGGCCCGCACCGACAACTCCACCAGCGGCCCGGCGCCGCGGGTCGCGGATCCGGCGGCCGACGCCGCGCGGACGTTCGGCGACCTGCTGAAGGAACACGGGGTCAGGGCCACGCCGCCCGGTCCGTCGAAGGCCACCACCCGCGCCTCCACCCTCGCCACGGTCTCCTCGCCCCCGCTGGCCGTCCTCGTCGAGCGGATGCTGACCAACAGCGACAACGACCTCGCCGAGGCCCTCGCCCGCCACACCGCCCTGGCCACCGGCGAGAGCGCCGACTTCGCCGGCGCCGGCGCGGCGATCACCGCCCGCCTGAAGCAGCTCGGGCTGTCTCCGAAGGGCGTGGACGTCAAGGACGGCAGCGGCCTCGACCGACGCGACAAACTCACCGCCGATCTCCTCACCGCCCTGCTCGTCAAGGCCGGCGACCCGGCCCACCCCGAGCTGCGCCCCGCCCTCACCGGCCTGCCCGTCGCCGGCTTCACCGGCACCCTCGCCGGCCGCTACACCGACGGCGCGGCCGGCGTCGTACGCGCCAAGACCGGCACGCTCACCGGCGTGAACACCCTGGCGGGCACGGTCGTCGACAAGGACGGCCGCCTCCTGGCCTTCGCCTTCCTGGCCAACGGCACCACCGCCCCCACGGCAGCCCAGTCCGCCCTGGACAAGGCGGCCACGGCGCTGGCGGCGTGCGGCTGCCGCTGACCCTTGAGGGGCGCGGGGCTGTGCCGATGCGCGGCTCCGCCGCGTGGGCGCGAAGGGGGCCTGGGGGCGAAGCCCCGAGGACGACGGGGGTACCTCCCGCTCGAGCGAAACCGGGAGTGGGGGAGGGAGGGGGCGGCGGGGGCGAGGAACCGGAGACACGACGAACGGCCCGCACCCGGCCGCCGCGCGTCCGGGGCCGGTGACCGGCCACCCCCGCCTCCGTCCACCCCCGCCACCTCGCCACCCTGCCCCGAGCCGGACCACTCACGTACCGTTGACGCATGACGAGCATCGGTGGTGCTGCCTCCTCCGGGATGATCGACTGGAATCTCGCGGTCGCGACCGCGACCCGGCTCATGCGGCCGGGCCCCGACGTGAGCCGCGACGAGGCCCGGGCCGTCGTCGCGGAACTGCGCCGGCACGCGAAGGCCTCGGAGGAACACGTCCGGGGCTTCACTCGTCTGGGCACCGAGGAGACCCACGACACTCCCGTCCTCGTCGTCGACCGCCCCGGCTGGGTCCGGGCCAACGTCGCCGGCTTCCGCGAACTGCTCAAACCGCTCCTCGACAAGATGCAGGAACGGCGCGGCACCGGCCCCGGCAACGTGGTCCTCGGCGCCGTCGGCGGCAAGGTCACCGGCGTGGAACTGGGCATGCTGCTGTCCTTCCTCGCCTCCCGCGTCCTCGGCCAGTACGAGACCTTCGCCCCCGCCACCCGCGACCTCCCGGCCGGCGCGAACGGCGCGGGACGGTTGCTGCTCGTCGCCCCCAACATCGTTCACGTCGAACGCGAACTCGACGTCGAGCCGCACGACTTCCGCCTGTGGGTGACCCTCCACGAGGAGACCCACCGCACCCAGTTCACCGCCGTGCCCTGGCTGCGGGACCACCTGGAGGGGGAGATCCAGTCGTTCCTGGGGGAGACCGACGTCGATCCCATGACCGTCCTGGAACGCGTCCGCGAAGCCGCCCAGTCCCTCGTCGGCGGCCGCCCCGAGGGCGAGGAGGGGGACGACGGACACTCCCTCGTCGAACTCGTGCAGACGCCCGCCCAGCGCGAGATCCTCGGTCGTCTCACGGCCGTGATGTCCCTCCTGGAGGGCCACGCCGACTTCGTGATGGACGGCGTCGGCCCCCAGGTCGTGCCGAGCGTCGCCGAGATCCGGGAGAAGTTCCAGCAGCGCCGCGCCAAGGGCGCCTCCCGCCTGGACATGGCCCTGCGCAAGCTGCTCGGCCTGGACGCCAAACTCCGTCAGTACCGCGACGGCGAACGCTTCGTGCGGGCCGTCGTCGAGGAGGTCGGCATGGACGGCTTCAACCGGGTGTGGACCTCGCCCAACACGCTCCCCACCAAGGCGGAGATCGCCAAACCGGCGGACTGGATCACACGGGTGCACCGCAAACCGGAAGCCTGAGCCCCGCGCACCGTCATGCGCCGCACACGGCCGACGGCAGACAAACGCCCCTTCAATCACCCGTCCGAGGGACCGTGAGCCCTGAGTAGGCGTGCAATGCTCGGGGAACGGCCCGGTTCTGTCACCATCTACACACTCTGAGTGACCGAACCTCGGGCTCAACCCCCCGACAATTTCATGAAGGGAACCGGACATGGGTCCCCATCCTGCGGTCGCGGCGATACGCCTGGCGGTCCGCCGCGTCCTGAACGACATCCTCGACGACCACGGCCGAGCCCCCGGCCGCACACCGCACGAGCGGCCCCCCTCACCGCTCGTGCTCGTGGCCTGCTCCGGCGGCGCGGACTCCATGGCGCTCGCCTCCGCCCTCGCCTTCGAAGCCCCCCGCCTCGGCGTCCGCGCCGGCGGCGTCACCGTCGACCACGGCCTCCAGACGGGTTCCGACCTGCGCGCCGCCGAAGTCGTCTCGCGCCTGCGCGAACTCGGCCTCGACCCCGTCGAGTCCGTCGCGGTCACCGTCGGCCGCGACGGCGGACCCGAGGCCGCCGCCCGGGACGCCCGCTACGCCGCCCTGGACGCCGCCGCCGAACGGCACGGCGCCGCCGCCGTCCTGCTCGGCCACACCCGCGACGACCAGGCCGAGACCGTCCTGCTCGGCCTCGCCCGCGGCTCCGGCATCCGCTCCCTGTCCGGAATGGCCGCGGTCTCGGGGGCCGGCGGCCGTTACCGGCGCCCCTTCCTCCAGCTCGACCGGCAGACCGCCCGCAAGGCCTGCATGGTCCAGTCCCTGCCCGTCTGGGACGACCCGCACAACGCCGACCCCGCCTACACCCGCTCCCGGCTCCGCCACGAGGGCCTGCCCGCCCTGGAGAAGGCCCTCGGCAAGGGCGTCGTCGAGGCCCTCGCCCGTACGGCCCAGCTCTCCCGTGACGACGCCGACGCCCTCGACGCCTGGGCCGGCCGGGCCGAGGCGGGCGTCCGCGACGCCGACGGCCGACTGGAGTGCGCCGCACTGCACGACCTGCCGCCCGCCGTGCGCCGCCGTGTGCTGCGCCGCGCCGCCATCGAGGCCGGCGCGCCGGCCGGTTCGCTGTTCGCCCGCCACATCGAGGAGGTCGACCGGCTGATCACCGGCTGGCGCGGCCAGGGGGCCATCAACCTCCCCGGCCGGGTCGTCGCCCGCCGGCAGGGTGGCAGACTGGTGATTCGGCAGGGCTGAATCCGGACCCCACCGACCCGTACGAGCCGCGGGACGGACCGGACCGGCCGGTGGGACGACCGAAAGTGATGCGGGTGGACGCGAAAGACATGGGTGCCGACCTCGAGAAGGTGCTCATCACCAAGGAAGAGATCGACGCCAAGCTGGTGGAGCTGGCCGCGAAGATCGACGCGGAGTACGCGGGCAAGGACCTGCTGATCGTCGGCGTGCTCAAGGGCGCGGTGATGGTGATGGCGGACCTCGCGAGGGCGCTGTCCACCCCCGTCACGATGGACTGGATGGCCGTGTCCTCGTACGGGGCGGGCACCCAGTCCTCCGGTGTGGTGCGGATCCTCAAGGACCTCGACACCGACATCAAGGGCCGGCACGTCCTGATCGTCGAGGACATCATCGACTCCGGACTGACCCTGTCCTGGCTGATCTCCAACCTCGGCTCGCGCGAGCCCGCCTCCCTCAAGGTGTGCACGCTGCTGCGCAAGCCCGATGCCGCCAAGGTCGCCATCGACGTGGAATGGGCCGGCTTCGACATCCCCAACGAGTTCGTCGTCGGCTACGGCCTCGACTACGCCGAGAAGTACCGCAACCTCCCGTTCGTCGGTACGCTCGCGCCCCACGTCTACGGCGGCTGAACCCGGGGACCCGGTCCGCCGTACGGTGATCGGGAACCCCGGCGGGCTCCGCGGCGTTGGAGCATGCGTGGACGCGATTGCCGGCTGTCCCCCGCAGCTTCGGGGGACAATGCTGGGGTACCGTCCGAAGAACAGTCTTTATCAAACTCACTATGGCAGGAGGGACGGGGCGGCACCGCTCCGTATGGATGGACGTGAAGCGATACTTCCGTGGGCCGGTCATGTGGATCGTGCTGGCCGTCCTCGCCGTGGTCGTGTTGATGCAGGTCGTCGGCTCGTCCGGCGGCTACAAGACGGTGGACACCGGCGAGGTCGTCCAGGCGATCAACGAGAACAAGGTCGAGTCGGCCAAGCTGACCACCGGTGACGAGCAGACCATCAAGGTCCAGCTCAAGGACGGCGTCGAGGTCAAGGACAGCTCGAAGATCCAGGCGAGCTACATCGGCGACCAGGGCGTCACCATCGCCAGCACCCTGCAGGACAAGTTCCAGAACAAGCAGATCCCGGACGGCTACACGGTCTCGCCGTCCAAGCAGAACCCGTTCGTGAGCATTCTGCTGTCCCTGCTGCCCTTCGTCCTCATCGTGGTCGTCTTCCTGTTCCTGATGAACCAGATGCAGGGCGGCGGCTCCCGCGTCATGAACTTCGGCAAGTCCAAGGCGAAGCTCATCACCAAGGACACCCCGAAGACGACGTTCGCCGACGTCGCGGGATCGGACGAGGCGGTGGAGGAGCTCCACGAGATCAAGGAGTTCCTGCAGGAGCCGGCGAAGTTCCAGGCCGTCGGGGCGAAGATCCCCAAGGGCGTCCTGCTCTACGGCCCGCCCGGTACGGGCAAGACCCTCCTCGCGCGCGCCGTAGCGGGCGAGGCCGGTGTGCCGTTCTACTCGATCTCCGGTTCCGACTTCGTCGAGATGTTCGTCGGTGTCGGTGCCTCCCGGGTCCGCGACCTGTTCGAGCAGGCCAAGGCCAACGCCCCCGCGATCGTCTTCGTCGACGAGATCGACGCGGTCGGCCGCCACCGCGGCGCCGGCCTCGGCGGTGGTCACGACGAGCGCGAGCAGACCCTGAACCAGCTCCTCGTGGAGATGGACGGCTTCGACGTCAAGGGCGGCGTGATCCTCATCGCCGCGACGAACCGGCCCGACATCCTCGACCCGGCGCTGCTGCGTCCCGGCCGCTTCGACCGCCAGATCGCGGTCGACCGCCCCGACATGCAGGGCCGCCTCGAGATCCTCAAGGTGCACCAGAAGGGCAAGCCGGTCGCCCCGGACGTCGACCTCTCGGCCGTCGCCCGCCGCACCCCCGGCATGACCGGTGCCGACCTGGCCAACGTGCTCAACGAGGCCGCGCTGCTGACCGCGCGCAGCGATCAGAAGCTGATCGACAACAAGATGCTGGACGAGGCGATCGACCGTGTGGTCGCGGGCCCGCAGAAGCGGACCCGGATCATGTCGGACAAGGAGAAGAAGATCACTGCGTACCACGAGGGCGGACACGCCCTGGTCGCGGCGGCCTCCCCGAACTCCGACCCCGTCCACAAGATCACGATCCTCTCCCGGGGCCGTGCCCTCGGCTACACGATGGTGCTCCCGGACGAGGACAAGTACTCGACCACGCGTAACGAGATGCTGGACCAGCTCGCCTACATGCTGGGCGGTCGCGCGGCTGAGGAGCTCGTCTTCCACGACCCGACCACCGGTGCCGCCAACGACATCGAGAAGGCCACCGGTGTGGCCCGCGCGATGGTCACGCAGTACGGCATGACCGAGCGCCTCGGTGCGATCAAGTTCGGCGGGGACAACACCGAGCCGTTCCTCGGGCGTGAGATGGCCCACCAGCGCGACTACTCGGAGGAGGTCGCCGCGCTGGTCGACGAAGAGGTCAAGAAGCTCATCGAGACCGCGCACAACGAGGCGTGGGAGATCCTCGTCGAGAACCGTGACGTCCTCGACAACCTGGTCCTGGCCCTCCTGGAGCGGGAGACGCTGGGCAAGGAGGAGATCGCCGAGATCTTCGCGCCGATCGTCAAGCGCCCGCCCAGGCCCGCCTGGACCGGCTCCTCCCGCCGTACGCCGTCCACCCGCCCGCCGGTCCTCTCCCCCAAGGAGCTGGCCCTGACGAACGGGGCGAACGGCGCGACGCCGGCCATCACCACCGCCAAGAGCACCGCGGCGGACCCCGCCCCGGCGCCGGAGCGGACCGCGGAGGAACGCCCCGAGAGCTGATCCCGAGGCTCCCGGTGGCCCCACCGGGCCCGGAATGGATGCCGCGCCCCCCTGGTTCTAGCCTGGGGGGCGCGGCATTTCACGTACCCGCAGTTGAGACGCTTGCCCCTCACGCGTGAAGACACAGGAACGAGGCACCCACATGACCGACCCCGTGACGCTGGACGGCATGGCCCCCATCGGAGAGTTCGACGAGAAGCGGGCCGAGAACGCCGTACGCGAACTCCTGATCGCGGTCGGCGAGGACCCGGACCGGGAGGGCCTGCTGGAGACTCCGACGCGGGTGGCGCGGGCGTACCGGGAGATATTCGCGGGGTTGTGGCAGAAGCCCGAGGACGTGCTGACGACGACGTTCGACCTCGGTCACGACGAGATGGTGCTGGTCAAGGACATCGAGGTGTACTCGACCTGTGAGCACCATCTGGTGCCGTTCCGGGGCGTGGCGCACGTCGGGTACATCCCGGCCACCAGCGGCAAGATCACGGGACTGTCCAAGCTGGCCCGGCTGGTGGACGTCTACGCCCGCCGCCCGCAGGTGCAGGAACGGCTCACCACGCAGATCGCGGACTCCCTGATGGAGATCCTGGAGCCGCGCGGGGTGATCGTGGTCGTGGAGTGCGAGCACATGTGCATGTCGATGCGCGGGATCCGCAAGCCCGGCGCGAAGACCCTCACCTCGGCCGTACGCGGTCAGCTGCGGGACGCGGCGACGCGCAACGAGGCGATGAGCCTGATCATGGCGCGCTGACGCGACGTGCGTCACACGCCGACGCGGTCGCGCCCCACACCCAGGGCTGGTGGTGCGGTCGCGCCCGACGCCCCGGGCCGATGTGGGCAGGCCTCACGCCGCCGGAGCCGTGCCCGGGCCGCCCGTGTCGTCGTCCTCCGGGAGCTTGCAGACGCGCTCCAGGAAGATGGCCGCCGCTATGACGCCGATGCCCGCCAGGACCGAGAGGCCGGCGTAGATCGCCTGGTCACGGCGGGCGGGGATGTCCAGGTACTCCAGCAGGAAGACGCCCGTGCCGCCGTACATGCCGGCGACGAGCGCGGCCACCAGGGCGCTGGCCTGCCCGAACACGACCGCGCGGGCCGCCATCAGGGGGTCGACTCCCTTGGCGCCGACCTGCCGCTCGCGCTGGGCCTTGAGGCGGGCGCGCAGGGACAGCGCGGTGGCCGCGAGGACCACCGCGATCAGGGCGAGGACGATGGGCGCGGCCACGGGCACGCTCGGCAGCGTGCCCACGGAGTTCCAGAGGCGGGCGCCGGCCCAGGACAGGATCCCGGCCACGGCGAAGACGCCTGCCAGCACCCTGATGCGCAGCTCTTTCACGGTGTCCCTTCGCGTTCCCCCGGACGGTGCCCCGGAATGTGGTCGTGTCGACCTTAACGGCTACTCGGGCAGCCGGAGTTCCAGGTCCGCGCGGGGCGTGACGCCCTCACGGGTGACCGCGCCGAGGAGATCGGCGACCGGGCCGCGGCCGGGGAGCTCCGCCTCGGGGTCGACGTCGTGCCAGGGGGCGAGCACGAAGGCGCGCTCGTGGGCGCGGGGGTGCGGGAGCGTGAGGTGCGGGTCGTCGGAGTGGAGGTCCGCGTAGGAGACGATGTCCACGTCCAGGGTGCGCGGGCCCCAGCGCTCGTCCCGGACCCGGTGGAAGGCCTCCTCGACCGCGTGCGCCCGCTCCAGCAGGGAGGACGGGGGCAGGGTGGTCTTCAGGACCGCGACCGCGTTGAAGTACGAGGGCTGGCTGCCGGGCTCGACGCCCCACGGCTCCGTCTCGTAGACGGGGGAGACGGCCTTGACCCGGATGCCCGGGGTGTCCTCCAGGGCGTCGACGGCCCCCTGGAGGGTCTCCAGGCGGTTGCCGAGGTTGGCGCCGAGGGAGACCACGGCACGCTTCGGGTTCTGCAGGGTGGCGTCGGCGGCGTCGACCTGCTCGACCACGGAGGCGGGGACGGGCTGGACGGTCGGGTCGGTCTGGCCCTGGGCGGACGGCCTGGTCATACGCGGCTCCGGGTGATGGTGACGGTCACGTCGTCGAAGGGCACGGTGATCGGCGCGTCCGGCTTGTGGACGCACACCTCGACCTCCTGCACCACGTCGTGCTTCAGGCAGACCCGGGCGATGTGCTCGGCGAGCGTCTCGATGAGGTCGACGGGCTCGCCCTGGACGACCGCCACGACCTCTTCCGCCACGATGCCGTAGTGCACGGTCTTCGTCAGGTCGTCGTCGGCCGCGGCCGGCCGGGTGTCCAGGCCGAGGACGAGGTCCACGATGAAGGTCTGGCCCTCCTCGCGTTCCTTGGGGAACACACCGTGGTGCCCGCGGGCCTTCAGGCCGCGCAGCGCGACACGATCCACGCGAATCACTCCTGCAGTCGTCGGTCCGGCCGGTCGGTGCCTGTGCGGGCGGCACACCGGTCTGCACTTGAATCTACCCGCGGACACCGACAGCGCCGGTGGCCCGGGGGTGCGGGCACGGGCCGGTGGCCGGGGAGGTCACCGCCCGTTTTCCCCGGGGAGGCCGGGGGTTCACGGTGGGGCGGTTCCTGTCCGTCCCACCGTGATGCCGGCCACTTCTGGTGAGGGGCGACGGGCCCTGAGGTCCGTCTACCCGTTCAGGCCGGAGTGTCGTCGTCCTCGTCGTCCTCTTCCTCGGCGAGGACCGGGGAGGCGTGGTGGGACCAGAGCTTCCAGCCGGACGGGGTGCGCCGGAACACGTTGGTGGCGACGACGAGCTGGCCGACCAGGGGACCGAGCTCCTCACCGGCCTCGGGGGCGGGGCCGCCGCTGAGGATGTTCTCGGTGCAGGTCACCAGGGCGGTGTCGCCGGTGACGGAGACGTGCGTGTCGGTGAGGAAGAACTGGATGTAGTCGGTGTTCGCCATGATCAGGGCGTACGACCTGAGCACCTCGCCGCGTCCGGTGAGCACGGGCCAGCCGGGGTGCACACAGGAGACCACGCCGGCGTCCGCGGGGTCGTGGTACGACTCGTCGACGCCGAGGTCGGCGGGGGTCAGCCAGAGCGACGCGACCTCTTCGAAGTCGCCCCTTTCGAGTGCCTCGTAGAAGGCGGTGTTGGCGGCCTCGACGTGCTCGACATCGGTGTGGGGCGCGCTCACCGGGCTCCTTCTGCGCCGTGCGCGCCGGGTTCGAGGGGTGTGGTGTCCGCCGTGCGCGCCTGCGCGATGGCGCGGGCGACCCGTACGGCGTCCGCGGTGGCGCGTACCTCGTGCACGCGGACCGCCCAGGCGCCGGCCTGTGCGGCGAGGGCGGAGACGGCGGCGGTGGCCGCGTCGCGTTCCCGCGCGGGCGGGGGCGCGCCGTCCGGGCCGGCCAGGACGTGGCCGAGGAACCGCTTGCGGGAGGCGGCGACGAGGACGGGGTGACCGAGGGCCAGGACCCGGTCGAGGCGGGCGAGGAGGGCCAGGTCGTGGTCGGCGCCCTTGGAGAAGCCGAGGCCGGGGTCGACGATCACACGGTCGGCGGCGATTCCGCCTTCCAGGACGGCCTCCACGCGCGCGTGGAGTTCTTCGGCGACCTCCGCGACCACGTCGGTGTACACGCCCTTGATGTTGCCGCCCTCCAGGAAGCCGCGCCAGTGCATGACGACGAAGGGGGCACCGGCGGCGGCGACGACGGGGATCATGGCGGGGTCGGCGAGTCCGCCGCTGACGTCGTTGACCAGGGCGGCGCCGGCCGCGAGGGACTGTTCGGCGACGGAGGCGCGCATGGTGTCGACGGAGATCGTGACGCCTTCGGCGGCGAGGCCGCGGACCACGGGGATGACGCGCTTGAGTTCCTCGGCCTCGTCGACGCGGGTGGCGCCGGGCCGGGTGGACTCGCCGCCGACGTCGATCAGGTCGGCGCCCTGGGCGACCAGGTCGAGGCCGTGCTTGACGGCGGTCGTCGTGTCGAACCAGCGGCCGCCGTCGGAGAAGGAGTCGGGGGTGACGTTCACGACTCCCATGACCGCGCAGCGGTCCCGGTGAGGAAGGCCCGCGACCTGGCGGGGTCCGCTGTGGTTGCTCATATGTTCAGCGTAGGCCCAGCAAGGGGCGAGGGTGTGGCCCGGGCCGGACGGGGCGTCCAGGGTCCTTCCGGGGCACGGACACGTTGTGCCCGGGTCCCGCGGCCGGCTGTGGCGCGGGAGGAGTCCCGGACGTCCGCCGCCGCCTCGCCGCCGGGTTCCCGGATGTCCGGTCCGGTCTCCCGGGCCCGTGCCTCGCCGCCGTCTCCGAGCGGCCCATGGCGGCGGAGGACGGGGAGCGTGCCCCGGCCGGCCACACCCCGTGGCTCCGCGTGGGGCCTGCGCGCCGATGCCGATTCGGACATCCGGTGACATCGCGCTCTCCGGGGCGGTGTTTCGGGGGAGGGGTTCACCGCGCGGGCAAAGCTGCCGGGGAAACGGGAGTTCACCGGGTGGAGTTCGGCGGGCGGTTCACGGAGCAATAAATGATCTTGATAATTGGGCAATACGTCTATTCACGTGTGGTGTGCGTTCCCTGATGCCCTGTGAAAGCCTCGGTGTGGCTTTGTTTTTACGGGGCGGGGCACCAACATTCGCCTACGCGCGGTAAGTTTCTGGCCATGCCACGTGGACGTCACCGTCATTCCCCTCCCCTGCACAGGATGCTGCCCCCGTCGGCGATCGCAGGCGTGTCCGTCGCCTGCGCCCTGGGGCCCTGGGTGTTCACGCAACCGATGGTGCTCCGTGTCCTGGCCGCGGCCGCCGCGGCCACGGCGATCGGCGGCGCCGTCGTCATGCGGCACTGGGACACCCAGGCGGGCAAACGCGTCGCCGATCTCACGCGCGCGCGTGCGAGCGACGAATGGCGTTTCGAGGAGCGGATCGCCGAACTGGAGTCCGACCTCGAGGAGTCGCGTGAGCTGCGGGCGAAACTGGAGCAGCGGTTGCGCGCCAAGCGCGCGGAACTCGCCGGGCTGCGCAACGAGCACGCGGCTCTGCTGCGGCGGTACGCCGCGTCGGAGGTCGACCGGGCGAGCGTTCTGGAGGAGCGCCGGGTACTCGAGATAGAAGCCGCGGTTCCGGCCCGCGCCCTGCCGGCGGGACCGTCGGAGGCACCCGACGACGCGGAGGCGCCCGCGGCGGCGTTCGGGACGGTGGAGCGGGACGAGGCCGTCGCCGGGGAGGCGCCGGCGGCTCCCTCCGTCTTCTCGCCGGAGGGTTCGAAGCTGTTCCTGCGCGCCGACGCGGCGCTGGCGCGGCTCGCGGACGCCGCGGACGCCGCGGAGGACGGCGCCGGCACGGACGTACGGGCCGACGAGGCGCCCGGCCCGGCCGATGACGCCCGGACCGGTGGCACGCCGAAGGACGACGGCTCCCCGAAGGACGACGGCGCCCCCACGAGCCCTGAGGACGACGGCTCCCCGGAGGGCGACGGCGCCCCCGAGGGTCCCGAGGACGGCGGCCCCGAGTCCACGAGGCGGTCCGAGCAGGAGAGGGCGCAGGAGGGCGAGGCCGAGGGGCGGACCGAGGCGGTCGACGAGCACGAGCGCACGACCGCCTCCCCCGCGTCGGCCGCTTCCCCGGCCCAGCCCGTACGGCAGCCCTCCGGGCACTTCACCGTGCCGACGGCGGTGGCGGTCGTACCGCCGACCACACCGGCACGGCGACCGGTGTCCGAGGGCGGTTTCGACTTCTTCGGGACGAAGAAGGACACGGACGGCGCCGCCCTGGAGGCCGTGCAGAACGAGGACCTCGCCGACGTCGTCGGCCAGGAGGCGCTCGCGCTGCACAAGGCGGACGCCGAGGCGGGGTTCAAGCCCGTCGACGAGGAGGCGCGCGGTGTCGGCCAGGTCATCGACCTGACGGCGCACGACGAGACGGAACACATCGACGTCGAGGGCCTGCGCAGCGCGAGCGCCTGAACCACAGGCCACCCCGACGGGCCCCGCGCACACCGCGCGGGGCCCGTCGGCGTTCCACCGCACCCGCACCCGCACCCGCACCCGCACCCGCACGCGTGCGGACGCGGCCGTCCGACGGCCGGGACGGGCTCCCACGGCCGGTGCGCGGCCTTTCCCCGCCCTCGTGCACCATCCGGGCGGGTCAGGCCATCCAGCGGTCCGGGCGGGCGTCCCTGCGTCCGGTGCGGGAGCGCTCCGCCTGGGACCGCAGGAGGGCGGCCGCCTCCGCCGCGTCCCTCAGGCGGGCCGTCACCGACTTGTTCGCGCCGGTGTCCACGTGGACGTCGGCGACGCCCCGGGCCCGCTGCCAGGGGCCCTGGGCCAGCCGCACGCTCTGCACCTTGGCGTGCGGCACCAGGGACAGGCTGCGTCGCAGCAGTCCGTGGCGGGCGGCGAACACCGCGTCGGTGACGGCGAGTCCGTAGCCCCGCCACCACAACGGGACGCACCACCGCGCGCGGCGCGGCGGCCGGGAGAGCGCCTCGCGCGGGGGCACGCTCACCCCGGGCAGCACCCGTGCGACGACCGACTCGGCGAGCTCGCGCGGAGCGACCGGCAGCAGCAGGGAGTTGGGCGAACCCGCCACGTCCAGCTCCACCCGCACCCAGCCGCGCCGCCGCCACAGCAGCGGCTCGACCAGCCGCACGGTCTGCACGCGCCCCGGCGGCACCGTCTCGTGCGCCCGGTCCAGCAGCCCGTGGTCGATGCGCAGCCCGTCGGGCGACTCGCCCAGCGTCCAGTCGTACTCGGCGACGAACCGGCCCACACTGCTCGCACCCGCGGCGCCGAGCAGCGGCACGGCCGCGGCGAGCACCGTCCACAGACTGTGGGTGGCCGTCCACAGCAGCGGCACCACGACGGCGGCGACGAGGAGCCAGCCCCAGGTCGCCCCGGTCAGCAGCAGGGAGACGGCGAGGACGCCCGGCGGCACCCGCAGCATCTGCCGGGACGGCGCCTCGCCCACCTCGTGCGCGGTCTCCGGCGCGAAACCCGCCGCCCGCGCGAGGAGTTCCGCGCGCAGGGCACGCGCCTCGTCGGCGCCCAGGAAGGCGAGTTCGTCCTTCTTGTCGGTGCCTATGACGTCGAGTCTGAGCTTCGCCACGCCCGCCACCCGCGCGAGCAGCGGCTGGGTGACGTCGATGGCCTGGATCCGCTCGAGGCGGATGTGCGCGGTGCGCCGGAACAGCAGCCCGGTCCGGATGCGCAGCTCGCTCTCGGTCACCGCGAAGTGGGTGAACCACCAGGTCAGGAAGCCGTAGAGGGCGGCCGCCGGGATGAGTACGGCGAGACCGATCAGCAGGGTGGTGGTCGTCAGCCGGGTCAGCTGGCGCTGCGCCTGGTCGGGGTCGTGCAGCGCCCACCCGATCAGCACCGCGACGGGCGCCCACGCCCGCCTGAGCGGCGTGACGGGGTGCAGCCGCCGCTCGGTCACGGGCGGCCGGTCGCGTACGTCCCCGTGGACGTCGGGGGCCGTCACAGCCCCGCCGATCGGGCCTCGCCGAGCTCGGTGAGCCGGTCGCGCAGCCGCTCCGCCTCGGCCGGGTCGAGGCCGGGGATGGTGGCGTCGCTCGCCGCCGCGGCCGTGTGCAGCTGCACGCTGGCCAGCCCGAAGTGCCGTTCCACGGGCCCGGAGGTGACCTCGACCAGCTGCATCCGCCCGTACGGCACGACCGTCTCCTCGCGCCACAGCACGCCCCGGCTGATCAGCAGGTCGTCGGCGCGCTCCGCGTACCGCCAGGAACGCCAGTTCCGCTCCAGCAGCACCCAGCCCCAGACCAGCAGGGCCAGCGGCAGCAACGCGAAGGCGGCCCAGCCGGGCCCCGCCAGCAGCCCCGGCACCAGCGCGGTGGCCAGGGTCAGCAGCCCCAGCCACACCACCAGCAGCAACCTCCGCATCCGCAGCAGCCCCGGGGGCAGCGCGATCCACACCGGCTCCCCGTCGCCCGAGGCCGCCGGCCCGCCCGTTCCCGCCGTCCCCGTACCGTGCGGACTCCCCGTCTCCATAGGGTCAGCGTACGTAGGGGAGACTGTGTTCATGACTCCTACGACGGAGACCATGGTCGGTATCGGCGGCGCGGCGGAGAGCACCGACATGGTGCTCAACATCGGACCCCAGCACCCGTCCACGCACGGCGTGCTGCGGCTGAAGCTCGTCCTGGACGGCGAGCGCATCGTCCGCGCGGAGCCCGTGATCGGCTACATGCACCGGGGCGCGGAGAAGCTGTTCGAGGCCCGCGACTACCGCCAGATCATCATGCTGGCCAACCGCCACGACTGGCTGTCGGCGTTCTCCAACGAGCTGGGCGTGGTCCTCGCCGTGGAGCGGATGCTCGGCATGGAGGTCCCCGAGCGCGCGGTGTGGCTGCGCACGCTGCTCGCGGAGCTGAACCGGGTGCTCAACCACCTGATGTTCCTCGGCTCCTATCCGCTGGAACTGGGCGGCATCACCCCGATCTTCTACGCCTTCCGGGAGCGCGAGGAGCTCCAGCACGTCATGGAGGAGGTCTCCGGCGGGCGCATGCACTACATGTTCAACCGCGTGGGCGGCCTCAAGGAGGACCTGCCGGCGGGCTGGACGGCACGCGCGCGTGCCGCCGTCACCGACGTGCGCTCGCGCATGGACCGCTTCGACGACCTGGTGCTCGGCAACGAGATCTTCCGCGGCCGCACGCGCGGCGTCGGCGTGCTGTCGCCCCGGGCGGTGCACGCGTACGGCGTGAGCGGGCCGATCGCGCGGGGCTCCGGCGTCGACTTCGACCTGCGCCGCGACGAGCCGTACCTCGCCTACGGCGAACTGGGCGACGTCCTGAAGGTGGTGACCCGCGCGGAGGGCGACTGCCTCGCCCGCTTCGAGTGCCTCCTGGAGCAGACCCACAACGCCCTCGACCTCGCCGACGCCTGCCTCGACCGGCTCGCCGAGCTGCCCCCGGGCCCGGTCAACCAGCGGCTCCCGAAGGTGCTCAAGGCGCCCGAGGGGCACACGTACGCGTGGACCGAGAACCCGCTCGGCATCAACGGCTACTACCTGGTCAGCAAGGGCGAGAAGACCCCGTACCGGCTGAAGCTGCGCTCGGCGTCGTACAACAACATCCAGGCGCTCACCGAACTGCTGCCGGGGACACTGGTCGCGGACATGGTGGCGATCCTCGGGTCAATGTTCTTCGTCGTCGGCGACATCGACAAATAGGTCCCGTACGTCCGCGGTCCCCACCGGCTGCACCAGCCACCCGAAGTCGCCGAGTCCGCCCGGCGCGGTGAGTTCGGCGGCCTCGCCGGCGCCCGCGAGGGCGCGTACGTACCCGGCCGGGTCGGTGGATGCCAGCGTGAGCGGGGGGCGTGCGCCGCTGACGCCCAGGGCGCGCAGGGCGTCCCGCTGGGTCAGCAGGCGCGTGCCGGGGAGCGCGGGGGCCGCGGCGCACGCGTCCAGGGCGACGTGCGCGGTGAGGTCGCACGACCCGTCCGGCACGGGCGTCGTCTCCCGCCCCTCCCGGAACGCGGTGAGCGTCCCGAACGGCGGCCGCGCGGCGGCCGTGTGCGCGTAGTCCACGGCGACGGCGAGCCCCCGCGCGAGCGTGCCGACGGCCGACGCCCAGGCCCGGTCCCGGGGCAGCCCGATCTCCGCGCGGAGCCCTTCCCCGGCCCCCAGCGGCCACCACCGTGCCAGCCACTCGGCCGCCGCGCCCGCGACCGGCTCCCCGAGCCGCTCCGTCCCGTCCTCCCGCACCAGCACCAGCCGCGGTACGCCCGAGGGGTCCACCTCGGCGACCTCCACGGGCACGTTGTCCAGCCACTCGTTGGCGAAGAGCAGTCCCGTGATCCCCTCCGGGGGCTCGGCCCGCCACTCGATCCGGTGATCCAGCCCGGCGGGCCGGCCGGCGAGCTCGACGGCGTACGCGCGTACGCGCGGCGCCACGTCGGCGGGCAGCGCGGCGAGGACACCGGTGACCAGTTCGCCCCGCCCGGCCGCCATGTCCACGAAGTCGAGCACCGCCGGCCGCCCCAGCGCCTCGTCGACCCGGCACAACAGCCGCGCCACCGCGCCGGCGAACAGCGGCGAGGCGTGCACGGACGTACGGAAGTGCCCGGCCGGGCCCGCGCCGGGCCCGCGGTAGAAGCCGCCAGGACCGTACAGGGCGTCCTGGGCCGCCGCCCGCCAGCCCCGCCCGCCGCCGCCCTCCGCAGCCTCTGCCGTCACCGGTTCCACACCCCCGCCGTCACCGCCGTCACCGCCGTCACCGTCGTCACCGGCCCAGGTTAAGTGCGCGGACGTGCCGGGCCTCCACCTTGCGGAGTACACGTGCCGACCGGGGATCGGCCCTCCGGTTGACCCCTGCACGCATTTCGCTTCCCTACGCTGGGTTACGTGCAGCGCCTCTACGACTTCCTCCGCAGACACCCGACATGGGTCGACGGCTTCTGGGCCGTGGTCCTGTTCGGGATTTCCGTCCTCGGCGGGGCGACCATGGAGGAGGCCCGGGGGACGGAACTGCCCGCGCTCACCGTGCCGGTCGCGCTGCTGCTGTCGCTGGTCGTCGCGCTGCGCCGCCGGATGCCCGAGCGGATGCTGGTCCTCGCCCTCGTCGTGGGCGCGGGGCAGCTGATCACGGACGTGGCGACGCTGCCCGCCGACTTCGCCCTGCTGGTGATCGTCTACACGGTCGCGGCGGTCGGCGCCCGCTGGGCCTCCCGCCTCGCGCTGGCCGCCGGCCTGTGCGCGGCCCCGCTGGCGCAGCTGCGTTGGCCCACCGAGGACGTGGGCGTGGCGACCAACATCGCCGTGATGGTCCTCCAGGCCGTGCCCTTCGCCCTCGCCTGGGTGCTCGGCGACTCCATCCGCACCCGCCGCGCGTACTTCGCGCAGCTGGAGGAGCGGGCCGCCCGGCTGGAGAAGGAGCGCGAGGCGCAGGCCAAGGTCGCGGTCGCCGCCGAACGCGCCCGGATAGCCCGCGAGCTGCATGACGTCGTCGCCCACAACGTGTCGGTGATGGTGGTGCAGGCCGACGGCGCCGCCTACGTCCTCGACGCCGCCCCCGACCAGGCGAAGAAGGCCCTGGAGACGATCTCCTCCACCGGCCGCCAGGCCCTCGCCGAGATGCGCCGCCTGCTGGGCGTGCTGCGCACCGGCGAGCACCAGGAGGCCGGGGAGTACGTGCCGCAGCCCGACGTGCAGCAGATCGAGGACCTCGTCGAGCAGTGCCGGGGGTCGGGACTGCCGGTGGACTTCAAGGTCGAGGGCACTCCGCGCCCGCTGCCCAGCGGTGTCGAGCTCACCGCGTACCGCATCGTGCAGGAGGCGCTCACCAACACCCGCAAGCACGGCGGGCCCAACGCGGGCGCCAGCGTGCGCCTGGTGTACTTCGACGACGGTCTCGGCCTCCTCGTGGAGGACGACGGCAAGGGCGCCCCGCACGAGCTGTACGAGGAGGGCGGCTTCGACGGCCAGGGCCACGGCCTGATCGGCATGCGCGAGCGGGTCGGCATGGTCGGCGGCACCCTGGACGCGGGCCCGCGTCCCGGCGGAGGATTCCGCATCAGTGTGCTGCTGCCGCTCAAACCCGCGCATTGACGCCCGCGCACGCCCCCTGTTGACACCTGTCACACCCTCTGCGACGACCTGACGACCGAATGGAAGAGGCCCCGATGACGATCCGCGTGATGCTCGTCGACGACCAGGTGCTGCTGCGCACCGGGTTCCGGATGGTGCTCGCCGCCCAGCCGGACATGGACGTCGTGGCGGAGGCGGGCAACGGCGTCGAGGCCCTGGAGGTGCTGCGGTCCACCGCCGTCGACGTGGTGCTGATGGACGTCCGCATGCCCAAGCTCGACGGTGTGGAGACGACCCGCCGGATCTGCGCGGACACCGACCCGCCGAAGGTGCTGATCCTCACCACCTTCGACCTCGACGAGTACGCCTTCTCCGGGCTCAAGGCGGGCGCGTCCGGCTTCATGCTCAAGGACGTGCCGCCGAGCGAGCTGCTCGCCGCGATCCGCGCGGTGCACAGCGGCGACGCCGTGGTCGCCCCCTCCACCACCCGCCGGCTCCTGGACCGGTTCGCGCCGATGCTGCCCAGCACGGGCAAGCAGCCCGAGCACAAGGAGCTGGAACGCCTCACCGAGCGCGAGCGGGAGGTCATGGTGCTGGTCGCGCAGGGCCTGTCCAACGGCGAGATCGCGGCCCGGCTGGTGCTCTCCGAGGCGACCGTGAAGACCCACGTGGGCCGCATCCTGACCAAGCTGGGCCTGCGCGACCGGGTGCAGGTGGTGGTCCTCGCCTACGAGACGGGTCTGGTACGGGCCGGCGGACACGGCTGAACGGACGGCCGCGCGCCGGTAGGGTGCGCGCATGCTGCTGTGGATCAACGGCCCTTTCGGGGGCGGCGATCCGTCCGACGGGTGCCCGCACACGAGATACGGCGCCGCCTGCCGGGCAGCGTCATCTGTGACCCGGAGCACCCCGGGTTCGGCCTGCACCGCATGCTGCCGCCCGGACTGCGCGGCGACTTCCAGGACCTGCGGGCCTGGCGGCAGGGCGTCGTCGAGGTGCTCGACCTCGCGCTGACCGGGCACGACGGCGTGGTGATCGCCCCCATGACCGTCACCGACTCCGGGCACTTCGCGGAGACCGTCGGCCGGCTGCGTGAACTCGGGCACGACGTACGCCACTTCACCCTCCTCGCCGAGCGCGCGACGGTGCTGCGGCGGCTGCGCGAGCGCGGCTTCGGCCACCTCGTGCGGTACGCGCGGGGGAGGGAGGCGCCGCGCCGGGAGAGCTGGGCGGTGCGGCGGCTCGACCACTGCCTGGAGCGGTTGAGCGAACCGGAGTTCGCCGAACACCTGTGGACCGACCGCACCACGGTGCCGAAGACGGCGGACCGCATCGCCGTCCTGGCCGGGCTGAAGCTGCTCCCCCACCACGAGGGCCGGCTGCGGACCCGGCTGCGGCAGGCGGGGGTGGGCATCCGCCACATCCGCTTCGACTGACCGGCGCCGTACGCGCCCTCAGCGCAGGATCCCCTCCAGGAAGTCGCTGCCGAGCCGGGCCACGACCGCCACGTCCAGCTGGTGCAGCACGTAACGCCCACGGCGGCGCGTGGTGACCAGGCCGGCCTTCTTCAGCACGCCCAGGTGCCGGGATATCTCCGGCGCCGTCATGCCGTGCACCTGGACCAGCTCGCCGGTGGTGTACGCGCTGCGGGCGAGGTTGCGGCACATGCGCATGCGGACCGGGTGGGACAGCGCGGTCATCCGCAGGGCCAGCTGCTCGACCGTCGGCGGGGCGGCCGGCTCGGCGGAGCCGACCGGGTAGTGCAGCACCGGCTGCCAGCCGTACCGGTGCAGCACCATCAGGTGCGGCCAGCCGAGGCTGGTCGGGATCAGCAGCAGCCCGCCGTCACCCGTGGCCGTCCGGCCGTCGCCCAGCTTGTCCACGCTGATCCGCCCGCCGGTCCCGTCGAGCGTCACCGCGGGGGACACCGAGGCCAGCGCCTCGGCCAGCCCCTTGTGCCGGAGCAGGTCGGTCTTGTGGCGGGTGTCCGCGGCGAGCTGATGCCGCAGCCGGGACCACGCCTCGGCGAAGAACGCCTCGTCGCAGTCCTGGAGGAACTGCCGCAGCCAGGCCCTGATCCGCGGCGGGTCGGCGAGCAGCCGCTCGGTGAACTCCGTCTGGCGCGGCCCCCGCGCGGCGGCCAGCTCCAGCGAGCGGCGCCGCAGCCCCTCGTCGGTGAGCGGGCCCGCGCCGGGAGCACCGTAGGGGAGCGCGCAGGTGAACTCCAGTGCGGCGCCCACGAACTGCTCGTCGGACAGCTTGTCCAGCAGGTCCAGCTCCTCGACGAGCGTCCCGCCCGGGAGCGTCACGCGGCCCGGTATGCCGGCGCTCGGCAGGAACAGGTCCGAGAACGTCGTCCGCCACAGGAAGTCCGCCTCGCACATCCGGTCCGCGAGGTGCGGGTCCAGCCGCGCGGTCACGCCCGTCACCCAGCCCTGGAGCCCCGGGTGGTGCGACGGCTCGGACAGCGCGTGCAGCGCCATGCCGAGCTCGGCCAGGGGGGAGGGCACGACGGCGACCCTCTCCGGACGCAGCCCCGTGATGTCGATGCTCACGCTCATGCCCACATGGTGCACCCCGCCCGCGCCGGGCCTGAACGGAGTTCTCTTCGCCCCGCCGCCCCTTCCCGTCCCGTCCCTGGGGGCTGCGCCCCCGGACCCCTTCGGCCCTGAACGGGCCTCGTCCTCGAACGCCGGACGGGCTGATCCCAGCCCCTCCGGCGTTCGAGGAGCGGGGTCCGGGGCGGAGCCCCGGGACGGGAAGGGGCGGCGGGGGCGAGTAAGCCCTCAGACCTGCAGCAGTCGCCGCGCGAACTCCACCGCCGCCGCGCGTACGTCCCCGGCCGTCCACTCCAGCCCCGCGGAACGCACGTACACCTCCGTGAAGGACAGCCCCGGCCCCTTCGAGTCCCAGTGGTTGGCGAAGAGCACGGTCCCCGTCTCCTCGGCCGCCCGGATCACCGTCTCGACGACGACATCGGCGTCGTACGGCAGCCACACCTGGAAGTCGTGGGTGTGCGGCACCTCGGGGTGCACGCGGAACCAGGGCAACCCCCCTGCTTCCAGGCCCTCGCGCAGCGCGGCGGCCACCACGCGCGCGTGCCGGACGTACTCCGGCAGCCGGGGCAGCTCCCGGTCCAGGCCGATCAGCGCCGACAGGGCGGTCGGGAACTGCTGGAACACGTTGCCCCCGTACCGGTGCCGCCAGGCCCGCGCCTCCTCGATCAGGCTCGCGGGACCGGCGAGGGCCGCGCCGCCGAACCCGCCGAGGGACTTGTAGAAGGACACGTAGACGCTGTCCGCGAGGCCTGCGATCTCCTCCAGCGGCCGACCGAAGTGCTCGGTGCACTCCCACAGCCGGGCCCCGTCGAAGTGCACGACCGCGTCGCGTTCCCGCGCGGCGTCCACGACCTGCGTCAGCTCCTCCCACGTGGGCAGCACGAAGCCGGCGTCCCTGAGCGGCAGCTCCAGCATCAGCGCCCCGAAGGGCTCCTCGAAGTCGCGGACCTCTTCGGCGCTGGGCAGCCGGGGCTCGCTCGTCATCCGTACCGGCCGCAACCCGCTGAGCTGGCTGAACGCGTTCCGCTCGTGCACCTCAGGGTGGCTGAGCGGGTGCAGCGCGACCGCGGGGTCGCCGGTGCGGCCCGCCCAGCAGCGCAGGGCCACCTGCTGGGCCATCGTGCCGGTCGGGAAGAACGCGGCGGCCTCGGTGCCGAGCAGACCGGCGACCCGCTTCTCCAGGGCCTCGACGACACCGTTGCCGTAGATGTCGGACATCTCGTCGAGGTCGTACACATCCCCCGCGGCCTCCAGCAGGGCCAGCCGCTCCCGGAGCGGGGCGACGAAGCCGAGGCGCGCGAGCACGCGCGGGGCTCCGCGCCAGGCGGCGATCCGCCGTTCGCGCAACGTCGGCCGCGACTCGCCGTCCGCCTCCGGGCCGGGCTCCCTCCCGTCCCGCACCGTCGTGGTGTCATTCGTGCCGTCCGTATCGCTCATGCGCGCGATCATCCCGTGCCCCCGTCCGCGCGGGCACCCCCGTTTCCGTGCGCGCAGGTCCGTACGCGCGGAGGCCCACGCCGCACGCGCGCGGGCCGCACCATTTCCGCACGCGCGTGTGCCACGACGGCGCACGGAAACCCACAGCCTGTGGACAACCGACCGCCCCCGGAACCGATCGCGTTAACATGACGAGAAATCGTCCGGTACCCCGAGCGGACTGGAACGGGAAGGCCGCCGTCGCGTGAACACAACCCCACAGCCAGATCCCCGAGGCCGCCCCGCGCGGCTCACCGTCGGCGTCGTCGGCGCCGGACGCGTGGGCCCCGTCCTGGCCGCGTCCCTCCAGCTCGCCGGGCACCGCCCGGTGGCCGTCTCCGCCGTCTCCGACGCCTCCCGCAGGCGCGCCGAGCGGATGCTCCCCGACGTGCCGGTGGTGCCGCCCGCCGAGGTCCTCCAGCGGGCCGAGCTGGTCCTGCTGACCGTCCCGGACGACGCCCTGCCCGAGCTGGTCGCCGGACTCGCCGACACCGGCGCGGTGCGGCCGGGCCAGCTGCTGGTGCACACCTCCGGGCGGTACGGCGCGAAGGTCCTCGACCCCGCCCTGCGAGCCGGCGCCCTGCCGCTCGCCCTGCACCCCGCGATGACGTTCGCCGGCACCCCCGTCGACGTGCAGCGCCTCGCCGGGTGCTCCTTCGGCGTCACCGCCCCCGAGGAGCTGCGGCTGGCCGCCGAGGCCCTCGTCGTCGAGATGGGCGGCGAGCCGGAATGGATCGCCGAGGAGAACCGCCCGCTCTACCACGCGGCCCTCGCCCTGGGCGCCAACCACCTGGTCACCCTGGTCGCCCAGTCCCTGGAGCTGCTGCGCGCCGCCGGTGTCACCGCGCCCGACCGGATGCTCGGCCCGCTGCTCGGCGCCGCCCTGGACAACGCCCTGCGCTCCGGTGACGCGGCCCTCACCGGCCCGGTCGCGCGCGGTGACGCGGGCACGGTCGCCGCGCACGTCACCGAGTTGCGCCGGCACGCTCCGGGGGCCGTCGCCGGCTACCTGGCGATGGCCCGCGCGACCGCCGACCGCGCCCTCGCCCACGGCCTGCTGAAGCCCGAACTTGCCGAAGACCTGCTGGGCGTGCTCGCCGACGGAGCGGAGCTGCCCGAGAACCGGGGAGACCGATGAAGCCCGACTTCGAACTCGTACCCACCTTCGACGAGCTGGACCACGTCCTGGGGCACTTCGCCGTGCCGGGCCGCACCGCCGTCGTGATGACCATGGGCGCCCTGCACGAGGGCCACGCGACGCTGATCCGCGCCGCCCGTGAACACGTCGGCCGCGGCGGTTTCGTGATCGTCACCGTCTTCGTCAACCCGCTCCAGTTCGGCGCGGGCGAGGACCTCGACCGTTACCCGCGCACCCTCGACGCCGACCTCAAGACCGCCGAGGAGGCGGGCGCGGACATCGTGTTCGCGCCGTCGGCCGACGAGATGTACCCGGGCGGCAGGCCCGAGGTCACCCTCCGCGCGGGGGCCATGGGCGAACGCCTGGAGGGCGCCGCGCGCCCCGGCCACTTCGACGGCATGCTCACCGTCGTCGCCAAGCTGCTCCACCTCACCCGCCCCGACGTCGCCCTGTACGGCCAGAAGGACGCCCAGCAGCTCGCCCTGATCCGCCGCATGGTGCGGGACCTGAACTTCGGCGTCGAGATCGTCGGCGTGCCCACCGTCCGCGAGGAGGACGGGCTCGCCCTGTCCAGCCGCAACCGCTACCTCTCGGCCGCCGAGCGGCGCACCGCGCTCGCCCTGTCCCAGGCCCTGTTCGCGGGCCGCGACCGGCACGCGGCCCAGCAGGCGCTGCGCGCGCGGGCCAGCGAGGTGCCCTCCACGCGCGCGCGTGCCGAGGCGCTCAGCGCCATGGGGGAGTCCCGCGCGGCGGCCGACGCGCACGCCGTCGCCACGACCGCCGGCGGCCCGGCGGCCGTCCGCGCCGCCGCCCGCCTGGTCCTCGACGAGGCCGCCCGCCTCACGCCGCCCCTCGTCCTGGACTACCTGGCCCTGGTCGATCCCTCCGACTTCACCGAGATCGGCGACGACTTCACCGGCGAGGCCGTCCTCGCCGTGGCCGCCCGCGTGGGCACCACCCGCCTGATCGACAACATCCCCCTGACCTTCGGAACCTTCGGAGCCGCCTCGTGACCAGCACAGGCATACGACTGCACGCGCCCGCGTCCGGGTGGTCCATCGACGCGGACGTCGTGGTCGTCGGCTCCGGCGTCGCCGGCCTCACCGCCGCCCTGCGCTGCGAGGCCGCAGGACTGACGACGGTGGTCGTCACCAAGGCCCGCCTCGACGACGGCTCCACCCGCTGGGCCCAGGGCGGCATCGCCGCGGCCCTGGGCGAGGGCGACACCCCCGAGCAGCACCTGGACGACACCCTGGTCGCCGGCGCGGGCCTGTGCGACGAGGAAGCGGTCCGGATCCTCGTCACCGAGGGCCCCGACGCCGTACGCCGCCTCATCGAGACGGGCGCGCACTTCGACGAGTCCACCGAGGGCGGCCTCGCCCTCACCCGCGAGGGCGGCCACCACCGCCGCCGCATCGCCCACGCGGGCGGCGACGCCACCGGCGCGGAGATCTCCCGCGCCCTCGTCGAGGCGGTCCGCGCACGCGGGACGCGCACCATCGAGAACGCGCTCGTCCTCGACCTCCTCACCGACGCCGACGGCCGCACCGCCGGCGTCACCCTGCACGTCATGGGGGAGGGCCAGCACGACGGCGTGGGGGCGGTCCACGCGCCCGCCGTGATCCTGGCGACCGGCGGCATGGGCCAGGTCTTCTCGGCGACCACGAACCCCGCCGTCTCCACGGGCGACGGCGTGGCCCTCGCCCTGCGCGCGGGCGCCGAGGTGAGCGACCTCGAATTCGTCCAGTTCCACCCCACGGTCCTCTTCCTCGGCCCGGACGCGGAAGGCCAGCAGCCGCTCGTCTCCGAGGCGGTGCGCGGCGAGGGCGCCCACCTGGTGGACGCCGACGGCGTGCGCTTCATGCGGGGACAGCACGAACTGGCCGAACTCGCCCCGCGCGACATCGTCGCCAAGGGCATCATGCGCCGCATGCGGGAGCGGGACGCCGAGCACATGTACCTCGACGCCCGCCACTTCGGCGCCGAGATGTGGGAGCACCGCTTCCCCACGATCCTCGCGGCCTGCCGCGCGCACGGCATCGACCCGGTCACCGAGCCCGTGCCGGTCGCCCCGGCCGCCCACTACGCCTCCGGCGGCGTCCGCACCGACTCCCACGGCCGCACCACCGTGCCCGGCCTGTACGCGTGCGGCGAGGTCGCCTGCACCGGCGTGCACGGCGCCAACCGCCTCGCCTCCAACTCCCTCCTCGAGGGCCTGGTCTACGCCGAGCGCATCGCCGCCGACATCGCGCGCACCGGAACCCTCCACCCGCGTGTGCCGCAACCGCTCCCCGCCACGGAGCGCCCCGCGTACCCCCTCCTCCCCCCGGAGGCCCGCTTCACCATCCAGCGGATCATGACCCGGGGAGCGGGCGTCCTGCGCTCCGAGGCGTCGCTCTCCGAGGCCGCCGACCGTCTCCACCACCTGCACGCCGAAGCGCGCGACGCCCTCGACGAGAACGGCAAGACCGCCGAGCCCGGAGTCGACACCTGGGAGGCCACCAACCTCCTGTGCGTGGCCCGCGTCCTGGTCGCCGCCGCGCTGCGGCGTGAGGAGACCCGCGGCTGCCACTGGCGCGAGGACCGTCCCGAGCGCGACGACACGACCTGGCGCCGCCACATCGTCGTACGGCTGAATCCGGACCGATCGCTGGCGGCGCACACCACCGACACCACAGACTTCCCCCCGACCCTCCCCCAGGCCCAGGAGCAGTGACAGCAGTGACCACCCCCGACCTTCCCCTCGTTTCCTCCGGCGGCTGTGGCGACGGCTGCGCCTGCGGCGCCGACGAGGAGACCTACCTGGAGTGCGGCCTCGACCCCGCGCTCGCCCAGCTCCTGGCCGACGCGGGCCTCGACCCCGTCGAGGTCGAGGACATCGCCAACGTGGCCCTCCAGGAGGACCTGGCCCACGGCGTGGACGTGACCACGGTCGCGACCATCCCGGAGGACGCCGTCGCCACCGCCGACTTCACCGCGCGGGAGGCGGGCACCGTGGCCGGTCTCCGGATCGCCGAGGCGGTCATGTCGGTCGTCTGCACGGAGGAGTTCGAGGTCGAACGCCACGCGGAGGACGGCGACCGCGTCGAGGCGGGCCAGACCCTGCTCTCCGTCACGACCCGCACCCGCGACCTCCTCACCGCGGAACGCAGTGCCCTGAACCTCCTGTGCCGCCTGTCGGGCATCGCGACCGCCACGCGCGCGTGGGCGGACGTCCTCGAAGGCACCAAGGCGAGGGTCCGCGACACCCGCAAGACCACTCCCGGCCTGCGCAGCCTGGAGAAGTTCGCCGTGCGCTGCGGCGGCGGCGTCAACCACCGCATGTCCCTCTCGGACGCGGCCCTGGTCAAGGACAACCACGTGGTGGCCGCCGGCGGTGTCGCCGAGGCCTTCAACGCGGTCCGCGAACGCTTCCCCGACGTGCCGATCGAGGTCGAGGTCGACACCCTGCACCAGCTCCGCGAGGTCCTGGACGCCGGCGCCGACCTGATCCTGCTGGACAACTTCACGCCCGGCGAGTGCGAGGAGGCGGTGGCCCTCGTCGACGGCCGCGCCGCCCTGGAGGCCTCCGGCCGCCTCACCCTCGCCAACGCGAAGGCGTACGCGGACACGGGCGTCGACTACCTGGCGGTGGGGGCCCTCACCCACTCCTCGCCGATCCTCGACATCGGCCTCGACCTGCGAGCGGCGGAGTAGGACCGGCCATGCTGCTGACGATCGACGTGGGCAACACGCACACCGTCCTGGGCCTCTTCGACGGCGACGACATCGTCGAACACTGGCGCATCTCCACGGACGCGCGCCGCACGGCCGACGAGCTGGCGGTCCTCCTCCAGGGCCTGATGGGCATGCACCCGCTGCTGGGCGACGAGCTGGGCGACGGCATCGACGGCATCGCGATCTGCGCGACGGTCCCGTCGGTCCTGCACGAACTCCGCGAGGTGACCCGCCGCTACTACGGCGACGTCCCCGCGGTCCTCGTGGAACCGGGCGTGAAGACCGGGGTCCCCATCCTCACCGACAACCCCAAGGAGGTCGGCGCGGACCGCATCATCAACGCGGTCGCGGCGGTCGACCTCTACGGCGGTCCGGCGATCGTCGTCGACTTCGGCACGGCGACGACGTTCGACGCGGTCAGCGCGCGCGGGGAGTACGTCGGTGGCGTCATCGCCCCCGGCATCGAGATCTCCGTCGAGGCACTCGGCGTCCGCGGCGCCCAGCTGCGGAAGATCGAGGTGGCGCGTCCCCGCAGCGTGATCGGCAAGAACACGGTCGAGGCGATGCAGTCCGGCATCATCTACGGATTCGCCGGCCAGGTCGATGGTGTGGTCAACCGGATGGCCCGTGAGCTGGCGGACGATCCCGAGGACGTGACGGTCATCGCGACGGGCGGGCTGGCGCCGATGGTGCTGGGCGAGAGCTCGGTCATCGACGAACACGAGCCGTGGCTGACGCTGGTCGGGCTGCGCCTGGTGTACGAACGCAACGTGTCACGTCTGTAACGCGCGCGGCGTCCACGCGGCCCGGCGCTTTGCGGGTGCACCGCGTCGGGGTGGGCCGGGGGTGTTCGCGCGGCCCGGCGCTCGCGGGGTGCCTCCCCCACTCTCGGCTTCTCCCCCACTCTCGGCTTCGCTCGAGCGGGAGGGACCCCCATGAGCGGGAGGTACCCCCATCGCCCACCCTCCCCCACTCTCGGCTGCGCTCGGGCGGGGGGACCCCCATCGCCCCGGGGGCACCTCCCAGGCCTTCAAGGCACTGGGGAGGCACGACTGCCCGCGGAAGCGACAGGAGCGGGCGGAAGCGGCAGCCGCGTACGGCGGGAAGGGGGCGGGGGCGGGTGCCCGCAGTGGCCGGCGCGTCCGCGCCCTCAGCCCCACCGGACAACGTGATCCGCACCGGTCCGAGGGCGGACACCCCGACACGGCCCCGACCCACCCACCGGCCGTAGGCGCTACGCCCGCCCCACCGGACCGGACGCTGCGCGCCAGGCATCCCGCCCACCCGGGTGGCAATCGGCGCCACACCAGCGCCACACGTCGTGTTTGTCCGATTAGCGCGTATCGTCGGGGCATGCCCACGCCCTACGGACCCCGCGGCGGCATGGCGTTCGGCGCCGAGGAGCTGCGCGTGCTCCGCCGCGCTCTCGCCCTCGCCCTGTACCCCACCTCCACTCCCGCCCCGGCCGACGACCTCCAGGACTGCCTCCGCCTCGCCGCGGACCTCGACGAGGCAACGCGGGAAAGTGCCCGGCTGCGCGCCTTCCTCCTGGCCGATCTCGGCCGCTACCGCGCCGCCCTCCCCGGCACCGCCGCCGGCTACCTCGCGCTCCTGGAGGAGGCGCTGGGCGCCGGATACCGCCCCCACGCCGACGACCTGGCCGCCCTCCGGGCCCTGCACGGCAACCCCACCGCCGCCGCCCTCCTGCACCACTGCCGGCGCACCCTCCTCCTGGCCCTCCCCGGAGGCCGCGCGGCCACCGAGGACCCGCGGAAGAAGCCGGACCCGTCCCGGAAGCCACCCGCCACCCGGCCGAACCCCACTCCCGCGCCTGCGCCCGCCCCCACGCCCGTGCCCGCCCCCCACCCCGAGCGCCCCATCCCCACCCCCGGCGAGGTCTTCCCCCGCCGCAAACCCGCTCCGCCCCCGCCGGACCGGCACCTGGCCGTCGGCTGACGGCCCCCGCTGTCCTACCCTGGACCCATGGACTACGTCTCCGCGCTCCTCCCCCCGGCCGTCATGGCCGTCTTCTTCTTCGGCGTGATCCGGGTGATCGTGAAGACCCAGGGCGGCGCCAACAAGACCAAGGAGGACGCCGCGGTCGACGCGGCCCTCGCGCGGGCGCAGGGCTCCCGGCCCGCCCCCGAGAGCGAAGCCTGACCCCAGCCACCCCCTCCCGGCGTACGACCCCAGGTCGTACGCCCTTTTTGTTCAGGTTTGTCGCCGATCGCGCCCGTTCGACACGCCATTGTCATGATCCGCCACTATTGTTCTGAGTTGTGCCTCGCCCATTGGGAGAACTCGAAGACGCGGTCATGACGCGGGTGTGGAAGTGGAACCGCCCGGTGACCGTTCGGGAAGTCCTGGAAGATCTTCAGAAGGAACGGTCCATCGCGTACACCACGGTGATGACCGTTTTGGACAATCTCCATCAGAAGGGCTGGGTGCGCCGAGAGGCGGAAGGCAGGGCCTATCGATATGAGGCGGTCTCCACTCGCGCCGCCTACGCTGCCGCGCTGATGAACGAAGCGTGGTCGCAGAGTGACAACGCCGCCGCCGCTCTCGTCGCGTTCTTCGGCATGATGAGCGAGGAACAGCGTCAGGCTCTCACCGACGCGGTCCGCATCGTCCAGCTCCCGGAAACCCCCGCCGACGAGAACCCCGGCTCCACAGAGGGCCGGAGCGGACGATAGCGTCCGCACATGTCCGCAGACAGCCCTGAAGTCCCCGCAAAAGCCATCACGGTCCGACGGGCCCGCACCAGCGACGTCCCCGCCGTGCGCCGGCTCCTTGACGCCTACGTCCGCGGGCGCATCCTGCTCGACAAAGCAACGGTGACGCTTTACGAGGACATCCAGGAGTTCTGGGTCGCGGAACGGGACGACAACGCGGAGGTGGTCGGCTGCGGCGCCCTGCACGTGATGTGGGAAGACCTCGCGGAAGTCCGCACTCTCGCCGTGAAGCCGGGCCTGAAGGGCGCGGGCGTCGGGCACCGGTTGCTGGAGAAGTTGCTGGAGACCGCCCGCTGGCTCGGCGTTCGGCGGGTATTCTGCCTGACCTTCGAAGTGGACTTCTTCGGCAAGCACGGCTTCGTGGAGATCGGTGAGACGCCCGTCGACACCGATGTGTACGCGGAGTTGCTGCGCTCCTATGACGAGGGCGTCGCGGAGTTCCTCGGCCTCGAACGCGTGAAACCGAACACCTTGGGCAACAGTCGGATGCTTCTGCATCTGTGATCTGTGAGCGGTGCCCTATGTCCGAAACGCGCACGTTTCCGCGCCGGATGCGGGCGGCAGGTCTCTGCCAGGGGTTTGTGTTTTTACGGCAAAAGCGGTTTGCTTTCCGGAGTACTGCAGTACTGCATATAACAAGGGGCGGCGATACGGCAGACGCCGGCACACCCCGGCCCTCAAGTTATCGATGAAAGGAAATCCGGTGGCACAGAAGGTTCAGGTCCTTCTTGTCGACGACCTCGACGGCGGCGAGGCGGACGAGACCGTGACGTTCGCGTTGGACGGCAAGACGTACGAGATCGATCTCACCACCGCCAATGCGGACAAGCTCCGTGGCCTTCTCGACCCTTACGTGAAGGGCGGTCGCCGTACCGGAGGCCGTGCTTCGGGCGGTCGCGGAAAGGCGCGTGCTTCTTCCGGCGGCAGCCAGGACACCGCGGCCATCCGCGCGTGGGCGAAGGAGAACGGTTACGAGGTCAACGACCGCGGCCGTGTCCCCGCGTCCATCCGCGAGGCCTACGAGAAGGCCAACGGCTGACCGTCGGCCCGTACGGCGGTGACCGCATCCGAGCGCCGCAGCCGGACCCGGTGGATCTGCGTCGCCACCGTGTCCACCAGCCGCACGAGATCCGGGGGGCCGTCACCGTCCCCCCGCGCACCACTCCTCGTGCCCATCGCCGACAGCGTCGGCAGCGAGGCCTCGGCCTCGTGTCCCGGCTCGGGGGGCCGCAGCCACATGGCGGCCCCCTGCGATCCACCACGGCCCAGGGGGAGCGGCCGGGTGGTGGGACCGGCACCCGCACCGGCAAGGGCATCCGCACCGGCACCCGCACCCGCATCCGCACCGACGCCAGGGGGCCAGGGGGCGTCCATGAGCCCTCCCGCGCCGATCGCCACCAGGTCCAGCTCCAGCGCGCCCCAGTCCAGCCACTCCAGCAGCCCCGGCAACTCCTCCTCGCTGCCCGCTGCCACCAGCAGCAGCATCCGGCCGTTCCGCAGGGCCACCGGGAACCCCCGCCAGAGCCCTCCCGAGCGTTCCAGGCGCTCCAGCGCCGCGCACCCCGCCTCCGCGGGCACGTCCAGGACGTCGAAGCGCACCCCCACCGCCAGCCGCACCGGCACCCCGGGCACCGTGGGCCACCCCAGCGCGTTCTCGTACCAGAGCCGCACCTCGTCGTCGCTCGGCATGAGCGACCGGCGGGGGGACGGCACTGCGGGAGCGACGGACCGAACCATGCCCGACGCAACGCCCCGACGCCCTCCGGGTTACGCTGGGTGTCCATGTGTATGCGAGGGGTGTCGAACAAGGGGGCGCGCGGGGGTGCGGGGAGGCGCAAGGTTGTTCGCCCGTAGCGGAGGGAACCCGTGCACGCGGCATGGACTGTCCGTAGCAGCGGGTAAGACATCCCTAGTGGGAGGGGGCGACACGCAGGGCGGGACGTCTCCCGTTCGCCATGGGCGTACTGGCGAAGGGGGTAACTGCCTGGCCTGCGGGAACATCGTCTCGCACCATCGGGTTGGAGCAGATGTCGGCGTGAGCGGGGTCAGGAGGCCATCGACGGTGTCGGCAGTTGGAATGAGCGGTCCCCGCTTGCGGGACTAAGCTGCGGAAGGACAGGGAGGGGAAGTTCCCCCCACTGCCTGACCGCTCTGAGGAGCGATTAACGATGTTCGAGAGGTTCACCGACCGCGCGCGGCGGGTTGTCGTCCTGGCTCAGGAAGAAGCCCGGATGCTCAACCACAACTACATCGGCACCGAGCACATCCTCCTGGGCCTGATCCACGAGGGTGAGGGTGTCGCCGCCAAGGCCCTTGAGAGCCTCGGGATTTCGCTCGAGGCGGTCCGCCAGCAGGTGGAGGAGATCATCGGGCAGGGCCAGCAGGCCCCGTCGGGTCACATCCCCTTCACCCCCCGTGCCAAGAAGGTCCTGGAGCTGTCGCTCCGCGAGGCCCTTCAGCTGGGCCACAACTACATCGGCACGGAGCACATCCTGCTCGGCCTGATCCGTGAGGGCGAGGGCGTCGCCGCCCAGGTCCTGGTCAAGCTGGGTGCAGACCTCAACCGCGTGCGGCAGCAGGTGATCCAGCTGCTCTCCGGTTACCAGGGCAAGGAGACCGCCACCGCCGGCGGTCCTGCCGAGGGCACGCCCTCCACGTCCCTGGTCCTCGACCAGTTCGGCCGGAACCTCACCCAGGCCGCTCGTGAGTCCAAGCTCGACCCGGTCATCGGGCGCGAGAAGGAGATCGAGCGGGTCATGCAGGTGCTGTCCCGCCGTACCAAGAACAACCCGGTGCTGATCGGTGAGCCCGGCGTCGGCAAGACCGCCGTCGTCGAGGGCCTCGCCCAGGCCATCGTCAAGGGCGAGGTGCCCGAGACCCTCAAGGACAAGCACCTCTACACCCTGGACCTCGGTGCCCTGGTCGCCGGCTCCCGTTACCGCGGTGACTTCGAGGAGCGCCTGAAGAAGGTGCTCAAGGAGATCCGCACCCGCGGCGACATCATCCTGTTCATCGACGAGCTGCACACGCTGGTCGGTGCGGGTGCCGCCGAGGGCGCCATCGACGCCGCGAGCATCCTCAAGCCGATGCTGGCCCGCGGTGAGCTGCAGACCATCGGTGCGACCACGCTGGACGAGTACCGCAAGCACCTGGAGAAGGACGCGGCCCTCGAGCGCCGCTTCCAGCCCATCCAGGTCGCCGAGCCCTCGCTCCCGCACACCATCGAGATCCTCAAGGGTCTGCGCGACCGTTATGAGGCGCACCACCGCGTCTCCATCACGGACGAGGCCCTGGTGCAGGCGGCGACGCTCGCCGACCGCTACATCTCGGACCGCTTCCTGCCGGACAAGGCGATCGACCTGATCGACGAGGCCGGCTCCCGGATGCGCATCCGCCGGATGACCGCGCCGCCGGACCTGCGCGAGTTCGACGAGAAGATCGCCGGCGTCCGCCGCGACAAGGAGTCCGCGATCGACTCGCAGGACTTCGAGAAGGCCGCCTCCCTGCGCGACAAGGAGAAGCAGCTCCTCGCCGCCAAGGCGAAGCGGGAGAAGGAGTGGAAGGCCGGCGACATGGACGTCGTCGCCGAGGTCGACGGCGAGCTGATCGCCGAGGTCCTCGCCACGGCCACGGGCATCCCGGTCTTCAAGCTGACCGAGGAGGAGTCGTCCCGCCTGCTGCGCATGGAGGACGAGCTCCACAAGCGGGTCATCGGCCAGAACGACGCCGTCAAGGCGCTGTCGAAGGCGATCCGCCGCACCCGTGCGGGTCTGAAGGACCCGAAGCGTCCCGGTGGCTCGTTCATCTTCGCCGGTCCGTCCGGTGTCGGTAAGACCGAGCTGTCCAAGGCGCTGGCGGAGTTCCTCTTCGGTGACGAGGACGCGCTGATCTCCCTCGACATGTCGGAGTTCAGCGAGAAGCACACGGTCTCCCGTCTCTTCGGTTCGCCCCCCGGCTACGTGGGCTACGAGGAGGGCGGCCAGCTGACGGAGAAGGTGCGCCGCAAGCCGTTCTCGGTCGTCCTCTTCGACGAGGTCGAGAAGGCCCACCCGGACATCTTCAACTCGCTGCTGCAGATCCTGGAGGACGGTCGCCTGACCGACTCCCAGGGCCGGGTCGTGGACTTCAAGAACACGGTCATCATCATGACGACCAACCTCGGCACCCGGGACATCTCCAAGGGCTTCAACCTGGGCTTCGCCGCCGCGGGCGACACGAAGACCAACTACGAGCGCATGAAGAACAAGGTCTCGGACGAGCTCAAGCAGCACTTCCGGCCCGAGTTCCTCAACCGCGTCGACGACGTGGTGGTCTTCCCGCAGCTCACGCAGAGCGACATCCTGCGGATCGTCGACCTGATGATCGGCAAGGTGGACGAGCGTCTGAAGGACCGGGACATGGGCATCGAGCTCTCCCAGTCCGCCAAGGAGCTGCTGTCCAAGAAGGGCTACGACCCCGTGCTGGGCGCCCGGCCGCTGCGCCGGACCATCCAGCGGGAGATCGAGGACTCGCTGTCGGAGAAGATCCTCTTCGGCGAGCTGCGTCCCGGTCACATCGTGGTCGTGGACACCGAGGGCGAGGGCGAGTCCCAGACCTTCACCTTCCGCGGTGAGGAGAAGTCGGCCCTGCCCGACGTCCCGCCGATCGAGCAGGCGGCCGGCGGTGCCGGCCCGAACCTGAGCAAGGACGCGTAGCCGCCGCGCTCGGCCTGAACGCAAGAAAGGGGTCTGCCCCGGGACGCACGTCCCGGGGCAGACCCCTTTTCCGCGGCTGCGGCCGGTTCAGGAGAGCTGACCGTCGTAGTCCGGCAGCTTGAACGTCCTCTCGGCGTGGCCGCCCGACAGGTCGGTGGCGCTGTTGCCGATGTTGGCGATGATCGTGTAGCCCTTGGCCTCGATGTTGACGCGCTGCGCGGTCTTGTAGTCGGCGACGTTCTTGAACAGGTCGAAGAACCCGCGGACGTACAGGCCGGCGGACTCGTAGCCGGCCTGGTCGAGGTTCCACTCGGTGGGCGCGTGGATGATGCCCGGGCGGGCGGTCACGAAGAACACCGCGACGCCGTGCTCCTGGGCGTACTCCGCGGCCTCCAGGACCGGCTCGTTGGCGGGCTGCGGGAAGCTGAACCCGAAGTCGGTCTCCAGCGCGGTGTTGTCGACGTCGAGGACGATCGCCTGCTTCTCGCCCGGCGCGGTGTCACCGATCCGCTGCTTCAGGTAGGGCAGGGCCTGGTCCATGACCGCCCGGCAGTCCCGCTGCCAGGTGTCGTAGTCGACGTCCGCCGCCGCGGTGGCGGCTGCCACCGGGGAAACGGCCGGTGAGGCAGGGGTCGTGGCTTCGGCCGGTGCGGCCAGGGCCACCAGGGCGGCCGCGGAGACGGCGGTGACCGATGCGCGGATCGGCCAGGAGCGTCGGCTTCTCATCTCGTGGGGGTCCTCTCACGTCCGTGACGCTGCCAACGTGTCGTGTGCATGTTCGTCTGCGAGGGTGACGCGAGGTGAACCGTAGGGTTACCGGACGGTAGGCGCCTAGAGGTCTGCGCCACATTCGCGGAATGGCCGAAGCCGGTCGTCGGTGACATGCCGCACAGGCGCTTTGTCCGGTACTAGGCGGAATAGTGGCAAAAGACGTCCCACAAAACAGACATTTACTCTATCTTTCCGATCGATCGGCTCTAAATGGCGGGTTTTGCCCGGTAAGGGTGATGAGTCAAGAGACGTGCATCTCAGTGCGGATCTACGAGTTTCTGTCGTAGGTCACACCTTTGCGCGGTTATGTCCGGAGGGGCTACCAATGAGTCACCACCGAGGCGCGGATCCGTCCGCCGGGTGGTTTTCCTCTGTCCCCCTCCTGATGAGGTGTGTATGTCCCAGCGCGTCACGTCCCGTTCCTCCCGCACCGCGTCCCTGATCCGCACCCGCGCGGCCGTGCTGGCCGCCGGACTGGGGGCCTCGGTCGTGATGGGAGCCGGGGTCGCGGCCGCCGCCGACACCACGGCCGCGTCCGGCGTCGCCAGTGCCGTCGAGGCGCAGGCCGCCGCCCAGGCCCAGGCCGCGAAGGCCCAGGCCGCTCAGGCCGAGAAGGCCGCCGAGGCGAAGGCCGCCCAGGCCGAGAAGGCCGCCCGGGCCGCCGCCAAGAAGCAGGCGTCCTGGATCGACCCGGTGAAGAGCTACAAGCTGTCCGCGAGCTTCGCCCAGAACGGCGGCATGTGGGCGTCCAAGCACTCCGGTCAGGACTACGCCGTCCCCACCGGCACCCCGGTGATGGCCGTGCACGGCGGCACCGTCGTCAAGGCCGGCCCCAACGGCGCCGGTGACGGCCCCGCCTACGGCAACGCGATCGTCGTCAAGCACGGCAACGGCACGTACTCCCAGTACGCCCACCTGTCGCAGGTGAACGTGAAGATTGGCCAGATCGTCAAGACCGGCCAGAAGATCGCCCTGTCCGGCAACACCGGCAACTCCAGCGGTCCGCACCTGCACTTCGAGATCCGCACCACCCCGAACTACGGCTCCGCCGTGGACCCGGCGAAGTTCCTGCGCGCCAAGGGCGTGACGGTCTGATCCGCCGCGCACACGGCGCCTAGCCGCCCCCGGAACCCCGGTGGGCCTGGGTGATCAGATCGATGGCGACCTCGAGGACGGCCTTGCGCTTCTCCTCGGGGTCGCTTTCGACGTCCTGCAGGACGTGCATCCCCGCGTGCATGGTGAACAGGGCGCTGACGCAGCGCACCTGGTCGACCAGGTCGGCGTCCGGGTCCATGAGGATGTCGCGCAGCCCGAGCATGCGGGTCTTGAACATCTCGCCGATGCTCAGCTCGCGGATCGTCGCCTGGTTCTCCTGCATGAAGCGGAAGAGCGGGGCCGCGCCCGCCAGCGCCTCGCTGTACCGGCGGATGATCTCCTGCTTGGTCTCCAGCGAGTGCGGCTGTCGCCGCCCCCACTCGATCAGGTCCTCGATCGGCCGCGAGAGGTCCTCGAAGATGCCGACGAGGATCTCTTCCTTCGTCTTGAAGTGGTAGTACAGCGCCGCCTTGGTGACGTCCAGGCGCTCGGCGATCTCGCGCAGCGAGGTCTTCTCGTAGCCCTGCTCGGCGAAGAGTTCGAGCGCCACGTCCTGAATGCGCTGGCGGGTGTTCCCGCGGCGCCGCTGTCTGGTGCCGTCCATGGTGCCGCCCATCCTCCTGCTCGACCTCTCTTGGCGAAAACTTACTTGACGCCCGGCTAGTTGCGCGACTAGCTTCCCGGTGTAGTGAACTAGCCGGTCGGCAAGTAAGTAGTGGTGGTCACGCGACCGTGGCCGGGGGAGAAGGAATCATGGCGGACACACCAGCGGCGGGGGCCGTGGAGACGGACACCGGCAAGCAGCCGAGGAGCGTGCGGGTGGTCCTGCTCGCACTCATGATCGCGATGATGCTCGCGATGCTCGACAACATGATCATAGGTACGGCGATGCCGACGATCGTGGGCGAGCTGGGCGGACTGGAGCACCTGTCCTGGGTGGTCACCGCCTACACCCTGGCCACCGCGGCCGCCACCCCGGTCTGGGGCAAGCTCGGTGACATGTACGGGCGCAAGACCACGTTCATGACGTCCATCGTGATCTTCCTGATCGGCTCCGCGCTCAGCGGCATGGCCCAGGACATGGGCCAGCTGATCGGCTTCCGCGCGGTGCAGGGCCTGGGTGCCGGCGGTCTGATGGTCGGCGTCATGGCGATCATCGGCGACCTGATCCCGCCCCGCGAGCGCGGCAGGTACCAGGGCATGATGGCCGCCGTGATGGCGCTGGCGATGATCGGCGGACCCCTGGTCGGCGGCACCATCACCGACCACTGGGGCTGGCGCTGGGCCTTCTACATCAACCTGCCGCTCGGCGTGATCGCGCTGGCCGCCGTGGGTGCCGTACTGCACCTGCCGAAGAAGCGGGCCGAGGCCGGTATCGACTACCTCGGTGTCGCGCTGCTGACCGTCGGCATCACCGCCGTCGTGCTGGTCACCACCTGGGGCGGCACGGAGTACGCCTGGACCTCCGCGCGGATCATGGAGCTGATCGGCCTCGGTGTCGCGTCCCTCGTGGGCTTCGTGTTCTGGCAGACCAGGGCCGCCGAGCCGGTGATGCCGCTGCACATCTTCCGCAGCCGCAACTTCACGCTGATGTCCGTCATCGGCTTCGTCGCCGGCTTCGTGATGTTCGGCGCGACCCTCTTCCTGCCGCTGTACCAGCAGGCCGTGCAGGGCGCCTCCGCCACCAACTCCGGCCTGCTGCTCCTGCCGATGCTCGGCGCGATGCTCGTCACCTCGATGGTCGCGGGCCGGGTGACCACCGACACCGGCCGGTACAAGGTCTTCCCCGTCCTCGGCAGCGCGCTGATGGCCGTCGGCCTGTACCTGCTGTCCACGATGGACACCGGAACCTCCCGCCTCACCTCCGGTGTCTTCATGGCCGTGGTCGGCCTCGGCATGGGCTGCCTGATGCAGATCACCATGCTGGTCGCGCAGAACAGCGTCGAGATGAAGGACATGGGCGTGGCGTCCTCCTCCACCACCCTGTTCCGCACCCTCGGTGCCTCCTTCGGTGTCGCGATCATGGGTGCGCTGTTCAACAACCGGGTCCAGGACGTCATGGCCGAGCGGGCCGGCGCGCTGGGCTCCGGGGTGACCGAGCAGTCCGCCCAGCTGGACGCCGCACGCCTGGAGAAGCTGCCGGACGCGGTCCGCGAGGCCTACCAGTACGCGGTGTCCTCGGGCACCCACTCGGCGTTCCTCCTGGGCGCGGTGGTCGCGGTGCTCTCGCTGGCGGCGGCGGTGTTCGTGAAGGAGGTCCCGCTGAAGGGAGCGGGCCCCGTGAAGGGGAACACCGACGACGGCGCCCCGGCACCGGCGGCGGTGACCGAGCCCGTCTGACCCTCCCGGCCGGCACCGAGGCCCCCGGCGGCACGCCCTGTGACCACCGGGGGCCTTCCCCGTGCGCAGGTCCGGCCCCGTCGTCGGCCGGTGCCCGGGCCACGGCCACCGGGCCCCGGGTAACGGCGTCGATGTCAGTGCCCCGTGCCACCATCGGTCGCATGGACAAGGCGCGGCAGCTGGGGCCGGCCAAGGACGCGATGGACCGGGACCGGGCCGACCCGGACCTCGACCTGGCCGCGATCGCCGCGCACGCCGGATATTCGCGCTACCACTTCATACGCGCCTTCAGGGAGACCTACGGCGAGACACCGGGCCAGTACCTCACGCACCGCCGCATCGAGTGCGCCGAGGACCTGCTGCGCACCGCGCACCTGTCGGTGACGGAGATCTGCCACCTGGTCGGCTTCAGCAGCCCGGGCACGTTCTCTGCGCGGTTCAAGACCCGCACCGGCCTCACCCCCAGCGAGTACCGCACCCGGCACGTGGGCCGCGGTGCCGCCCTGATCCCGGGCTGCTACGCCATGCACTGGCTCGGCGGACACCGGCCCGGTCCGGGCAGGGCCGCGGGGCAGCGCAATTCCGGAGAAGCGGACTGACGGCGGCGCCGCCTACGGTGACAGGGCACCGGAGGAGCGGCGGCGAAACGGGAGTACGCCATGATCAGGGGGCTCACCAGCACCGTCTGGGTCCTCGACCAGGACCGGGCGAAGGAGTTCTGCACCGAGAAGCTGGGCCTGGAGGTCCGCACCGACATGACCCTGGGCGAGGGCGGCATGCGCTGGCTCACCGTCGGCTCGCCGAAGCAGCCCGACGTCGAACTGACCCTGATGGTCCCCGGCGCGGGCGTGGACCCCGAGTCCGCCGAGATGATCAAGAAGCGGGTGGCCAGGGGAGCGCCCGGCCCCGGCGTGCTGACCACCGACGACATCCACGGTGACTACGCCGAGCTCAAGGCCCGCGGGGTCGATCATCTAGGAGCCGCAGGAGCGCCCGTACGGCACCGGGGCACTGTTCCGCGACGACCCGGGCAACCGGTTCTCCTTCACCCAGCCCCGCGAGGGCGGTCTCGACACGGACAAGGACTGGTCCTGCTGAACCGCTCCCGCTACTGGGCCGGCAACCGCTCCCGCTACTGGGCCAGCATGGGATAGCTCCCGGTGTTCGTCGGCGCGTGCTCGGGCAGCCACAGCACGGCGACCGCGCCCTCGGCCGGCGCGTCGTCCGGCGCCCCCGCCGGCCGTACGTTGCGGAAGGTCAGCCGCGCGCCCAGCACCCGGGCCTGACCCGCCGCGATGGTCAGGCCCAGCCCGTGGCCGCAGCCGGCCCGGTCGGCGCTGCCGGTGCGGAAGCGGCTCGGCCCCTCGGCGAGCAGGCTCTCGGGGAAGCCGGGCCCGTGGTCGCGGACCCGGACGACCCGGCCCTCGACGCTCACCTCGATGGGCGGCCTGCCGTGCCGGGCGGCGTTGGCGAGCAGGTTGAACAGCACCCGCTCCAGGCGCCGCGGGTCGGTGGTGACCTCCGACTCGTGCACCACCCGCACCGTGACGTCCGGGTCCTTCGCCCTGACCCGCCGGACGACGAACTCGCCCAGCAGGATGTCCTGCAGTTCGGCCCGCTCGGAGGCGCTGTCCAGCCGGGCCACCTCCAGGACGTCCTCGACGAGGGTGCGCATCGCCTTGGCCCGGTCCAGCACCAGCTCGGTCGGCCGGCCCGGCGGCAGCAGCTCGGCGGCGGTGAGCAGACCGGTCACGGGGGTGCGCAGCTCGTGCGCGATGTCGGCGGTGACCCGGCGCTCGGCCTCCAGCCGCTGCCGCAGCGCGTCCGCCATGGCGTCCACCGCGCTGGCCAGGTCGTCGGTCTCGTCGCGCACCACCCCGCCGATGGCCTCGCGCACCCGGACGTCCGTCTCGCCCTTGGCGACCCGGTTGGCGGCCGCGGCCGCCTTCCGCAGCCGCCGCGACAGATGCCCGCCGATGAACACCCCGAGCGCGCTGCCGCCCAGCACGACCGCGCTGGAGCCGATCACCAGGGCCTGGTCGAGGTCCTTGAGGATGTTCGAGCTGCGGTCCGTGAAACCGGAGTGCAGGGACATCACGTGTCCGTTCTTCAGCGGCACCGCCGCCCAGATGTCCGGCGCCCCGCCCGGCCGCTCGGCCACGTAGGTCGCCCGCCGGCCGGCCTCGGCCTTCTCCCGCAGCCCCTCCGGCAGCTCCGGGTCGTCGATCTTGGTGTTGGGGAAGTTCAGCCGCCCCGACAGCTCGTAGTTGCGCTGGGCGATCATGATGCGCTCGTCCGCCAGGTCGCGCGCGTTGTCCAGCATCGACACCCGGGCCGCGTTGTGCACGACCAGGCTCAGCGCGATCGCCACCAGCGCCCCGACCAGCGCGATGGCGGCACTGAGCTTCCACCGCAGACCCGTGCCTATGCCCGCCCGGTCCACGCACGCCGCCACCAGGCGCCGGAAGTACCCCCGCATCGTCTTCTCTCAGGCCTTCAGTTTGTAGCCGAAGCCGCGGACCGTCTCGATGCGGTCCTGGCCGATCTTCGTGCGCAGCCGCTGCACATGGACGTCGACGACCCGGGTGTCACCGCCCCAGCCGTACTCCCACACCCGTTCGAGCAGCTTGTCGCGGGAGAGCACGGTGCCCGGCGCCGCGGAGAACTCCAGCAGCAGCCGCATCTCGGTCGGCGTCAGCGCCACCGGCTTCCCCGCCCGGCGCACCTCCATGCCCCCGGTGTCGACCTCCAGTTCGCCGAAGGCCAGCACACCCCCGTCGCCCGGCCCCGCCGCGTCCTCCCGGCCGCCGTTCGCGCGCCCGAAGCGGCGCAGCACCGCGCGGATCCGGGCCACGAGCACGGCACTGTCGAACGGCTTGGTCACGTAGTCGTCGGCGCCCGCCTCCAGGCCCAGCACCACGTCGATGGAGTCGGCCCGCGCCGACAGCATGATCACCGGCACCGTCGACTCGTCCCGGATGCGCCGGCACAGGCTGACCCCGTCGAGCCCGGGAACCATCACGTCGAGCAGCGCGATGTCGGGGCGGTCCGTGCGGAACGCCTCCAGGCCCGACAGCCCGTCGGGCATCGCGGTGACCGCGAAGCCGTCCCGCTCCAGGGTGAGCTGGGTGGCCTCGCGGATGACGTCGTCGTCCTCGACGAACAGGACGTGGGTCTGGTCTGCCATCCCGGTGCTCTCAGTCCTCGTGTGATCTCGGATCGGTGCGCGCGTGTTTTTCTCGTCCACCCCACGGACGCGGGGGCCGCGCCGCGGGTTCACCCGTCCATCGGTCCGGGCGGCCCCGCCGGTCACGCCGTGGGCCATGTCTCAGCCGGCGGGCACCGGCGTCGGCTCCGTGCCGGCCACCTGTCCGTAGTCGTTGTGGGTGCGGTACTCCTCGGCGAACCGGCCCGGGCCCCAGCGGTACGTGATCACGTTCTCCCCGGACGGGCTCGACACCGGGTCGCCCCGGTCGTACACCTGCTTGGTCACCACCAGGTCCCCGCGGTCGATCTCCGCGTACACCGGGGGCTCCTCGGCCGAGAACACGTTCACATACGCGCCGCCCTGCTCGCGGTACACGTACGAGCCGACGCCCACCGCGTCCCCGCAGGTCAACACGTTGACGACGACGTCGTCCACGGCTCCTCGGGTGAGGTTGCCGTAGCTCACGTCGACGGGGTACTCGTCGGCGACGCACGGCTTCAGCTCCCGCTTGACCTCCGCCGAGACCGCCGGGTCGGCCTTGACCAGCCGGACCGCGTCCACCCGGTCGGGGGTCTGCGAGGGCTGCGCCGACGCCGCGGCGGGGGCGCTCGCCACGGAGTCCGCGTGCGCCGGGCCCTCGTCCCGCGCACCGGTGCCGCCCGTGCCGCAGCCGGCGGCGAACAGGACGGCGGCGGCGAGCACGGCCGTCGCCGTACTCGCCGCCCGGGCGGTGCTCCGGGCCCGTGTGGGCCCCGCGCCGGTCAGGCCGCGCAACGCTCCCGCTCCTCACGCTCCAGCGCGCGTGCGTCCAGATCGCGTGCCTCCAGCTCCTCGCGGAGCCGGGCGAGCGCCCGGTGCAACGTGCTCTTGACCGTTCCGGCCGACATGCCGAGGGCGGCGGCCGTCTCGTCCGTGGACATCTGCTCCCAGTGTCGCAGCACCACGACACTGCGCTGCTTCGGGGCGAGGATCTTCATGACGTCCATCAACAGGGCGCGGTCGGCGTGCTGCTCGGTGGAGTCGTCCACACAGGCGTCCGGGAGCTGCTCGGTGGGCACCTCCTCCAGCTTGCGGGCCCGCCACCACTCCGTCCGCGTGTTGATCATGACCCGGCGCAGATAGGCGTCGGCCAGCCGCTTGTCCTCGATGGTCTCCCAGCGGCCGTACGTCCGGGCCAGCGCGGTCTGCAGCAGGTCCTGCGCGTCGACGGGGTCCGGGACCAGACGGCGGGCGCTGCGCAGCAGTGCGTCCTGCCGGGTGCGGACGTACTCCTCGAAGGCGAGCACCTCGCCCCGCACCGTGTCCTGCGCCATGGTGAACCGCCTCCCGCTCCCCGTGCCGGCCCGCCCGCGCGGGCCGGTTGTCCTGCCTGTGTTCCGTGGTCCCGTGCCCTTGTCGAGCACGTGATCGAAGGTACGGAGGCGTTGTCACGGCGCTGTCCGAAGCAGCCTGCGGGAAGCCCTCGGCTGTCCGTCGGTTGTGTAACGGAAGGAGGAACGGGGTAAAGCGGGCGACCGGTTGAGGGCGTTGTGCGGAGATATGGCCGACCGTACCGGTGTGGTGTGTGTGGGCCGGCTGTATCCGACGTCGGAGGTATGTGTGGACCGGCTGTATCCGACGTCGGAGGTGTGGGGACCGGTTGTACGCGAACGTCAGGTCATCGGCAGCCGGTACAGACCGCCCGGCAGCGGCTCCACCAGACCGTCGGCGACCAGACCGTCCAGCGCACGGGCGCGCTGCACCGGCTCGTGCCACACCCGGTCCAGCGCGGCCTGCGGCACCGGACCGTGCGCCTCCCGCAGCACGGCCAGCAGCCGCCCGCGGACCTGGCGGTCCGTGCCCGCGTACGTCTGGCCCCGGCGCGGCGGGCCGTCGTGGGCGGGCTTGCCCGCCAACCGCCAGGCGCACTGCGCGGCGATCGGGCAGCGCTGGCACGACTCGTTCTTCGCCGTGCACACCAGCGCGCCCAGCTCCATGGAGGCGGCGGCCCACCGCGCGGCGGTCGCGGCATCCTCCGGCAGCAGGGCCCGGGCCAGCCGGCGCTCGGCGGCGGTGGTGGCGTTCGGCGGGTACTGCGCACCGGTGACCGCGCGGGCGAACACCCGGCGCACGTTGGTGTCCAGCACCGCGTGCCGCTGCCCGTACGCGAACGACGCCACCGCCGCGGCCGTGTACTCCCCGATGCCGGGCAGCGCCAGCAGCTGGGCGTGGTCGGCCGGTACGTCGCCGCCGTGCCGTTCGGTTATGGCGACGGCGGCGCCGTGCAGCCGGAGCGCGCGGCGCGGGTAGCCGAGCCGGCCCCAGGCGCGGACCGCCTCGCCGGGCGCCTCCGCGGCGAGGTCGGCGGGGCGCGGCCAACGGGCCAGCCACTGCTCGTAGACGGGCAGGACCCGGTTGACCGGGGTCTGCTGCAGCATGAACTCGCTGACCATCACCCCCCACGCACCGGCCTCCGGGCGCCGCCACGGAAGATCCCGGGCGTGCTCGTCGAACCAGTCGATGACGGGGGAGTGCAGCGGCTCACCGGGAGCACGCTCGGACGCGGAATCGGCGGCGGTGCCGTACGGGGGCTTAGTGGGAGCAGTCATGGCCCTTCGATCCTCCCACGTCGGTGCCCGCTCGCGGTGGGAGCGCCACGGCCATGGCCTCCCGCAGGGTGACGTCGTACCCGACGCTCGGCAGCGGTGCCCCACCCGCGTCCGCTCGTGGCGCCGGGAGCGTGGAACGTGCCCGTCCCGCCGGGTTCGGCCGGGGCGGCCCCCTCCCGCCGGCGGTCACCTTCGGGCTGACGGCCACGACCCTCACCTCCGGCACGGCGGGAAGGACCGGCCGAAGCTGTTCCGGTACGACCGGACGACGGCCCGCCGCGGACCGGCGAAGGGGTGAGCGGCGTCGAAGGGGTGCCGGGAGGCGAAGGGCGAAGACCTGGGCCAGGATCGCCCGGCAGCGGAGGGAGGGGAGCGGCCGGCACCTTCTCCGCACGCGTCCACACCGCCCGTGCCCCCGGCGGCTTCCTGCTGAAGTCAGGCGACCGGTACGAACTCACCGCGGACGTAAGGGCAGTGACGAGCGATGCTGCCTTCCTGCCGCCCGAGGCGGCCCGGTACGTCACGAGGTACCCGGCGGAGCCGACGGCGACGGGTCGGCGCCGGTGACCGCACGGCGCGGACGCTCCTCCGTCGCACCGGACTTGAGCACCTGACCGCTGCACGCGTACGCCACAGTCGTGGCCAGAGGTGCAAGGGCCGCGATCGCGAACGCCCGGCTGTTCGCTCGCCGCGCCCGCCACCAGCCGACCACGAACGGCGCGACGGACACCGGCAGTCCACGAAGCCCGTGGTCACGGACGGTAGGCGAGACGTCGATGCGGTCACGCTCCGCGATCGCCGCGTGCCGCCCCTGACGAAAGGCATGGGGCGACAGGGTTCTTACCGGAATGATGATCCGGAAAAGTTGTGCTCGGAGCGGCGGGTGGGACCAGCGAACGCGCCGATCTCTCGTACAGTTTGCGCCGTGGGATCTCTGCGCAATCCGGTCGGGCCGCTTCCCTCCACCATCTACTGGCGGCGGAGGGCCGTACTGCTGTCCGTGCTGGCCCTGTTGGCGTTGTTGATCACCTGGGTGGTGGTCTCCGGCGGCGGGGACGGCGGCGACCGTGACAACGGGGCCAACGGCAAGAATCCCGCGCCCTCCATCACTCCGGGACCGTCGAGTTCGGGGCCGGCGATCAGTCAGGCGCCGGGTGGACGCGACGAGTCGGGGGACGGAGGTTCCGACGGTTCGGGCGGTTCGGGAGGTTCCGGTGGTACCGGTGGCTCGTCGTCCGGGTCCGGTGACGACGGGGACAACGGTGATCCCGCGGACTCCGGTGGCGCCGAGGGATCGGACGGCGGTGCCGGGGGCGGCGCGGGCGGTGGTTCCGGGGGCGGTACGTCGGCGGGGGTCGGCGCGGGTGACGCGCTGCCGGCCGGATCGGGGTCCTCGCTGCCCAACTGCACCGCGAACGCGGTGAAGTTCAGTCTGCGCAGTTCCCGCAACGCCTATGAGCCGGGGCAGACGCCCACGTTCCTGCTCACCGCGCGGAACACCTCCGGTGGCGACTGCAAGGTCGATCTCGGGCCGGACAACGCGGTGTTGACGATCACTCCGGCGAGCGGCGACGACGCGTACTGGGCGTCGGACGACTGCCCGAAGGGAGCACGGAGCCTGGTGTTCCGGGTGCCGGCGGAGGACAGCATCACCTACACCGTGAAGTGGGACCGCAAGGCGAGTGCGCCGGAGTGCGCGACGCCCAAGGCCGGGACGGCCGGCGCGGGGACCTACCTGGTGGAGGCGAAGGCACCGGGCTTCGAGAAGGTGCGCACGTCGTTCGTGCTGAAGGCGGACTGACTCAGCTGCGGGCCACCCGTGCCTCCCCAGTGCCTCAAGGGCCTGGGAGGTACCCCCAGGCGGCACGGGTGGGCGGTGGGGGTGCCTCCCGCTCGAGCGCGGCCGAGAGCGGGGGAGGCACCCCGCGAACGCGGGCAAGCGGACCCGCCCCCGCCCCGCAGCGGCCAGGGGCTCCCTAGACGTACCGCTCGAGGATCGAGCTCTCCGCCAGCCGCGACAGTCCCTCGCGCACGCTCCGCGCCCGCGCCTCGCCGACCCCGTCCACCGTCTGCAGATCGTCCACGCTCGCGGCGAGCAGCTTCTGCAGCCCCCCGAAGTGCTCCACCAGCCGGTCGATGATCGCGCCCGGCAGCCGCGGCACCTTCGCCAGCAGCCGGAAGCCGCGCGGGGACACCGCGGAGTCCAGGGTCTCGGGCGAGCCGGTGTACCCCAGTGCGCGGGCCACCGTCGGCAGCTCCAGCAACTCCGCGTGCGTGAGCACGTTCAGCTCGTGCAGCGCCTCGTCGACCGTGCGGGAGCGCTTGGCGGTGGGCTCGGGCACGTAGTCCCGCACGACCAGCTCGCGCTCCGGTTCCACGCCCGCGATCAACTCGTCCAGCTGAAGGGCGAGGAGACGGCCGTCGGTGCCCAGTTCAACCACGTATTCGGCGATTTCGGTGGCGATGCGGCGCACCATCTCCAGCCGCTGCGCGACCGCCGAGACGTCCCGGACGGTCACCAGGTCCTCGATCTCCAGCGCCGACAGCGTGCCCGCGACCTCGTCGAGACGGAGCTTGTAGCGCTCCAGGGTGGCCAGCGCCTGGTTGGCGCGGGACAGGATCGCCGCCGAGTCCTCCAGGACCCGGCGGTGGCCGTCGACGTACAGCGCGATCAGGCGCATCGACTGGGAGACGGAGACGACCGGGAAACCGACCTGCTTGGAGACGCGGTCGGCGGTGCGGTGCCGGGTGCCGGTCTCCTCGGTGGGGATGGTCGGGTCCGGCACCAGCTGGACGCCCGCCCGCAGGATCTTGGACAGGTCGGACGACAGCACGATGCCGCCGTCCAGCTTGCACAGCTCGCGCAGCCGGGTCGCGGTGAACTCGACGTCCAGCACGAAGCCGCCGCTGCACAGTGCCTCGACGGTCTTGTCGGAACCGAGCACGATGAGACCGCCGGTGTTGCCGCGGAGCACGCGCTCCAGGCCGTCACGCAGGGCGGTGCCGGGCGCCACGGCGCTCAGCGAGGCGCGCATCAGGCCATCGGAACCGGCACTCCCACCGGACTTTCCGGGAGCCGCCGCCCGGTCGTTGGCTGCCACTGCACTCCTCCGGTCGCGGGTTCTGGGGCGCCGTCGCTCCGCACACTCGGTTCGTACGGACGGGCGAGACCTGGGCAAAGTCTACCGGCGGTCCTCCGTCTCCCGTGGGGCCTCTCGGCGACGGGAGCGCGGAAGGACCCGCAGCGCGTCCCCTATGTCCGCCACTTCCAGCACCTTCATGCCCGGCGGGACCTTGCCCGGATCGCCCGGTACCAGGGCGTGCGTGAAGCCCAGACGGTGTGCCTCGGCGAGCCTGCGCTGGACGCCCGTGACCCGTCTCACCTCGCCGGCGAGGCCGACCTCGCCGATCGCGACCAGGTTCTTCGGCAGCGGGGTGTCGCTCGCCGCCGACGCCAGCGCGAGCGCGACGGCCAGGTCCGCGGCCGGTTCCGAGAGCTTCACCCCGCCCACCGTCGCGGAGTAGATGTCACGTTTGCCCAAAGCGCTGATCCGGCCGCGCTGTTCCAGCACCGCCAGCATCATCGACACGCGTGAGGTCTCCAGGCCGGACGTGGTGCGCCGGGGTGAGGGGATCTGCGAGTCGACCGTGAGCGCCTGCACTTCGGCGACCAGGGGGCGGCGGCCCTCCAGGGTGACGGTCAGGCAGGTGCCCGGGACCGGTTCGTCACGACGGGTCAGGAAAAGTCCGCTGGGGTCCGCCAGGCCCGTGATGCCCTCGTCGTGCAGCTCGAAGCAGCCCACCTCGTCCGTCGTGCCGTAGCGGTTCTTGACGCCGCGCACCAGCCGCAGGCGCGCGTGCCGGTCGCCCTCGAAGTGCAGGACGACGTCCACCAGGTGCTCCAGCAGGCGCGGCCCGGCGATCGCGCCGTCCTTGGTGACGTGGCCCACGAGGAGCGTGGACATCCCGCGCTCCTTGGAGGCCCGGATCAGCGCGCCGGCCACCTCGCGGACCTGGGCCATGCCGCCCGGGGCGCCGTCGATCTCGGGGGACGCCACCGTCTGTACCGAGTCCATGATCAGCAGGGACGGCTTCACCGCGTCCAAGTGGCCGAGCACGGCGGACAGATCCGTCTCGGCGGCGAGGTACAGGTGGTCGTCGATGGCGTGGATGCGGTCGGCGCGCAGCCGGACCTGGCTCGCCGACTCCTCCCCGGTGACGTACAGCGTGCGGTGCTCGTCGCTCGCCGACTTGGCCGCCACGTCCAGCAGCAGTGTGGACTTGCCCACGCCCGGCTCACCCGCGACCAGCACCACCGCGCCGGGCACCAGGCCGCCGCCGAGCACCCGGTCCAGCTCGGGCACGCCGGTGGAGCGGGCGGTGGCCTGACGGCCGTCGACCTGGCCGATGGGCAGGGCGGAGGTGGTGACCCGCCCGGGCGCCGTCGTACGGACCGCGGGCGCGCCGTACTCCTCGATCGTCCCCCAGGCCTGGCACTCGGGGCAGCGACCGAGCCACTTGGCCGTCTGCCAGCCGCACTCGGTGCAGCGGTAGGACGGTCGGTCCTTGGTGGTCTTGGTACGGGCAGCCATGCGAAAACGGTAACGGCACCCACTGACAACGGGACGCTCGCGCCCCCGCCCGTCGCACGGGGCCGGGCGTTCCCGGCCCGTCCGGGGGCCCCGGGGGAGTCCGAGGACGAGGCCGTTCCGGCCGAAGCGGGGTCCGGGGGCGGCGGCCCCGGAGAGCCGGCGAACGGGAAGCGAAAGGTTCCTGTCCCCGATAGAGGGATCGTTTCACCCGTACGGATTAAAAGTGCGCAGGGCTCCGGAGGGCGCCGCCCCGCGCCGCCTACGGTCGCCGGATGACGAGCAGCGGCCCGGAGACCTCGACCCGCACGACCGGAACACACCGGACGCACCGGGAAGTGCGCGACCGCGGGGCCGCGCGCACGCTGGCCCAGCGGCCGGCCACCCGCTACGAGTCCGAGCTGGACGGCCTGTTCACCTACTGCCTGTCCGTGCTGTGCGACCACGACGCGGCGACCGCCGCCCTGGCCGACGCCCTCGTGCTCGCGGAACGCCGCGGGCGGCACGCTCCCGAGGAGCTCGGGAGCCGCAGGGCCTGGCTGTACGCCCTGGCCCGCTGGGCGTGTCTGCGCGAGCTGGCCGAGGCCAGGCGGAAACACCGGGTCACCCACGCCGTGAGCCGCGCCGGCCGGCGGGCGGCCGGGGCCGCCACCGTCCCGGCCGTCCCCGAGGACGTCCGGGAGCAACGCCGCCGCGAACTGGCCGAGCTGGCCTGGCCGGAGGCCGCCGGCACCACGCCCGAGCAGCGCGAGGCGCTCGAACTCTCCGTGCGCCACCACCTCGCCGCCCACGAGGTCGCCGCCGTGCTCGGCATGCAGCCGACCGCCGCGCGCGAACTGCTCGCCGCCGCGGCCTGTGAGGTGGAACGCACCCGCGCGGCGCTCGCCGTCGTCGAGACCGGCGCCTGTCCGGGCGTGGCGCATCTCACCGGCGACCGGCAGTTCGTGCTCAGCGCGACCCTGCGCCGCGAGCTCGTCCGGCACGTCGACGACTGCCCTCGCTGCCGCCGCACCGCCGGGCGGGCCGTTCCCGGCCGCTGGCCCGGCACCAGCGTCACGCCGGACGCGCTCCCCGTCCTCCCGGCGCCCGGAGCGGCCCTGCACGCCGCCATGGCGCACCACCCGCGCGGGCGCGGCGGCGCGCCCCGCTTCGACCGGCGCGGTTTCCCGATGGACCCCAAGGACCGCGTCGCCCGGCGGGACCGGCTGCGCGCGCGTGCCGTCACGACGACGGTCGTCGCCACCGTCGTCGCCGCGCCGGTGCTCGCCCTGTGGGCCGCCTACCGGGGCACCCCGGTGGGCGAGGCCCAGGACGGTCGCACGGCCTTCGCGCGGGAGGACGGCGGCCCCCTCGACCTCGAGGGCGAGGGAGCGGGCGGTTACGAGAGCACCGGCAACGCGAGCACACGGCCCGGCACCGGATTCGGCGAGGACGGCGAGCCGGACGTGTCCGTGGAGGTCGTGAGCGTCGCCGGAGCCGGGCACGAGGGCGCCGCCGCGCTGGGCGTCACGGCCGGCCACAGCGGCGACACCACGCTGATCACCCTGACCGCGACGGGTGCCGAACCGGTCCGCTGGTCCGTGTCGACGGGGGCGTCCTGGCTCTATCCGAGCCGGTCGTCGGGCACGCTCGCGCCCGGCGAGTCGGTGACGGTCAGGGTGTACGTCGACCAGCTGCGCGAGCCCTCCGGCCGCTGGAGCGCGACCGTGGCGATCTCACCCGCCGGTTCCGTCGTGACCATCGACGGCCACGGCCCCGCACCCGCCATCCCGGGCGGCGGCTCGCCCTCCGGCCGCCCCGGCGGCCCGGGCACCGCGCACCCCGGCACACCGAGCGGCCCGCCCCCGTCGTCGCCGGAGCCGGCGCCCACGACACCGGCGCCCTCGCAGCCCGCTCCGGAGGACCCGCCGTCCTCACCGGGCCCGGACCCCACGGCGGGCGGCCCCACCCCCTCCGACCCGGTGACGACCGGCCCGGAGGACCCGGCGCCGCCCACCGGGTGAGACGCCCCGGCTCGGTCACGTCCTCCCGGGGAGGTCAGGCGGGGTCCGCCGGATGCGGGGCCAGCAGGGGCAGCTGCGCGGCCAGCCGTTCCTCGCACAGCTCGACCAGACGGTCGTAGCCCGCCTTGCCCATCAGCTCGGTCAGCTCCGCGCGGTAGGAGACGTACACCGGGTCCCCGGCGCCGTGCGCCGAGGTGGCCGAGGTGCACCACCAGTGCAGGTCGTGGCCGCCCGGGCCCCAGCCCCGGCGGTCGTACTCACCGATCGACACCTGCAGCACGCGCGTGTCGTCGGGCCGGTCGATCCAGTCGTAGGTCCGCCGGACGGGCAGCTGCCAGCACACGTCCGGCTTGGTCTCCAGCGGCTCCCGGCCCTCCTTCAGGGCGAGGATGTGCAGCGAGCAGCCCATGCCGCCCGCGAAGCCCGGCCGGTTCTGGAAGATGCACGACCCCTGGAACGGACGGGTCTGGCGGTCGCCGTCCTCGTCCTCGGAGACCCAGCCGTTCTTCGTGCCCTCCGCGTGGTGCTGCCAGATGTCCGGTGTGAGCCTCGCCACGTGCCCGGCGACCCGCTTCTCGTCGTCCTCGTCCGAGAAGTGCGCGCCCAGGGTGCAGCAGCCGTCGTCCGCGCGGCCCGCCTGGATGCCCTGGCAGCCGCTGCCGAAGATGCAGTTCCAGCGAGAGGTCAGCCAGGTCAGATCGCAGCGGAAGACCTGCTCGTCGTCGGCCGGATCGGGAAACTCCACCCATGCGCGGGCGAAGTCGAGTCCCTTCTCGTCGTCCGCCGGCGCCGTTCCCGGCGCCCGCGGTGCTGTCACCCGCGAAGAACCCTCGGCCAGTCCGGCCTTCTTGCTCTTCTCGGCCTTCTTGTCCGTCTTGTCGTCCTTCGCCTTTTTCGTCTTTGGCACCCGTCCAGGGTAAGTCGCCCGCGCCCCCCGCCGGGACCGGCTCGACCACCGCAGGCAGGGCATCACACCGCGCGGCGGGCAGTAGCGTTCGGTGCATGAGACTCGGGGTCCTCGACGTGGGTTCGAACACGGTGCACCTGCTGGTGGTGGACGCGCACCCCGGCGCGCGCCCGCTGCCCGCGCACTCGCACAAGGCGGAACTGCGCCTCGCCCAGCTCCTCGACGCCAACGGGGCCATCGGCCCCGACGGGGTCGACCGGCTGGTCGCGGTCGTCCACGACGCGCTCCGGGCGGCCGAGGACAAGGGCGTCGAGGAACTGCTGCCGTTCGCGACCTCCGCGGTGCGCGACGCGTACAACGCCGACGACGTGCTCACGCGCGTGCGCGAGGAGACCGGGGTCGAGCTGCAGGTGCTCAGCGGCGAGGAGGAGGCCCGGCTCACCTTCCTCGCCGCCCGCCGCTGGTTCGGCTGGTCGGCCGGGAAACTGCTCGTCATCGACATCGGCGGCGGCTCCCTGGAGATCGCCTACGGCATGGACGAGGAGCCCGATGCCACGGCCTCCCTGCCGCTCGGCGCCGGCCGCCTCACCGCCGCCCGGCTGCCCGGCGACCCGCCCGAACCGGACGACGTGCGCGCGTTGCGCCGCCACGTCCGCACCGAGATAGCCCGCACGGTCGGGGAGTTCAGCCGCTTCGGCGCCCCCGACCACGTGGTGGCCACCTCGAAGACCTTCAGGCAGCTGGCCCGCATCGCCGGCGCCCCCGGCTCCGCCGAGGGCCTGTACGTCCAGCGCGAGCTGAAGCGGGAGTCCCTGGAGGCCTGGGTGCCCAGGCTCGCCGCCATGGCCGCCGCGGAGCGCGCCGAACTGCCCGGCGTCTCCGAGGCCCGCGCGGGCCAGCTGGTCGCCGGGGCCCTGGTCGCGGAGGGCGCCATGGACCTGTTCGGCGTGGAACGCCTGGAGATCTGCCCCTGGGCCCTGCGGGAGGGCGTGATACTCCGCAGACTGGATCACCTGGGCCAGGGAGAGCGGTCCTGAGCCCATGACAAACACCACAACGGCGAACGGGCACCCCGCACCCACCCGGCCCCACCCCGTAATCTGAGGCTCGTGGCAGAAGCAAGGGACGTAGTCCGCATCCCGGATGCGAAGGTCGCCCTGTCGACGGCCTCCGTCTACCCGGAGTCGACGGCGACGGCCTTCGAGATGGCCGCACGCCTCGGGTACGACGGCGTCGAGGTCATGGTGTGGACCGATCCGGTCAGCCAGGACATCGAGGCGCTGCGCAGACTCAGCGACTACCACCGCATCCCCATCCTGGCCGTCCACGCGCCCTGCCTGCTCATCACGCAGCGCGTGTGGTCCACCGACCCCTGGACCAAGCTCCAGCGGGCCCAGGCCGCCGCCGAGAAGCTCGGCGCCGGCACGGTCGTCGTCCATCCCCCCTTCCGCTGGCAGCGGCAGTACGCCCGCGACTTCGTGGAGGGCGTCTGGCGGATGGCCGGCGAGACGGACGTGCGGTTCGCGGTGGAGAACATGTACCCCTGGCGCTACCGCGACCGCGAGATGCTCGCGTACGCCCCCGACTGGGACGTCACCAAAGAGGACTACCGGCACTTCACGATCGACCTCAGTCACGCCTCGACCGCCCGCACCGACGCCCTGCAGATGATCGACCGCATGGGCGACCGCCTCGGCCACGTCCACCTCGCCGACGGCCGGGGCTCCGCCAAGGACGAGCACCTGGTGCCCGGCCGCGGCGACCAGCCCTGCGCCGAGGTGCTGGAGGGCCTCGCGTCGCGCGGCTTCGACGGCCATGTCGTCATCGAGGTCAACACCCGCCGGGCCATGTCGAGCGCGGAGCGCGAGGCCGACCTGGCCGAGGCGCTGGCGTTCACCCGCCGGCACCTGTCCTCCGCCGCCTCCGCGATCGAGGTGCCGCGGCGATGACCGGCCGCACCGCGAGCGACGGCCCGGACGTCTCCGCGCGGGACGACGACGCCGCGCACGGCGACGACGCCTCCGCGCGGAGCAACGGCACACCCGCGCGGAGCGACGGCACCTCCACGCGGAGCGACGGCACCTCCACGCGGAGCGACGGCACCGCCCGGCGCCGCGGCCGTCCGCCCCGTACGGAATCGGCCGGCACCCGGGACCGCATCCTCGACGCGGCCCGCGAGGAGTTCTCCGCGCGGGGGTACGAGAAGACGTCCGTCCGGGGCATCGCCAAGTCGGCCGGGGTCGACTCCGCGCTGGTGCACCACTACTTCGGCACCAAGGAGCAGGTGTTCGAGGCCGCCGTGGAGGTCGCCTTCGCGCCGGTGCTCACCGCGCGGGACACGGTTCTCGACGGACCGCTCGACGAGGTGGGCGAACGGATGACACGGATGATCATCGGTCTCTGGGAGAGCCCGGTCACCCGGGCCCCGCTGCTCGCGATCGTCCGCTCCGCCGTGAACAACGAGATCGCGGCCGGTGTCTTCCGCCGCCTGATCGCCAGCCAGCTGCTGCGCCGGATCGCCGGACAGCTCGGCGTCCCGGACGCGGAGCTGCGCGCCGAGCTCGCCGCCGCGCAACTGGTCGGCGTCGCGATGATCCGGTACGTGATCAAGGTGGAGCCGCTGGCCTCGGCGGACGCCGAGCAGATCGTCGAGCGGGTGGCACCGGTGGTGCAGGGGCACCTCACCGGAGGCTGACGCTCCGCCGGACCGGGACACCACGCCCCGCGTGCGCCGAGACGTTCGTCCACCGTGTGCGCCGAGACATTCGTCCCGCATTCCGGACACCTCGTCCCGCCCTCTGGATGACCGGCGTACGCTCGACGACAGTCATAACTCTCCGAAGGAGCGAGCGACGATGCCCGAGCTGAGGTCCCGCACAGTCACCCACGGCCGCAACATGGCGGGCGCCCGCGCCCTTATGCGCGCCTCCGGTGTACCGGGCGCGGACATCGGCCGCAAGCCGATCATCGCGGTCGCCAACAGCTTCACGGAGTTCGTCCCCGGCCACACCCACCTCGCCCCGGTCGGCCGGATCGTCAGCGAGGCGGTGACCGCGGCCGGCGGCATCCCGCGCGAGTTCAACACCATCGCCGTCGACGACGGCATCGCGATGGGTCACGGCGGCATGCTGTACTCCCTCCCCTCCCGCGACCTGATCGCGGACAGCGTGGAGTACATGGTCGAGGCACACCGCGCGGACGCCCTGATCTGCATCTCCAACTGCGACAAGATCACCCCGGGCATGCTCAACGCGGCCCTGCGGCTGAACATCCCCACGGTCTTCGTCTCCGGCGGCCCGATGGAGTCCGGCCGCGCCACCCTGGTCGACGGCACGGTCCGCACGCTGGACCTGGTCGACGCCATGGTCGAGGCGGCCAACGACAAGGTCTCCGACGCGGACGTCCTGCGCATCGAGGAGAACGCCTGCCCGACCTGCGGCTCCTGTTCCGGCATGTTCACCGCCAACTCGATGAACTGCCTCACCGAGGCCATCGGCCTCTCCCTGCCCGGCAACGGCTCGGTCCTGGCCACCCACACCGCCCGCAAGGCGCTCTACGAGAACGCCGCGCGGACGGTCATGGACCTCACCCGCCGCTACTACGAGCAGGACGACGACTCGGTCCTGCCCCGCAACATCGCCACCCCCGCGGCCTTCGAGAACGCCATGGCGCTCGACATCGCGATGGGCGGCTCCACCAACACGATCCTGCACCTGCTGGCCGCCGCCCAGGAGGCGGAGGTCCCCTTCGGCCTCACCGAGATGGACGCCCTCTCGCGCCGCGTCCCCTGCCTGGCCAAGGTCGCTCCGAACGTCGCCAAGGACCGCACGTACTACATGGAGGACGTGCACCGCGCGGGCGGCATCCCCGCCCTCCTCGGCGAGCTGCACCGCGCGGGCCTGCTCAACGAGGACGTCCACGCCGTCCACAGCCCGTCCCTGGCCGACTGGCTGAAGACCTGGGACGTCCGCGGCGGCTCCCCCTCCCCGGAGGCGGTGGAACTCTGGCACGCGGCCCCCGGCTGCGTCCGCTCCGCCGAGGCCTTCTCCCAGTCCGAGCGCTGGGACTCCCTGGACGAGGACGCCGAGGGCGGCTGCATCCGCTCCGCCGAGCACGCCTACTCCAAGGACGGCGGCCTCGCCGTGCTGCGCGGCAACCTCGCCGTCGACGGCTGCGTCGTAAAGACGGCCGGCGTCGACGAGTCCATCTGGACCTTCGAGGGCCCGGCGGTGGTCTGCGAGTCGCAGGACGAGGCCGTCGAGAAGATCCTCACCAAGCAGGTCAAGGAGGGCGACGTCGTCGTCATCCGCTACGAGGGCCCCAAGGGCGGCCCCGGCATGCAGGAGATGCTCTACCCGACGTCGTACCTGAAGAGCCGCGGTCTCGGAAAGGCCTGCGCCCTGATCACCGACGGCCGCTTCTCCGGCGGCACGTCCGGCCTGTCCATCGGCCACGCCTCCCCGGAGGCGGCCTCGGGCGGCACCATCGCCCTGGTCGAGGACGGCGACCGCATCCGCATCGACATCCCGAGCCGCTCGATCGAGCTGCTGGTCGACGAGGCGGAACTGGCCCGCCGCGAGCAGGCCCTGAACGGCCGGTACGCCCCGAAGAACCGCGACCGCAAGGTCTCCGCCGCCCTGAAGGCGTACGCGGCGATGGCGACCAGCGCGGACAAGGGCGCGGTGCGGGACGTCAGCAAGCTGGGCTGACCCGCGTCCGCGAAGGGCCGCCTCCGCCGCGCGGGAGCGGCCCTTCCGGCTACCAGGCGCCCGGATCCCGCCCGTCCACGGCGAACACGGTCCCGTCGGGCGCGGACGCGGAGACGTGCCCGTGCGCGATCACCGGCCCGGCGGCCCCTGGGCCGGCCTTCCCGTTCCGGGGCGCCGCCCGTCCGGGCAGCCGCCCGTCCGGGCAGCCGCCCGTCCGGTTCACCAGTCGGCCGGGTCGCGCCCCGACACGGCGAACACGGTCCCGTCGGGCGCACCGGCGTAGACGTGACCGCCCGCGAGCACCGGCGTGGGCAGCGAGGCGGGGACCCGGTCGGATTCGGGGCCGAGCCGCGGCCGGGTCTGCCCGAGGAGCTTCCCCTCGCGGGCGTCGACGCCCAGCAGCCGCCCGTCGGGCGCGGTGACGTACACGTGCCGCCCGTCGGAGACGGGCACCGAGCCCCGGCTCACGCCCGTCTCCAGCCGCCACAGCTGCTTCCCCGCGGCCATGTCGACGGCCACCAGCGAGCCGCCCGCGCCCATGAGGTACAAGGTGTCCCCGCGCATCCCGGCCTGCGCCTGCTCGACCGGCACGGGCAGCGTCACCCGGCGGGTCTCCCCGGTGCCGGGCGTGTAGCGGAGCAGGACCTTCACGTCCCCGTGGGTGGCGCCCTCGACGCGGAGGTACACGGCACCGTCCGCCGCTCCCACGGGCGTCAGCGTCCCCTCCAGCTCCGCGTCCCACCGCACGTCACCCGTCGCCGGATCCACCGCGGTGACCCGGGTCCCGCTCCCGTCCCCGGACGGACTCGCCGCGTACGCCGACGGCCCGCCCGCCTCCTCCGACTCCCCGGCGAACGAGGAGAAGTACGGCACGGCCTGCCCCGGAATCCGGCGGGACCACCTGGTCTCGCCCGTGGCACTGTCCACGCCCGTGACCATCCCGTCGGAGCGGGTCAGCAGGAGCATGTCGCCGACCGTCCGCATTCCGTCGTACTCGGGCGGGTCCTCCTGCCACACCGGCTCGCCCGTGGCCGGATCGAGCGCCTCCAGGTCGCCGATCAGATCGAGGGAGGGCTGGACGAGGCCGCTCGACACGACCGGCGGTTCGCTCCGCGTCGTCCCCACGACGTCGTGCCGCCACAGGGTGCGGCCGTCGGCCGGGTCGAGGGCGAAGACCAGGCCGGGAAGCGCGCACAGCAGCTTCTCCGCCCCGTACGAGCACTGGGGCATGCCGCCGCCCTCCGCGCCGGGCGCCGCCTCCCACACCCCGAAGCCGCCCGGCGCGCTCTGCGCGGCCGTGGTGTTCCGCGCCGGTTCCGCGCCGCCGAACACCTGCACCGAGGCGAGCCCGCCGAGCACGGCGAGGCAGAGCACCCCCGCCACCAGAACCGTCCGCCTGCCGAGCCGCCGCGCGGGCCGCTCCGCGGGCGCGTCCGCCAAGGACTCCGGCGCGGCCTCCTCCGGTGTCTCCCGTGCCTCCCGAGCTTCGGGTGTCCGCGGCGCCGGTACGAACACCTGCGTGTCGTACGTCGCCGCCACCGACCGCAGCTCCCGCATCAGCTCGTCCGGCGTGGGCCGGTCGGCGGGTTCCTTGGCGAGACACCGCAGCACCAGCGGGGCGAGCGACTCCGGTACGCCGGTCAGGTCGGGCTCGTCGTGCACGACCTGGTAGGCGACGACGTACGGGCTGTCGGAGTCGAACGGACCGCGCCCCGTCGTCGCGTGCACCATGAGCGACCCGAGGGCGAACACGTCGGCCGCGGGGCCCACCTCCCGGGGCCGCCGGAACTGCTCGGGCGCCATGAACGGCGGCGTACCGATCAACTTCCCGGTCTCGGTGCGCAGTTCGCTGTCCTTCGGTCGGGAGATGCCGAAGTCGATGACTTTCGGCCCGTCCTCGGCGAGCAGCACGTTGCTCGGCTTCAGATCCCGGTGCACGACCCCGACCCGGTGGATGTCGCGCAGCGCCTCCGCGAGCCCGGCCATCAGCCGACGCGACTGGTCCGGGTCCATGGGCCCGTTCCGCTTCACCTGTTCGGAGAGTGTCGGACCGGGGATGTACAAGGTGGCCATCCAGGGCCGCCCGCCCTCCGGATCGGCGTCGACGACCGGCGCGGTGAAAGCCCCGCTCACCCGCCGCGCCGCGGCCACCTCCTGCCGGAACCGCCCTCTGAACTCGGGGTCCATGGCATACCGGGCGTGCACGACCTTCACCGCGACCCGCATCCCCGAGGTGCTCCGGGCCAGATGCACGACGCCCATGCCGCCCGAGCCCAGACAGGACTCCAGACGGTAGTGACCGGCGTACTCCGGAAGTTCCGCTTCCGCGCCCGCTCCGGCGTTTCGCTGCGACGCCATGGAACCACCCCCCGTGCTGTTCATCCGCGCGCGCGACGCTCGGAGCCTAGTCGATGGTGCGCGGGGGACCGAGGCGGCGTGCCAGCCTCCGTGTGCGAGTTGCGAACTGGTGTTTCATGGCTTGATCCAGGGGTATCAACGTGGCCCCACGACAGTCGTGGGGTGCAACGGGGGAGGTTTTCTCATGTCGGTCGACCAGACCCAGGACATCGCGGGCGGGGACGAGAAGGCGACGGCGGAGACGATGGCGGCCACGGCCACACGCTCCTACGCGGTCGCTCCGGGCTACCGGCTGAACGTCCGCAGCGGCCCCGGCACCGACTACTCCGTCGTCCGGGTCCTGCCCGAGGGCGCCGAGGTCCGGATCAACTGCCAGACACCGGGCACCTGGGTGTCGGGCCCGTACGGCACCTCGAACATCTGGGACAACATCGGCAGCGGCCAGTACGTCTCCGACGCGTACGTCCGCACCGGCAGCGACGGGTACGTGGCTCCCCGCTGCTAGGAACCGCCGTCGCGGGGTGCCGGAAGAACCGGCCGGTTCCCGAAGGGGACCGGCCGGTGGGGTGGGGGCTCCCGCGGTCACGTGGGGGAGGAGACACAATCGACCTGTGAGCGCAGCAGAGAACGACACGAACGGCACCCCCGCCGGCCCGCAGCCCGAGCCCATCCGCTTCTTCGGCACGACCTGGGTCGACCACTCCGGCGGCTACACCGCCCGGCGCATCGGCGTCGCCGTCGGCTCCCTCGCCGCCGCGGCGGCCGCCTGCCTCGTGCTGCGCATCGCCTACGACGGGCTCCGGATCGCCGACGTCGGCAGCTTCGTCTCGCTGCTCATGGTCGTGATGTTCGCGATCTGCAGCTCGCTCGCCTTCCGCCACACCTGGTCCGCCTTCACCACCCGCCCCGACCCCGACCGCCAGGCGTCCCTGCGCGGCCTGCTGGCCATCGGCTTCGTCGGCTCGCTCCTCGCCTACTTCTTCCGCACCTTCACCGAGGCCCCGGGCGAGAAGCTCCACCGCGCGGAGTACGACAAGGCCCGCGAGGACTACGAGAAGCGCACCACCCGCCGCTCGGGCAACCCGTCGAAGAAGCGCCGCCGCTAGCACCTGCCCGACGGCCGTCGGGCACCCCGAAAACCACCCGCGGTGCCGAGGCCGCCCGGCCACCATGGCCGTATGACGACACCGAGGACCGACCGGACCACCCGCACCACCCGAGCCCACTCCTTCAACGCGGCCGCCGCCCAGTACGCCGCCAACCGCCCCTCCTACCCGCCCGCCCTCTTCGACGCGATAGAGGAGCTGACCGGCCGCCCCCTCGCCGGCGCCCGGGTCGTGGACGTCGGCGCCGGTACGGGGATAGCGACCGCCCGCCTGCGCGAGCGCGGCGCCGACGTGATCGCCGTCGAGCCCGGTGACGGCATGGCGGCCGAGTTCCGCCGCACCCTCCCCGACGTGCCGGTCGTCCGGGGCAACGGCAACGCCCTCCCCCTCGCCGACCACCGCGCCGACCTCCTCACCTACGCCCAGGCCTGGCACTGGACCGACCCCGCCCGCGCCGTCCCGGAGGCGGTACGGGTCCTGCGGCCGGGCGGCGCGCTGGCCCTGTGGTGGAACACCGACGCGCTCGACGTGCCCTGGATCGCGGAGGAAGCCGAACGCACCGCGCGCCACTTCGGCGTGAACCTCGCCGCTGAGCGGCGCAACACCAACGCCCGCGCCGCCGACCCCGCCGGCCTCCTGCACTTCACCCGTCGGGAGATCCGCTGGAGCCGTCGCGTCCCGATCGAGACCCACCTGGCCAACCTCGCCAGCCACTCGGTCCTGCTCGTGCACGGCGAAGAACGCACCGCCGCCTTCCTCACCGAGCAGCGCGAACACCTCACCGCCGCCTTCCCGGACGGCACCGTCGAGGAGACCTACGACGTCGTCCTCCTCCTCGCCACCACACCCCCCACCCCGACTGCTTGACGCCGTGCGCGGGCCGGGAGGAGTATTCATCACATGATGAATTACTCCTCCCGGTCACCGGAGGAACCGGCCGTCCACGCCCAGGACCTCACCGTCGTCCGAGGCCCCCGCACCGTCCTGCGCGGCCTCGACTTCACCGTCCCGCGCGGTCAGATCACCGGCCTCCTCGGCCCCTCCGGCTGCGGCAAGTCGACCCTGATGCGGGCCGTTGTCGGCACCCAGGCCAAGGTCACCGGCACCCTGGACGTCCTCGGCAGCCCCGCCGGCCACCCCACCCTGCGCACCCGCATCGGCTACGTCACCCAGGCGCCCTCGGTCTACGACGACCTGACCGTCCGCCAGAACCTCGACTACTTCGCCGCGATCCTCGACCCCGGCCGAGCAGCCGCCGACCGCCGCCACGAGAACGTCACCCGGGCCATCGCCGACGTCGACCTCACCACCCACGCCGACGCCCTCGCCGGCAACCTCTCCGGCGGCCAGCGCAGCCGTGTCTCCCTCGCCGTGGCCCTCCTGGGCACCCCCGAACTCCTGGTCCTCGACGAACCGACCGTCGGCCTCGATCCCGTCCTGCGCCGCGACCTGTGGCAGCTCTTCCACGCCCTCGCTGCCGAACGCGGCGCGACCCTGCTGATCTCCTCCCACGTCATGGACGAGGCAGAACGCTGCCACCGCCTCCTGCTCATGCGCGCCGGCGAGATCCTCGCCGACGACACCCCCGACGCCCTGCGCACCCGCACCGGCTCCGACACCGTCGAGGACGCCTTCCTCCGCCTGGTCGACGAGGCGACCGCGGCAGGCCGTACGAAGGAGACGACCCGATGAGCACGACCACTCCCGCCCCGGCGCGCGCCCTCAACACCTCCCGCACCACCGCCACCGCCGCCCGGGTCCTGCGCCAGCTCCGCCACGACCCGCGCACCATCGCGCTGATGGTCCTCATCCCCTGCGTGATGCTGTTCCTGCTCCGCTACGTCTTCGACGGCAGCGCGCGCACCTTCGACAGCATCGGCGCGTCACTCCTCGGGATCTTCCCGCTGATCACGATGTTCCTGGTCACCTCGATCGCGACCCTGCGCGAACGCACCTCCGGCACCCTCGAACGCCTCCTCGCCATGCCCTTCGGCAAGGGCGACCTGATCGCCGGTTACGCCCTCGCCTTCGGCACCCTCGCGATCATCCAGTCCGCCCTCGCCACGGGCCTCGCCGTCTGGTTCCTCGGCCTCGACGTCACCGGCAGCCCCTGGCTGCTCCTGCTGATCGCCCTGCTCGACGCGCTCCTCGGCACGGCCCTCGGCCTCTTCGTCTCGGCCTTCGCGGCCTCTGAGTTCCAGGCGGTGCAGTTCATGCCGGCAGTGATCTTCCCTCAGCTCCTCCTCTGCGGCCTCTTCACGCCCCGCGACAACATGCACCCGGTCCTGGAGGCCCTCTCCGACGTCCTCCCCATGTCCTACGCCGTCGACGGCATGAACGAGGTCCTGAAGCACACCGACATGACGGCAGCCTTCGTCCGCGACACCACGATCGTCGCGGGCTGCGCCCTGTTGGTCCTCGGCCTCGGTGCCGCCACTCTGAGGCGCAGGACGCAATAGCCACCCCTCCCAGCCCGCGGGCGGTCGTGCCGCCGGGGCGGCACGGGTGGGCGCGGACGGCCCCCCAGCGGGGCGAGCGCCATCCACCCCCGGCCTCCTGACCGACATCCCGCCCACTGGACGCCCCACCCCCACCCGCCCCCGGGATGCGAGGATGCCCACAGGACGACGCACCCCCGGAGGGCACCCCCAGCCATGACCCAGAAAGTCGCAGTCCTCGGCACCGGCAAGATCGGCGAAGCCCTGCTCAGCGGAGTGATCCGCGCCGGCTGGGCCCCCACCGACCTCCTCGTCACCGCTCGCCGCCAGGAACGAGCCGACGAACTCCGCACCCGCTACGGAGTCACCCCGGTCTCCAACCAGGAAGCCGCCAAGACCGCCGACACCCTGATCCTCACGGTCAAACCGCAGGACATGGGCGCCCTCCTCGACGAACTCGCCCCGCACGTCCCCGCCGACCGCCTGGTCATCAGCGGCGCGGCGGGCATCCCCACCTCCTTCTTCGAGGAACGCCTCGCCACCGGCACCCCGGTCGTCCGCGTCATGACCAACACCCCCGCCCTCGTCGACGAGGCCATGTCGGTCATCTCCGCCGGGAGCCACGCCACCGCCGACCACCTCGCCCACGCCGAGGAGATCTTCGGCGCCGTCGGCAAGACCCTCCGCGTCCCCGAGTCCCAGCAGGACGCCTGCACCGCCCTCTCCGGCTCCGGCCCGGCGTACTTCTTCTACCTGGTCGAGGCCATGACCGACGCCGGCATCCTGCTCGGTCTGCCCCGCGACAAGGCCCACGACCTGATCGTCCAGTCCGCGATCGGCGCCGCGACGATGCTCCGCGACAGCGGCGAGCACCCGGTGAAGCTGCGCGAGAACGTGACCTCCCCCGCCGGCACCACCATCAACGCCATCCGCGAACTCGAGAACCACGGCGTACGGGCCGCCCTCATCGCCGCCCTCGAAGCCGCCCGCGACCGCAGCCGCGAACTCGCGAGCGGCACCAAGGACTGACGACGGCACCGCCACCGCGGGGTAACCGCCCGGCAGGGGGTAATCACCCCGCGGCGTCCACGACCGCCTCGGCCGTCACGACCCGCGCGAAACCGCCCCCGCGCCTACCGGGCCGCGTTCAGCACGGACGCTGACGCTCCGGTATTCGAGCCCGCCGGCAACAAGCCGATCGCTCGATAAGCGGCATCCACAGTCGGCCGAGCCATGCCCCGCGCCCGCTCCGCACCATCCCGCAGCACCCCCTCCACATAGCCGGGATCCGCGCACAACTCCTTGTGCCTCTCCCGCACCGGCCTCAAGACCTCGACCACAGCCTCCGCGGCATCCCTCTTCAAATCCCCGTACGACTCATATACACCGGCCAACGCCTCCGGGTTCCCACCCGAGCACGCGGCGAGGATCTCCAGCAGATTCGCCACCCCCGGCCGGGCCTCCCTGTCGTACACGACGTCCCGCCCGCTGTCGGTCACCGCCCGCATGACCTTCTTCCGCGCCACGTCCGGCTCGTCCAGCAGATAGACGATCCCCGGCCCCGTGTCGTCACTCTTGCCCATTTTCGACAGGGGGTCCTGCAGATTCATCACCCGCGCCGCCACCAGCGGATTCGTCGCCCGCGGCACCACGAACGTGTGCCCGTACCGCTGGTTGAACCGCACCGCGAGATCCCGCGCCAGCTCCACGTGCTGCGTCTGGTCGTGCCCGACCGGCACCTCGTCCGTCCCGTACGCCAGGATGTCGGCCGCCATCAGCACCGGGTACGTCAGCAGCGACAGCCGCACGCTGCCACCCCGCCGCTGCTCCCGCGCCGCCTTCTCCTTGTACTGGATCATCCGCCGCATCTCGCCGTCCGTGGCCACGCACTCCAGCAGATACGACAGCCGCGCGTGCTCGTCCACATGGCTCTGCACGAACACCGTGCACAGCGCCGGGTCCAGCCCGGACGCCAGCAGCAACGTCGCCGCCTGTCGGCTCAGCCTGCGCACCCGCGCGGGATCGTGGTGCACGGTCAGCGCGTGCAGATCGACGACGCAGAACAGCGCGTCCGCCTGGTGCTGGTCGACCGCGGCCCACTGCCGCATGGCCCCCAGGTAGTTCCCCAGCGTCAGATGCCCGGTCGGCTTGATCCCACTGAAGACCCGTGTCATCTCTTCTCTTCTCCGTCTCCGGTCCCCGGCCGGCCGCCCCTCGGAGTCCTGGAGGGAGAAACAGAAACGGCCGCCGAGGCGGCGGCCGTTGAGTGCGTACGTAGGGGCGGCCGCCGTCAGGCGGCCCACCAGAACTGGCTGTACGTACGCGTCGTCATACGGACCACAGTACGCCGGGGTGTGGGACGAGGCAGCGAGTTGACACACCCCGGTCGGATCCGTACTGTTCTCCGAGTTGTCCGACGTGAGCGCCGACTCCGGTCGGTCCCCGGACAGCCATTCCGCAAGTACCACCACTGTTCGAGACAGCAGTCTGTCTGCTGTCGCGTCCGTGCGTACGTATTCGCGAAATGAGGAATCCGCGCCCGAAAGGGAGCAGATCCCCGATTAGGTCGAGGGTCAGGAATCCGCTAAAGTCTCACTCGCCGGAACGGCCCAACGGCCGCGAAGACAACCCGCTCTGACCGGGAATCAGGCCCGAAAGGATCTGATAGAGTCGGAACCGCCGGAAAGGGAAACGCGGAAGCGGGAACCCGGAAAGCACCGAGGAAATCGGATCGGAAAGATCTGATAGAGTCGGAAACGCAAGACCGAAGGGAAGCGCCCGGAGGAAAGCCCGCGAGGGTGAGTACAAAGGAAGCGTCCGTTCCTTGAGAACTCAACAGCGTGCCAAAAGTCAACGCCAGATATGTTGATACCCCGACCTGATCGGTTCGATCGGGTTGAGGTTCCTTTGAAAAAACACAGCGAGGACGCTGAGTGCGAGGGGACTATTCCTCCTCCCGCACCGCTCTCGTGACGTGTTCGCCCCGATCACGGGGAAGCATTCACGGAGAGTTTGATCCTGGCTCAGGACGAACGCTGGCGGCGTGCTTAACACATGCAAGTCGAACGATGAACCACTTCGGTGGGGATTAGT